>RFFU01000008.1 GCA_003697085.1 Candidatus Hydrogenedentota bacterium
AAGGAACCCGGCGATCTCTTGCCGGACTGGCTTAAACCGAAATCCGTAGTGAGGCTGGCAAGCCCGGCGGCCTTCATCGAGGAGAGTCTGAAACGTTCTGAGGGACATCTTTCCGACACGGGGGCCCTCTGCGTTCTGACGGGGCGTTTCACGGGACGGGCTCCCAACGACCGCTTCCTCGTCGATACGAACGAAATACACGAGAAGGTCAACTGGGGAAAGGTCAACAAACCCATTTCGGAAGAGACCTACCGAAAGGTGCAGGCGGAGATTGCAAGGCACTTTCGCGGAAGAGACCTTTTCGCCACGGACGGGTGGGCCGGAGCCGATCGGGAATACGGTCTCAAGATCCGCGTGCTCAGCGAGAAGGCCTCTCATGGACTCTTCGCCTGGAATATGTTCATCCGGCCGACGCGTTCCGAAGCGGCGGGATTCGAGCCCGACTGGTTCGTCGTCTCCGCCCCTTCCCTCACCCTCGATCTTCCCGGCGCGGGTCTCAATTCCGACATCGCCGTCCTGCTCAATTTCCGAAAGCGAACCGTCCTGATCGCGGGAACGGGCTACGCCGGCGAGATCAAAAAATCGATATTCACGGCTCTGAATTTCCTCCTTCCGGAACGCGACGTCTTTCCGATGCATTGTTCCTGTAACGTCGGAGCGGACGGAAGCACCGCCGTCTTCTTCGGCCTCTCCGGCACCGGAAAGACGACCCTCTCCAGCGATCCCGAACGCTCCCTGGTCGGAGATGACGAACACGGGTGGGGGGCGGAGGGTGTCTTCAATTTCGAGGGAGGATGTTACGCGAAATGCATCAATCTTTCCGCCGAGGACGAGCCGCAGATTTGGAACGCCATCCGATTCGGCGCTCTCGTCGAAAACGTCGTTCTCGATCCCGTCTCCCGCTCCATCGATTTCTCGGATGATTCCCATACCGCCAATACCCGGGTCTCCTATCCGATCCATTACATTCCCGGATTCGTTCCCGAGGGGCGCGGAGGCCATCCGCGCACCGTCATCTTTCTCACGGCGGATGCCTTCGGCGTTCTGCCGCCGGTTATGAAACTCGACGTCGACCGGGCCCAGTACCACTTCCTCAGCGGCTATACCTCGAAACTGGCCGGCACGGAGGTGGGCGTAACCGAACCGGTGCCGACCTTCTCCGAATGCTTCGGCGCTCCTTTTATGCCACGCTTCCCCTCCGAATACTCGCGGCTCCTCGCCAAGAAGATCGAAAAACACGGTTCATCGGTCTTCCTCATCAATACCGGATGGCAAGGAGGACCGTTCGGCATTGGAAAACGTATCTCCATCTCTCATACCCGAAAAATCGTTCATATGGCCCTCGACGGAACCCTCGACAAGGTCTCTTACAGACATCACGAAATCTTCAATGTCGATTTTCCGAAAGCCCTGCCCGGCATTCCCGAGGAGGTTCTCAACCCGGAGGCCGCCTGGAAGAACAAGAACGCGTATTTTCAAAAGGCCCGGGAACTGGCGGCCCATTTTCGCGAGAACTTCCAGCGGTTTCCGAAGGCGAGCGCGCTGGCCGAGTTCGGTCCGAAGGCTTGACGCTGAAGAATATCGCTTCTCCGCATTCCTCGTCGTGAGTCGGCACGCCCTCCGCTCTCCGCGCGAGCTTGAACGCCTTCTGGCTCGAATCGACGGGCGCGGGTATAAAGCGTATCGGGATCTCCATGGCCGGTACGACTTCGAAGACTTCCTCCTCTCGATCGACCACGTTCAATCCGATCCCTTCGCCTCACCCAGCCGCGTCTCCGTTCAGATTCCCTTTTCCCGAACCGGACTCCCAAGGGAGACGATCGAGGGAACATCGCGCATCGTCGCGACCGAGGATTTTCTCTTGAGATCTCTTGTGCGAAACGCTCGGAAGGAGGAGTCCCGCAGCGGGCGCGCGGGTTCCGGAAGCGGCAAAAGCGGCCGCATCCTCGTCCTTGAACCCGGTCCGGCTCTTCTGAAACGAAGCGCCGTACGGATCGATGCCGCTCAACTTGAAGCGCGGTTCCGCGTGGGCCTTCCGGCGTTCGGACGACGTATCGCCGGCGAACCCGCGCGTCGCCTCCTCCTCGAATCACTCCCCCGGCTCATTCGCTCCTCGCTCTTTTACTCCTCTCTCGATGCCGATGCCCTCAAGCGATGGGCGGATGTCAGTGAAGACGCCGACGCTCTTCGAGAGGCTTTGCCGCGGCTCGGTCTCGTCGCCTTTGTCGCCGACGGTGCAATCCTCCCGCGCGCCTCCGGCATCGCTACCGATCCTCTTCCCGCTTCCGAAGCCGTTCCCTTTGCGTCCCCCGAATCGCTCCGCGTCTCGATTTCGACACCACATTCGGGAATTCTTTCCGGAATGGGAGTTCCCCGCGGAGTGACGCTTATCGTCGGAGGCGGTTACCACGGAAAATCGACGCTCCTCAACGCCCTGATGCACGGCGTCTATAACCATATTCCGGGGGACGGTCGGGAGCGAGTGGTAACCGATTCGACCGCGGTCAAGATCCGCGCCGAGGACGGCCGCTCGGTGCGAGGAGTGGATATCTCTCCGTTCATCAACAATCTCCCCTTCCGGCGCGATACCACCGCTTTCACGACGGACGACGCCAGCGGCTCCACAAGCCAGGCGGCCTCGATCATCGAGGCCGTCGAAGCCGGAGCGGAGGTTTTGTTGATCGACGAGGATACCTCAGCGACCAACTTCATGATCCGCGACCATCGAATGCAGAAATTAATCCGCACGGAGGACGAACCGATCACGCCGTTCGTCGATCGCGTCCGGCAACTCTTTTCCGCCCGCGGTGTCTCGACAATCCTGGTTTTGGGCGGCAGCGGAGACTACCTCGATGTGGCCGACACCGTCATCGGACTTTTCCAATACCGCGTGCGGGACCTGACGCCGGAAGCAAAGCGGATCGCCGGGGAAAACCCCACCGGGCGGGAACGCGAATGCGCCGAGGATTTCCCTGAGCCGCGCCGTCGGATTCCGATCCGAGGCGGTATCAGCGCGCGACGGGGACGGCACGACGCGAAAATACGGGCGCGGAACCGGAAGGAAATCTCGTTCGGCCGGGATGAGATCGATCTTTCGAGCGTAGAGCAGATCGTCGAGACGGCGCAGACGCGCGCGATCGGCGACGCCGTTCATCGTGCCACGGCTCTGATGGACGGCCGCCGAACAATGACCGAAATCCTCGATGCCGTCATGGCCGAAGCCGAGAAGGGGTTGGACTACATCGCCCTCGTCAAGAGCGGAGAATACGCCGCCTTTCGAAGGCAGGAATTGGCGGCCGCCATCAATCGCCACCGCGGGCTTTCCACCGCTTCCCGATGAATCCGGAACCTTCCGAACGTTTTCTTCTCCTTCGTTTCGCCCTCCTTACGGAAGGCTTTCTCTTTGTTCTTGGCGCACTTCTGGCGTGGTATCTTGCGATCCCCCTTCGCTCCCTCTTCCACGCCGACACGGACGCCGTCCTCCTCGGCTTCGCCGGAACCCTTCCTCTCGTTCTCGCGCTGGCAATCGAATATCGCTACCCGGGACCGTTACGGGAGACGCTGGAGAGTATCGAGGAATTCCTTCTGCCGGTGATTCAAGCCGCGGCTCTTTGGGAACTCCTCTTCGTCTCCTTGCTTGCCGGCGTCTGCGAAGAGTTCTTCTTCCGGGGAGTGATGCAGAGCGGCTTCACTCAGTACAACGGTGTCGTCGCCGGAATCATTCTCTCTTCGCTGGCCTTTGGAGCCGCACATCTCGTCACGCCGGGATACGGGCTCGCCGCCGCTCTCCTAGGCACCTGGCTCGGCGCCTGCTTTCACTTCACGGGAAATCTCCTCGTCCCGATCCTTCAGCACGCCCTCTATGATTTCATCGCTCTCCTCGTTCTCCGCCGTCGTGGTCCTCGGTTCCCGGAAACACCGCTGGGTTTTACAGCCGAAGATTCAACCTGAAAACGATTCGGTGCTCCGCTCTAACACCCAAAATCCGGTTCTTCGTCCTCTTCTGGCTTTTCCTCTCCGGACCTCGTTCCTCGTTCCGTTCCGGGCTTCCCGAACCTTACCCTCCGCCCCTTCTCCTCTTCCGAACCGCGCCTTCCGCTCCTCTCTTTCTTCTCATCCTTCCTTCCCGTCGAAGCATTTTTCCCCCCCGAAGGCGCAAAGGAGGACGATCCATAACTCGTCCACGCCCGATAGCCGCCCCGCAATTCCCACACATTATCGAACCCCGCGATCCTCAAGGCCACCAAGGCATGCGTGCTCCGTTTTTGGGAACGGCAATATACCAGGATTTTCTTCTCCGGCCGCAATTCGGCATGCGGCTCGGAAAGAAGCCTCCGGAGAGGAATGTTGATTGCGCCAGGGATATGCCCCGCGGCGTATTCTTTCGGGGTCCGTACATCCAGAATCAAATCAAAGGGACCGGAATCCCCTGACAAGAATTCCTTCACGGAAACCTGATAGCGGCCCGGAGGAATTCGTTCGAGATACCCGCGGGCCAATTCCCTCCTTTCTTTCTCCCAGGAATTTCGACTCGCAGCAATCTCTTCCGCCGAATACCGGGGGGTGTGCGCTCCCCGCACTCCACCGCACCCGGCCGGGAGAAGCACCAAGAGGAATCCGAAAAGGAGGGTCGACAAAATCGAGCGTGAACAAAAAGAAAGCCGGCGGCGCACTTGCGCCGGCCGGCAGATACAGTCGGAGGTTTCGCCTCTAGCGGTTCTGTTCACGGGTTTTTCCGTGCCCCGCCCCTTTCTCGACCCCGATCGGATTCGTCTCCTGTAATCCCGTTCGGAATTCCCGGGCGGCCGCCCCCAACGAACGGGCGACCTCGGGGATCCTCTTCGCGCCGAAGAAGATGATCCCCACGAGAAAGATCAGAACCCATTCCGACCCGCCGGGAAACATTCGTCACACCTTCACGATATTAACGCGCGTATCGTAGAAGGAAGACGACGCGCCGATCGGATCGGTGAGGCACATATCTCCGAGAGCCGGATCAACCAGCATCAACGGATTCGGGCAGGCTCCGGCCGCACGCCGCCTGTCTCCGCGAATTGTTCCGCCATCCACCACAACATCCCGCGAACCGTAGGCCCAGTGTCCGAAGTGCCAGGAGACGCCGACCGTTCCCGGCCGGATTCCCTGCAGGACCTTCACCTTCGCTTCGACCGCACGCTTCTCTCCATTCCCCAGAGAGAAGACACCCTCCGGATTCGCCTCGGAGACCAATCGGACCGTCTCGCCGTCACGCACTCCGTACCGCGCCGCATCGCGTACATTCAAGAGGACGTAATTCTCGGGATAGAGTCCGAGATTCGTCCAGTAATTCGAGATCGTCCGCGAGTGTCCGCCGAAGGACTCCTTGAACGTGAAAAGCGCCAGGGGATATTTTTCACTCTGCCGCACCGCACGCCCCTTCGCGTCGGCAACTCCCATCGCCACGGGGGAATCGACAAGCGGCAGCCCCGGGAAATATGCCCCCGTCATGGCATTGCGACTCCGTGCCACGTCGTCGTAAAAGAGATGAAAGGCATGCGCCAGGCGTTTCTTCATAAATTTCCCGTCGTAAGCCGTTTCGAAGGGAGCGTACCGCCCTCCCCGATTGAGCACGTACACGACCTTCCTCCAGAGGGATTCATCGTTTCCGATCGCGCGTTTCCATTTCGCTTCGTCGAAAACGCTCGGTGGAAGATGACGCCGGGCGGCACGAAAGACCGCCAGTTCCTCCCCATCAGCCTCCGGCACGTCCTGCCCCGGCTTGTCGCCGACGGCAAGATTCGCCACCGCTTTCAGATAAAAATCCTCCGGTCGGTCCAACGAGGCTCCTTCACCGACGGCGTTCTTGCCGAATCCGGGGAGTTTCAAGGCCTTTCCGACGGCGATACAGAAGGCCTCCAGGGAAATCGGCATCTTCTCGCCCGCCACCGTGCATTCCTCGGTCAGCGGCTTTGCCGCGGGCTGACGCACCTTGCTGGTCGCCGAATTGACATCGGGAGTGACGTGCGGCGTTCCCCAGCGCTCCAGGTAGGTCAGATCGGGAAGGATATAGTCCGCATACATCGATGTCTCGCCGATGACGATGTCGCTTGCGATAAAGAGCGGAATCTTCTTCGGATCCTTTAGCGTCTCGATGTAACGATGGCCCGCGGGCGTGGATAGCGCCGGCGTCCCCTTGTGGAGGAGAAGAATCTCGCATCCGTAAGGATACCGGGCCGCCGCCGAGGGGATAACCTCCTGATAGATGTTTCCGGAAAACGGATACCAGAGCCTCGGTGCCTTGTATCCCTGCTCGCGGAAGAGAGAGTAATCCTCGTACCTCGCCTTCTCGCGCGACATCTTCGGTCCCCACGTCGGGAAGAGTTTCTTGAGCCGACCCTTGATCTTGAAGACGCCCGCCGGTTTGCTTCCATCTTCGTGCCAATGGCCTCCGCCCTTCGAAAGTCCTCCCTTCCAGTCGATGTTCCCGATCAAAACATTGAGCGCGATGATCGCTTGAGCGGCCCAGAGACCGTTGGCATGCTGCACCGGTCCGCGATAGAGATCGATGGCCGATCGTTTCCCGTGAGACGTAAACTCGCGCGCCACCTCGACGATTTTCCGGACAGGAACTCCGGCCTCCTTCGCCCAGTCCTCGATCGTCTTCTTGAAGGCTTCATCACGCCATACGGAGAGCACCGTCTTGGCCTTCTTTCCCCCGATTTCGACCTCCGCGAAGAGTTCTCCCTCCTGAGCCGGCCCTTCTTCCTTGACCACGACCGGCCGGCCGCCGGAAACGATCACACGTTCCTCACCGCCGCGTCCCAAGTCCTTGCCCCGCACGTAACGCGCCGGACGACCGTCCTCGATAAATACCAACGCCGTGGCATCCGACCAACAGGACTCCCCGTCCTCCTTCGCCGCGGCCTTGTTGGCATTGGCGAGAAACCGCGCGTCGTACCGCCCGTTCTCAAGAATCCAGCGGTGCATCGCCATCGCAAGGTGAACATCCTTGCCGGGCTTTACCGGCAGCCACCACTTCGCCTTCGCCGCCGTCTTCGAAAGCCTGGGATCCACCACCGCCATCTTCAGTCCGCGCTCGACCAGTCCCGAGGTTACCTTCTCGGCCATCGGGGTCAGCCCGAAGTTCGCCTCGAAGGCGCCCGTCCCCCAGAAGATCACAAACTCGGAATTGAGAAGATCCGGCTTGAGATGGTGGGTTTTGTGATGCGTCATCTCGGAAAAGGCGATGTGATGCGACTGCTCGCAGATCGTCGTGTGCTCGTAGAAGTTAACCGACCCGCAAGCCTTCGTGAACCATTTGCCGAACTCTTTCCTCCCGTGCTCGATCCGACCCGCAAGAAACGTGAAACCGTTGTTCCGCGGTCCGAGATCGGGATGTTGGGGATCAACGAGAAGTTTCGAGAGATCGCCGTGACGGGAGCGGAACTGTTCCAACGTTATCTCACCCTTGGCGAACTTCTTCGCATCGTCCTTCAAGGCCTTGGCCTTCGCCTCGTCCCGTACAGCGAGAACTTCCTTGAACCCGGCCACATGCCGGTTCTCCCCGGCCTCGGAAAAGAGTTTCCCGCCCTCGACCACTTCCTTGATGAATTGATCAAACGGGATCGACTTCCAGCGGTTCGAGCCGCGAGGCCCGACCCGCTTCAACACCTTCCGAATACGGTAGGGATCGTAATAAGTCTGAATCCCCGCCTGTCCCTTCGGACAGACCTTGGCATCGATCAAAACGGACACCTTCGGCGATGTCTCATAGGGAATGTGGGGAAGCATCGATTGGGGGCTGTAGGGATTTCCCGTTATCTTCGCCAGCACCCCGTCCCAATACTTCGTCTTGATCGGGCAATCGACATGGCACTGGAGACACGTTGTGTATATGACGTTTTCGGGTAGCGATAATTCGTACACTCCTTCGGGCGCGCCGAGGAGACGTTCCGCCAATGCCCGTGATGTTCCCAGCACGGAGGCGAATGCGGAACACCCGCCGACGAAGGCGGCGGACTTCAGAAGTTCCCGCCGTGTCAATCCCTGCGTCTCTTTCATCTTTTCCTCCTCCACTTCCATCTGCTTGCTCATCGTCCTTCCTCCTCCGTCAATTCATAGAGCGGCAGAAGCCGACACGCCGCAATGAAGACCAAGCCCACCGCCGCAAAGACACCGATCGAGGAAGTCCACTCGATCAAACTCGGAAAATAGGAATAAGCCAATCGCGGGTGGACGAAGATCTTGTCCAACCCCGGCAGTTGGGGATAGAGATAGGCGGGAATGACGATATTGAGCCGGACCGCGATGATCCCGATGACGACCATCCAGCCGGCCGTTCCGAGCCAAAAGTAATTCCGCCGCGTCATCGGCAGGGATGTGATGAGGAGCGGAAGGAGCCAAGCCAAACCGATCTGGCCGATCCAAAAGACGTACCAGAAATCGCCGAACATAATCGCGTGCAGGATCTCGACGTGGTCGGGGATCGCGCCGTAGTAGCCCACCAGCGTATCGCTGAAGAAGAGGAGCAGGTCGATGACGATGAAGATCGCCAGGAAATCCCGTAACCCGGCCACGATCGGTTCGTAATCCTCGTCACGCCGCCCGAAACCCGCATAAAGGGCCAGCATCAACCCCGTCCCGGAGAGCAAAGCGGACACGAGGAAGATGATCGGGAAGAGGCCGCTGAACCAATAGGGTTTTGCGGCCACGACGGCGAAGATCGCTCCTGTCCCTCCGTGAACCCCGATCGCAATCGGAATCCCGATGATTCCGATGGCCTTCACCCACCGCAAGGATTGCGCGTGACAGGCTTCCTGCCCTTCGGGCGTCTCCGGACATCGCCACCGCAGGGCCAAACAACGGTAGAAGACCTTCTTCCAACCCGTCGAACGATTGGCGAGACGATCGAGATCGCAGCGCATCAAAAGCCAGAGTTCGAGGCAGATGGCCGCGATGTAGAAGAGGTAGAAGAGCGATTCCCACGCAAGCACCGACGACCTTTGCCAGCCCGTGAAGATCTTGTAAAACCGGAAGGGATGGCCCAGATCGATCCAGATGAAGGTCATACCGGCGCAGAGCGCAAAGAGCGCGGAGAGAAGCGCCATCCGCCCCATCTTCTCGAAACGGGTCATTCCAAAGACATAAATCACCGTTGAAAGAAGGAAGGAGCCCGCCGAAAGGCCGATGCAGTAGATGTAGTACGCCACCCACATTCCCCAGGGAACGTTGCTGGTAAGGGCGGTGACGGCCAGGCCCTTCTGGAGCCGTTGGAAGATCGCCGCCGCGCCGATCACCGCCAAGACGAAGAGAACCAACAATCCGATGCCTTCTCGTAAACCCAATCTTTTCTTCACCATCGTCCTACTCCTCACACCAAGTAATAGACCTGGGGATGGGTCCCGAGGTCTTCCTTCAGCCGGGAGGTCTTCAGTGAACCGATCAATTCACTCACGAGAGACTCCGGATCGTTCCCGTCGCCGAAATAGGTCGCGCCGCCGATACAGGTCGTCACACAAGCGGGCAACATCCCGACCGAGATGCGGTGGAGACAGAATTGGCATTTCCGCGCATTGCCCTTCGGAGAGCGGTTCGGTTCGTTCGGCAAGCGGCGGCGGTCCTCGCCGTATTCCGGGGAAGGCCGCGTCTCGTACTCGCTGATCCTCGGCGTCCCGCTCTCGTAGTACTCGCCCCAGTCGAAGGTGCGTGCGCCGTAAGGGCAGGACGTCACGCAATAACGGCAACCGATGCATTGATCGTAATCGATCGCGACGATCCCATCGGATCGCTTGTAGGTGGCTCCGGTCGGGCAGGGAGGAACACACGGAGGATTTTCGCAGTGCATACACGGCCGCGGCAGATACCGCTTCCGAACGTTGGGGTATTCCCCGAGTTCGGTTTCCGTGACCGGCCGGTACAACACCCCCGGCGGCAGGACATTCTCCGCAATGCACGAAACGGTGCACGCGTGGCAACCGACGCATTTGTTCAAGTCGATCACCATCACCCATCTCCGCTGCTCAATCGGTTTCGTCAAGGCGCGATTGAGGTCCGCACGCATTCGTTCGAGTATCGATCCCTCGGCCAGCGGCTCGGGCGCGTCGAGAACTCCGGCGACCGATTCCCGCGGAATCGCCGCCGCGCGGCTCGGCAACGCTCCCAAAAACGTCGCCCCCGCCGCCGCCATCGCCGCCTCGAAAAACCGCCGGCGCTCCTCCTCTAGTTCCGGCATCGGCTCCTCTCCTTTCTTTCTCCCTTTGTCTCCCCTAAAACTTCACCTGCGACTGCAACAAAACCTGCTTCCTGTCCGCCGAACCGTACAGCGACGCCGTCGGGTCCTGGGAAACCTCGTCGTAATCCAGCAGGAAGAGAATGTTGTCGCTGAACTTGTACGAGACGCCGCCGATGTAACGGTCGTGCGAGTTGTTCGCGATCACGTCGTCGGGATCCCATTTGTCCCAGCGACCGAACAACTCCACCTTCTCGAAACTCGGAACCTTTACGGCACCGAAGAGTGAGAAACCTTTTCCCTTGATGTCGCGCGTCACGGTCGCTGGAACGGCCGTCCGATTGGCCCCCGGGACGTCCGCGCGATTGTCGTCCTTCGTCCACATATAGTCGAAGCCCAGGCGGAAGAGGTCGTTCTTGTAAAATCCTTGCGCGATGTAACGCGTGCTGACTCGGCCGATGTTCCGATTGTGCCGTATTCCGAATCCGGAGATCGAAAGACCATCGAGGAACGACGAGAGATCGGCTGTCAACCGCCCTTGAATCGCCTTGCCTGAATTCACCTCATCGGTCCGGTAGCCCTCTCCGTTCGTGTAGGCCACGTCATACTCTAGGGGCAGCGAGGGAATCATTCCCTTCAACGCCACACCGCGATCCGTTGAACCGTAATAGCCCTCGCGGTCCGAAAAGATCGTCCCTTGAACACGATAGCCCCACAGATGTTCTTCGCGCCCGACCCAAACCGTCGGAATCTGACCGAAACGGAAATGGGCATCGCCCGGAATCGGCGTGTTCAGGTCCGCAAAGAGGTACTTGATGTTCGTCGAGTACCCTTCGGCGCCGCTCTGGTCGCGAAAATCATAGGTCAGTTTGAATTTTCCCACATCTCCCAACCCCGCTTTGAAGGTCAGATACATCCGCGTCGATTCGAAGGCGTTGTACGGCTTCCGTGCCGTTGCGCCCGCATTCGGGTCCCGCGTCAACTCCGTTCGGTACTGCAGATACGTCTTCCCCGAGATACTGAGGTCGAGAAGTTTTTCCTGGTTCGGGCCCGCCTTCGTCGTCACCTGCCCCGTCTCCTTGTCCCGGTACAACTTCAACGCCCGCGCAGGAAGAGCCAAACTCAACCCCACCAATACCGCCACCCCGAAAGAAAGTAATCGTCTTGACACGATCACACCTCCAATGAACATTTCTCCACTCCAAGAAACCTCTCACGGTCGCCCGCGGCAGCGCCACCGACGCGCAACACCGGTCCGTGAGGGCCTCTCAATCGGACAAATTATCGTTCCCTTTTCCTTCCAACCGCAATTCGCCATAAGTACCATTTTTCACATAAGGTTTCTGGGTATAATGCTCCACCTCCGATCCGTATTAAATACTGAGGCGCGATCAGCAGCGTCGCCTCCCACTCCCTCGGCGATCTCCCCGGCACAAACACGCTCTTTCGACGGGGTGCGCCGCGCTCTGTCGGTCCTTACTGTGCCCCGAAAAAATTAAAGATCGGATTTAGAAAGAAAAAATTTTCGGAAAAGGATTTTTTCCCGATCTCCGTGACTACACGAAAAGAAGACGGACGGGAAACGGGGCGCGGGTTCTTTAACCTGCGAAGAGCAGATCCGCCATCCGCAGACGGGAGAGTCCGCGCTCCGTCCACGGAATCTCCGGCGGCAAAAGACCCGTTTGGCACAACGTACCGATATTTCCGAATCCTTCCCGCTGAAAGAAAATCGAGGCTTTGTACGGGACCACTTCCCGCATAGAATGCTTGGTAAATGAAACTCTTCTGGAAAACGCGCTTCGGACCGCACCTCACCATCCTTTTCGGGGGCGCCATCGTCGTCTTTTTGCTCTTTCTCTACGCGGAGAAGTTGCGACTTTGGACGATCGAGAGTCTCTTTCCGAACCGCATAACCTGGGAACCCACCGCCTCTTCGCCGCAAAAGAACAATAAAGGCCGCCCCGATCCCTACCACCTCCCGAAAACACCCTTTCGCATCGCCGTGGCGCCGATCGTTTCCCCCGAGTCCTCGCTCATCCGTTACCACGGCCTGGCCGTCTATCTCGGAAGTCGTTTCAACCGTCCCGGTAAGATCATCCTCCGCGATAATTACCTCTCCATCAACCGCGTCATCCAGAACGGGGAATGCGATCTTGCCTTCATCTGCACTTACGCCTATATCGTCGGCGAACGTGAGGGTTATCTCAAAGTCTTGGCCGCGCCGGTCATCCACGGAGCGAAGACCTATCGATCCTTGCTCATCGCTCCGTTCGGAACCACCGCGAAGAATATCCTCGATTTCCGCAACAAGACCTTCGCTTCCGCCGACCCTCTCTCCTTCTCCGGCTGGCTCTATCCGATGTTGGTCTTGAAGAAGGCCGGAGAGGACCCGAGACATTTCTTTTCGAAACACATCATATCGGGAAGTCATGATCGCTCCGTGAACGCGGTTGCCGACGGGGTTGTGGACGCCGCCGCCGTGGACAGCCTCATCTTCGCCGCAATGCCGGAAGAAATCCGAAGAAAGGTCGTCGTCATCGATTCCTCTCCGCCCGTCGGAATGCCACCGGTCGTTGTCCCGAGTTCCCTCGATTCCCGCACGGCCGAGCGGTACCGCGACGTTCTCACGACGATGCAGCGTGATCCCGAGGGAAGGTCAATCCTCGCCTCCCTCGGTTTCGACCGCTTCGTTCCCGTCACCCCCGCCGATTATGCTTCCGTTCGCGAGGCGGTACGCCAGTGGGAGACACACTGAAGACCGCGGTCGAAAACCGATCTTCCCGGCCCAAAACAGGCCTCCTTCACACGCTCCTCTCCGTTCCCATCTCTATGAAGATTATGGGAATCGGAGCCGTGGTCGCCGCCATCTTCGGCACGGCGACTCTCTACCAGGTTCAGCGTTCGTTGACCCGAAGCTATTACCTCCGTCTCGAGGAGACACTTAATTCGAGTTCGATGATGATGAGCGGCCTCGTTTCACGGCCGATCGCGGTCGGCGATATCATTCAACTCCGGAAAACCCTTCGCTTCTTCCGCGCTTCCGTCCCCGACGTTTTCTGTGTGGACATTTTCGATCCGAAAGGCGATGTCGTATCACGGAGCATCAATCCGAAAATCGGTCTCGACCGCCTCCCCCCCTTCACCTCTTCTCTCGATGAAAGGCCCCAAGCCCTTTTCCTTCCCTCGGGGGAACTTCTTCTAATAAAAATCACACCAATCCTTCAAGGGGCGGGAGGGTATCTTCGTATCATCGTCTCGGACCGGCGCATCCGCTCCGAACTCCGCCGGCTGACGTTGAATTTCCTCTTTACGCTGCTGTTGTGCCTCGTAGCCGGCGAAGGCTTGGCCCTGCTCCTGACCCACCAGATCGTCCATCCGATCGACCGCTTGAAAACCGCCGCCGAATCGCTTCGCGAGGGCAAGGTCGAGAAGGCGGAGGTTTTCGCGGCGGATGAAATCGGAACCCTGGCGGAAACCTTCAACGCGATGACCGAAACCTTGGAGAAGCGTCGAGACGAGATTTTGCGGAAAGAACGGGACCGAGTTCGGCTCATCGATGCGCTCGTCTCGGCGCAGGAAGAAGAACGCCGGCGGATCGCCTCCGAACTCCACGATGAAGTCGGAGCCGCCCTTTCCGCACTTCTGCTTATGATCGAATCCCTTCCCTCCGAGAGTCCTGAAATCCGGGAACGGCGAACCGAATTCCGAAAACATCTCGAACGAAGCATTGAGAACGTCCGCCGCCTCTCGTTCTCGCTTCGGCCCGCCGTGCTTGACGATTTCGGTCTCGAATCCGCCCTCAAGCGTTACATCACCCTTCTCAATCAGCACTCCAAGACGAAGTTCAATTTCCGTTTTATTCAGTCCGCCTCCTCCAAACGGCCTCCGGAAGCCGTCGAAACGACCCTCTACCGAATCACTCAGGAGGCGGTCAACAACGTTCTCCGCCACGCCGAGGCTTCCTCGGCTGAGATTATGATCTTGATCAGAAAGGACGAATGTGTTCTCGTCGTCGAGGATGACGGGAAGGGCTTCTCGGCGCGGAAGACGAACGAGGTCTCTTCCGGCATCGGCTTGATCGGGATCCGGGAACGCGCGGAGATACTGGGGGGGACCGTTTCCGTTGACTCGGAAGTCGGCCGCGGGACAACATTGCAGGTCAAGATTCCTCTGGGAAGGGAGCCGGAGATATGAGGAAGAAAACGAGGATTCTCATTGCCGATGACCACGCGATGTTCCGTGCCGGGCTCAAGGCTTATCTCGAGTCGGAAGAGGGATTCGAGGTTGTTGCGGAATGCGGAAACGCCGAGGAGATCGACCGGCTCCTTCCGAAAAAGAAGCCCGACGTCGTTTTGCTCGATATCCGTATGCCGGGACCGCCCGTGACCGAAACCGTGCGGTTGATCAAGAAGACCCGCGCCCAGGCTCTCGTCATCGTCCTTACGATGCACGAGGAAGAACGTTATCTTCGCGAGGTCTTTCAGGCCGGGGCGGACGGCTTCGTCCTGAAGAAATCCTCCGCCTCTCAACTCATAACCGCCCTCGAAACCATCCGAAGCGGCCAGAAATACATCGATCCCGCGCTTTCGGATCTGATGGTTTCCTCGATGATCTCCCCTTCACAATCTTCCCCGGAAAAATCCTCGCCGCTGAGTCCTCGGGAAACCGAAGTTCTGAAATTGATCGCCCGTGGTTACACAAACCAGCAGATCGCCGACGAACTCTTCATCTCGAAACGAACCGTCGATACCCACCGCGCCAACATTCAATCGAAACTCGGCGTCAAGACCCGCGCCGAACTCGTCGATTACGCACTTGCTCGAAATCTCCTTACGGAGGAGTAGATCGGATCCGCCCTCCGCAGATTGGAGAACCTGCGCCGCATCCTTGCAGGCAAGATGCCTGCGCTCCCAGGGATTGCACTCCTGGCAGGTCTTCCTGCAGGCAAGATGCCTGGACTGCCGGGGTGTTGGGGCCGGATGACGGGCGTGGGGGATTCCTCGCGGAGCCTTTCCCGAGCGAACGCGAGGGGCTCGGAATGACAAGTGGGGTGCAGGCAAGATGCCTGCGGTTCCAGGGAGCGTAGACTCCCTATCGTTCCTCTCCGCCCCAACCGCGCCGGTTTCCTCCTTGGCCCCTTCCCCTGTTCCGGCCCCGCATTCGATTCCTCAACATTCGCTTCATCCGCTCCTTGATCAACAACAACTCAGCCGCCTTTCTCGGCCCCAATATCTTCTCGATATCCCGACTGAGTTTGACGGCTAAAAGCGCCTGCTCTTCCTGAATTTTCCTCAAAACATCCAACTGTGCCTCGATCTCCGCGTCCGAGCTCTCTTCATCCTTGACCAGATCCCTGAGCTTCTTTCCTTCCTCTTGAAGCCGTTTTCGCACCTCGATGCGTTCCTTCCGATACTTCTCCTCGATATTCATCAATTCCGAGACCTGTTCGTCGGTAAGGTCGAGACGTTCCGCGAGTTTTTGTGCGATCCGCTCCCGTATCTTCCGCCTCCTCTCTTCCCGCGCGGCAGAACGCTCCTGCTGATTCGTCACCGCCTCGTCGCCATATTCTTGGGCCGTCACGGAACGTCCGAAACCAAGCACCAATATCCCACAGAGCAACGCCCAGAAAACCCGTCGTCTCCATTCGTTCCTCTTCATCGTCATACTCCTTTCCCGACCTCCCCCGCCCATTCCTCGAACCACTCCTCCAGTTCCTCGTCACTCAAACGATCCAACATTTCATCGACGCTCATTCCGTCCTCCTCAAGACTCGCCGAAAGTTCCAAGACATCCGCACCCGGAGCGGACGACGGACC
>RFFU01000097.1 GCA_003697085.1 Candidatus Hydrogenedentota bacterium
CTCTTCCACCCCGGTAACAGCATCGCCTCCACCCTCGCCAATGAGTTCACGGAGGCGGCGGAACCGCTCTACCTCAGCTCCCTGATGGAATTGGGCCTGATCCTTCTCTGCATCACCTTCCTGATCCAGGTCCTGGCCAACATCGGAATGGCGCGGATGCGGAAAGCGGAAGGGACCGGGAATTGAAGAAACGCTCCGTTCTCCTTCGTAAGACCATCGACCTCGGTGTCAATCTGGCCGCCGCCATCGCCGCTTTTTCCGGAATCGTGATTCTCATCTGGATTCTCTCCACGGTGATCGTGAAAGGAGCCTCCGCGATCGACATCGCCTTCTTTCTTCAAACGACTCCGCCGCCGGGGGTGCCGGGAGGTGGAATGGGGAATGCCATCGTCGGGACGCTGATCCTGGTGGTACTTGCGGTCCTGATCGGCGTTCCCGTCGGCCTTCTTTCCGGGGTGTATCTCTCTGAATTCGGAGGCGAGACACGGTTCGGTTCCCTTGTCCGCTTCAGCACCAACGTCTTGATGGGAATTCCGTCCATCGTGATCGGAATGTTCGTCTATGCGCTAGTGGTGGTACCGACGGGCGGATTCTCCGGGTGGGCTGGCGCCCTGGCCCTTGCAATCTTGATACTGCCCATCATCGCCCGCACGACGGAAGATATGCTGGTTATGGTTCCGAACTCGCTTCGAGAAGCGGCGCTTGCTCTCGGGGCTGCACGATGGCGTACGATCCTGAGCGTGGTCTTTCCCGCGGCACGAGCCGGACTTGTAACGGGAGGCTTGCTCGCCGTGGCGCGCATCGCCGGCGAGACCGCTCCGCTGCTCTTCACCGCCCTCAACAGTCCCTACTTTCCGCATTCCCTGAGCGAACCGACCGCGAATCTGACCGTGACGATATTCAACTTCGCAATGTCGCCCTACGACGACTGGCAAAGGTTGGCCTGGGGGGCATCGCTTCTGATCACCGTCTCCGTACTCGTTCTCAATATCGGCGCCCGCCGGCTCGTCCGGGAAAGAGAGCGAAGAAAGTGAATCGGAAAGAGAACGCCGGAGGAAGGGAAGAGGCAGCGGAGAACACGATTTGGAATCCAGCTCATTCGATGGAAGGCGGAGAAACGGGAAATCCGGCGCCTTCGTCGCCCTCCCCCTCGGACATGTTGAAGAATCCAAGGATCTCCGTGCGAAACCTCCAGTTCTTCTATGGAGAACAACAGGCGCTCTTCGACAACAACCTCGACATCGCAACGAACCGCATCACCGCCATCATCGGACCGTCGGGGTGCGGAAAGACGACGCATCTTCGAACCTACAACCGAATCTACGACCTCTATCGCGGCCACAGGGCGGAGGGTGAAGTGTTGCTCGACGGCAGAAATATTTTGGCTCCGGATACGGACCTGATCGAACTGCGAAGGAAGGTGGGAATGATCTTCCAGAAACCCGCGCCGTTTCCGATGAGCATTCTCGACAACGTGGCGTACGGACTTCGGCTTCATTATAAATTGAGCCGGAGCGAGATTGTCGAGCGGGTCGAGAAGGCCCTGCGTGCGGCGGCCTTGTGGGACGAGGTCAAGGACAAACTCCGAAAACCCGGGTCTTCCCTCTCCGGCGGACAACAACAGAGGCTCTGTTTGGCGCGCGCCTTGGCGGTCGAGCCGGAGGTGATCCTGATGGACGAGCCGACTTCCGCGATCGATCCCGTCGCGACGGGAAAGATCGAGGATCTGATGCGTCAACTGCGGGAAAGGTACACGATCGTGATTGTGACGCACAATATGCAGCAAGCCGCCCGCGTCTCCGATTACACCGCCTTCTTCTACCGCGGCCGGATCGTCGAGTTCGGCCCGACGGAACGGATCTTCACGAACCCGCGGGAGAAGCAGACAGAGGACTACATCACCGGCCGCTTCGGTTGAAAAAGGTGTCAAAAAAAGGTGAAAAGGTGCCATTCTTCCAATTTGTCAATTTCGGCGGGGAACCGGAACCGTGCCGGTTTCCCCTCCTCGAAGCCGCCGGAACCTCAATCGGAAAAGAAAAGGAATCCAACGGAACACAGCGCCAAATTTAAGGAAACGGCGGTTCGGAAACGGAAGTCCAAGCCCTATAACAATCGGGGACGAAAAAAGGCTAAAAGGAAGTCGATTCCGCTGTGACCGTGGGATAATCGTCCGTTTTCACGTTCCGGTCAGAGAATCAGGTTGAGGATTCTTCCCGGCCGATAGATGACGCGTTTCGGCTCTTCGGTGATTCCCAAAGCCGCCGCGGCCGCCGCAACCGCTTCCGGCTCGGGCGCATCCGGAGCGATCCGAATGCGCGCCCGCAGTTTACCCTTTACTTGAACGGGAACCTCGACCTCCTCGACCTCCAACGCTTTCTCGTCGAGTTCCGGCCACGATTCTTTGACAAGCAGTGTCGTCTTCCCGAGACGCTCCCATCGATCTTGACAGAGATGGGGAGCGATCGGCGAGAGACATTTGAGAAGAACCTCCATCCCTTCCATCGCCGCCGGAGTCACGATTGTCACGGCCTGTAATCGATTGACCAACTCCATCAGCGCGGCAATGGCCGTGTTGAATTGAAACCGTTCTTCAATATCGCGCGTTACGCGGCGGATCGTGTCATGCGTCTTCCTGCGGATCTCTTTGTCCTGATCGTCGCTGTCCGCCGTTTCGTACTCCCTCCATCGCTCAACAAGATCATAAATCCTGCGCAGGAAACGCCAAGCCCCTTCCACCCCCTGGCTCGACCAGATCAACTCGTTTTCCGGAGGTGCCGCGAAGAGTATGAAGGTCCGCGCTGTATCCGCTCCGTATCGTTCGATGATTTCTCCGGGATCGATCGTATTCTTCTTCGATTTCGACATCTTCTCGACCCGACCGACTGTCACCTTCGATCCGCATTTCTGACAACGCCCGTCCTCGTTCTCGGCCGGATAAATGAAACCGTGCTCCGGACAGGAATACGTCTCCAAGGAGACCATCCCTTGGGTCAGGAGATTGCGGAACGGTTCTTCGGTAGGAACCAGTCCCATATCGTAAAGGACCATGTTGAAGAACCGCGCGTAGATAAGATGCATACAGGCGTGTTCGACACCTCCGATGTACTGGTCCACCGGCATCGCGCCGCGGACCGTCTCCGGCGAGAACGGAGCGTCCGTGTTCGAGGGATCGCAGTATCGAAGGAAATACCAAGAAGAATCCACAAAGGTATCCATCGTATCCGTTTCACGCCGGGCCGCGCCACCACACTTCGGACAGGTTGTTTCGACGAAGTCGCGCGCCGTCGTAAGTGGATTCCCCCCTTCCGTAAATCGAACCTCTCGGGGAAGAAGAACCGGCAAATCAGAAGCCGGAACGACACCGCAGGTTTCGCAGTAGAGGACGGGAATCGGTGTTCCCCAATAACGCTGCCGCGAAATGAGCCAGTCGCGAAGACGGTATTGGACCGTTCGTCGGCCCCATCCCCGCTCTTCGGCTAAGTCCGCAATTCCTTCCCACGCCCGACGATTTTCCCAGCCGTTGAAGTCTCCCGAATTCGCCATTATACCATCATCCTCATAGGCTTCCGTCATTTCCGCTCCGATGAGCCGTTTCCCCGGGGGATGTATGACGGGACGAACCGGAAGGCCGTGCGCCCGCGCAAACTCGAAATCGCGCTGGTCATGTGCCGGCACCGCCATGACCGCTCCCGTCCCGTAGTCCATCAGAGCGTAGTCGGCGACAAAGAGCGGACATTCCTCCCCTGTAAAGGGATTCGTAAAGGTATTTCCTAAGGCGTACCCCTTCTTCTCGCGCGTCCCGTCGGTGCGTTCCGTCAAAGTCTGACGCGCCACTTCCGCTCGAAAGGACTTCAACCCCTCTTTCTGCTCGGAGGCGACAAGGCGATCAACGAGAGGGTGTTCCGGCGCTAGAACGAGATATGTGATTCCGTAAACCGTATCCGGTCGCGTCGTGTAGGTTTCAATCACGATCTCCTCTCCCGTCGTGGCATCCCGCGAGGGAAAGCGCAGGGTGACCCCTTCACTGCGCCCGATCCAGTGCCGCTGCATCTCCTTGACATGGTCGGGCCATCCCTCGAGAGAATCGAGGTTCGCCAGAAGGCGTTCGGCATAGGCCGTCGTGCGGAAGAACCACTGAGTCAGATCCCGGCGCTCCACAGGCGTCTCCTCGTGCCTCCAACAACATCCCTCATGCACTTGTTCGTTTGCGAGAACCGTCCGGCATTCCGGGCACCAGTTGACCGGAGCCGCCTTTCGATAAGCGAGACCGCGTTCGAGAAATTTGAGAAAGAAGTATTGGTTCCACCGGTAATATTCGGGGCGGCAGGTGGCGAAGGTCCGGGTCCAATCGTAGGAGAATCCCATACGGACGAGTTGCGCCGTCATCTCCTCAATCCGCGCCTCGGTCCACTCCTGGGGCGGAACTCCGCCTTGGATCGCCGCGTTCTCGGCCGGTAGTCCAAAGGCGTCGAATCCCATCGGATAAAGAACACGGCGCCCACGCATCCTCTGAAATCGCGCGACCGCATCGCCGATCGCGTAGTTGCGCACGTGCCCCATATGAAGTTTCCCCGAGGGATACGGGAACATTTCAAGGCAATAATAGATTTCGTCCTCGGGCTGAATCGGACCCAACTCAAAAACCTTTTCCTTCTTCCAGCGTTGCTGAACGCCGGCTTCCACAACAGCCGGCTCGTACTTTCTTTCCATCATATCACCAGTATGGTGTCATTCTTGCATTTTGTCAATTTCGTCCCGGCATGGGGAAGCACGGAGAAAAACGGAAACCTTTTGCCGGATCATCCTAAGCCCCTCCTGGAGGATAACCCCTCATGATCGGGACGGTCGAAAGGTGATCCTCTCCACTCGTTTTTGCTTTCAAGATTGTTGCCGGCAAGCCTGCGTTCCCGGGTTTGTATTCTTTGTCTCTTTCTCCCTTCCGCAGGTTGGAGAACCTGCGCTCCACTTTCGGCAGGCAAAATGCGTACACTGCCGGAGAACTCGGGCAGGATGGCGAGCGTGGGGGATTCCTCGAGGAGCCTGTCCCGGGCGAAGGCGAGGGACTCGGAATGACATGGGGGGGGCAGGCCAGATGCCTGTGTTCCCAGGACGGCCTGTTTAGCGAAAATTACCACCGCCCGCAATTCGCCACGCACCCCCGGCCCTGTTCCTTTGCCCGAAAAATGATTTGGATTCCTGATATTCCGCCTGCGAGAAATCAACCCTTCCCGAAGAGTTTGTCCAACGCGGAACGCGCCTCACCCAATCGGCCCTGTTTCGGGGCGGACCCATTCGTCTTTTGCTCTGGTATCTCGGCGGCAACGAAGAAATCGCAAAAATTCGCCTTCTCCTTGTCCGCGGGAACCTCCGCCTTCGGTTCCAAGCATTCCGAGGGAGCCGCGGGATCGTGGAAGCGACACCCCCGGCAGCACCGCAGATCGCAACGACAGTGAGGACAATCGTCGGAACGAGCCGGCCGTCCGTGAACGCCGGTCAACTTCCCGCAATTCCAGCATCTCAACATCTTATATTATATGCCTCTCTTCCCTCTTCAAAGCATCGTCCACCGGATCGGCCCCTTTCCCCCCTTCCGCCCCTCTTTCCGAAGGTGTTCTTCCCTATTCAACCGTCCAGGAGTGGGGACCGCGAAAGAGTTCCGCCAAACCTCCCTTGTTCCGTTCCCGTGCCTGCGAGACACGTTCGCGCAACAAGGCATCGTACGGAGGATGCTCGACTTTCCGAAAGACTCCGAAGGGAATCGGAAATTCCGGGTAATGCAGGCGCGAGAGAAAGTACGCGTAGGTAGCGCTGGCCGTCTGCGGCTCGTGAACGAGAAGTTCATCATCATTCTCGGCATTCCACACGATGACCGGACGTGTCTTGTCCATCTTGATACCGTGTTCCTTGTTCGGGCCGAACCGCAGGGGCTTTCCTTCCTCGAGATAGAGGGCATGTTCCGGACGCTGTTTCTTGTCGGAGACGTGACCGTGCGCTCCGTCGTTAAAGATGATGCAGTTCTGGTAAACCTCGATAAAAGCGGTGCCGCGATGCGCCGCCGCTTCCGAAAACACCTTCCGCATCGTTGCTCCGTCGGCATCGAGCACACGGGCCACAAAGGTCGCCTCCGCTCCGATCGCCACCTCGATCGGATGAATCGGATAATCGAGGGCCCCCAAGGGTGACGATTTTGTCTTATGCCCCACCGGCGTCGTAGGAGAATATTGCCCCTTCGTCAAACCATAGATCCGGTTGTTGAAGAGTATCACTTTCATATTCAGATTTCTCCGGATCGCGTGGACAAAATGGCCCATTCCGATCGAAAGAGCGTCTCCGTCTCCGGTAATCACCCAGATATCAAGATCCGGATTGACCAAACGAACGCCCGTGGCGATCGCCGGGGCACGACCGTGAATCCCGTGAAAACCGTAGGTATCCATATAATACGGAAACCGACTGGAGCACCCGATCCCGGAGACGAAAACGACATTCTCCTTCCGAACACCGAGAGTGGGAAGGACGTTCTGAATTTGAGCTAGAATCGCGTAATCGCCACACCCCGGACACCATCGGACCGCTTGGTCCGAGACAAAATCCTTTCTCGTATAAGCCGGTTTCTCCGGCGCCGTCGTACTCATTCTTCATCCCTCTCTTCCAGCACGCGCACAATCTCGTCGTGGATCTCCTTGACCTTGAACGGCAACCCGCGCACAAGGTTGAACCGTTCGACTTTTCGAAGGAAGGTCGCTTTCAAAAGAAAGGCCAACTGACCTTCGTTGATTTCGGGAACGAGAATCTTTTTGTAACGCTGCAAAATCTCTCCCACATTTTTCGGAAACGGATTCAGATGCCGGAGTTGAAGGTGCCCCACGCTCCGTCCCTCCCGAAGAGCCCGTTCAACGCCTCCGCGAATGGCGCCGTAGGTACTTCCCCAGCCCACGACGAGCAGGTCTCCCTGCTGCTCTCCAAAAACTTTCGCTTCAGGAATAAAGTCCGCGAGACGCTGTATCTTTTCGGATCGGATTCTTGTCATTTTGTGGTGATTCTCCGGACGATAGTTTACGTTTCCCGTAATATCTTCCTTCTCCAGACCTCCAATCCTGTGTTCCATACCCGGCGTTCCCGGAAGCGCCAACTTCCGCGCCAAGGTTACCGGGTCGCGAGCGTACGGCTGGTAGCCGTCCGGAGGAGGTTCCTTGAGAATTCCTGTTTCGATGGGTGGAAGATCATCCAGATCGGGGATCCTCCACGGTTCGGCGCCGTTGGCGATAAAGCCGTCGCTGAGCACGATGACGGGCGCCATCGCACGGAAGGCCAAGCGTACCGCTTCGTAAACGGTATCGAAGGCATCCGCGGGGCTTTGGGGAGCCAGGACGATCACGGGGCTCTCCCCGTTGCGCCCGAAAAGCGCCTGGAGGAGGTCCGCCTGTTCCGTCTTCGTCGGAAGTCCCGTTGAAGGACCGCCCCGCTGAACGTCGATGATGATTACCGGTAATTCCGCCATTACGGCCAGACCTATCGCTTCGCTTTTCAAACAGAGTCCGGGCCCGCTCGTTCCCGTCATCGCCACGGCCCCCCCATAAGCGGCTCCGATCGCCGTGCACATCGCGGCGATTTCATCCTCCGCCTGAAAAGTATAAACGTTGTATCCGGCCAAACCGGCCAGTGTATGGAGAATATCGCTGGCCGGAGTAATCGGATAAGAGGCGTACACAAGCGGAAGTTTCGCCGAATGGGCCGCCGCAATCGCTCCATAGGCGCAGGCCTGATTTCCATTAAGCTGTCGGTATGTGCCGGGCGGAAGATCCGCACGCGGAACGCGATAACGTACCCGAAACATCTGAACAGTGTCACCGTAGGCGAATCCCGCCAAAAGGGCCTTTTTGTTCGCTTGCCCGATCGGCGATTCCGGGCCGAATTTCTTCTCGATCCACTCGAGGCTCGGATCGATCGGGCGATCGTACAGCCAGTTGACGACCCCAAGAGCAAAGAAGTTCTTGCATCGCTCCGCTTCCTTGCGGCCCAAACCGTCGATGTCCGCAACGACGTTGAGCGTCAATGTCGTGATGGGTACCGCATAAAGTTCGTAATCCGACAGCGAATCATCCTCGAGAGGATTGGTCTCGTAACCGACCTTTTTGAGGTTTTGCGGCGTAAAGGCATCGCTGTTCGCGATCACGATGCCGCCCTCCACCACCTCGGCCAACGAAATCTTCAAGGCCGCCGGATTCATCGCAACGAGGCAATCGGCCTTATCTCCGGGTGTATAAATGTCGTGGGCGGCAAGATGGATTTGAAACCCGCTCACACCGGCCATCGTTCCCGCGGGAGCCCGGATCTCCGCGGGATAATCCGGAAGCGTGCTCACGTCATTCCCGAAGAGCGCTGATGTGTTCGAAAACTGCGTCCCCGTCAATTGCATCCCGTCGCCGGAATCCCCGGCAAACCGTACCGTAACACTTTCCTTCTCGACAACCTTCGTTTCAGCCATTCCTTCGCCTCACGCCTTTCTTCCCTTTCCGCCGTCGCTCCCCCCCTTCAAGGCAACCCGGAAAGTCATCTTGATCGGCAGCGTTGGTCCACCGGTGCCCTTTCAGCCGGAGGAGAGTCACGCCAATCATATTATTTTATTCGCACGGCCTTCGAAACACAAGATCAAACACGATCCGGTGTTGCCATTGTTGGCGAATTCGCAGCCGCACAATTTCGGGGTTGCGTTCAAGGTGTCGCTCGAACGACGGCCGGGAAGGAGATACGTCCGAAAGCAGCAAAAGAAGGGGACGCTGCTGAAGCGTAACAACCGCCGAACCGATCACATTTGCGCTCTCCTTTCCTCCGCGACCGCCAGGAACACAGAAAAAGTCAGTCAACGATACCAACGCCGGCATCGATCCAGAGAAGCGATCGCGGAGGAATCAGAATCCGCCGAATCTCTCCCCTTCCAACCACTTTCACCACTCCCTCTTCCCCCTCATCGCTGAGCAAATACCCCTTCCGACCCTCCTCTTCTTCTCCCTTCTCTCCTTCCCACGAAAAATCGATCGCGCGCTCTCCTCCATTCGCCAAAAGCATTCCACCGGTGCCGACGACGGCGGCGGAATTCCTTTCGGGCCAGACGAACCCCCGTCGGAACTCTCCCAGCGCAGCCACCGCCCGAAGAAGCATCCGATATCCCCTCTCCCCCTCCTCCCTCTTTCCTCCGGGGTTCTTCCCTCCTCCGCCTCTTCCACCTCCTCTCCCATTTCCGATCTTTTTCCCATCGCCCGACATTTCTTCCGGAAAGGCCACGTTCTCCGCACCCACAGCCGCCGCCGCAGCCAAGGCCTCGACAAGAAATCGTGACCGCGCCGAAAACGTCGATGTCTCGCTTTCGAGATCGTACCGTGGCAGAACAAGGATTCCCGTCACCACATCAGATTCCGTCAGGCGTGCATAACGCCGTCCAAAATCATATTCGCCGTTCAGAAGGAGATAATACCACGCCGCAAAAGAATCATTCCCGTCATCCGATTTTCCGACCGAGACACCGCCGGCCAACCATTCCCTCCGCCCCTCCCCTCTCGACATCTCCACCTCGATAAACGGGAAGGCGATCACGCCGGTGCCTCCGGAATTGCCAATCAGAAGCGAGAGACGCCTGGCATCCTGACAGACCCGTTCTCGCAAAGGTTCCGAAAAAACCGCCCCCTCCCGCACCGGAGAGCCGGTATTCCTCAGAAGAAGAAACCGCGGAGGCCTTCTCTTTTGCCACCGTTTCCAAACCGTCATCTCGTCCTCACGGCTCAAGTCGATAAACTCAACCTGCGCCGACGCAACAATTCCCACCGCGATTCCGTGCTCCTCCCGAGGCCGAAAGACGAATCCCCCCGGCCCCGTCCCCCTTGCCTGCCGCGCAAAATACTCCAGCCCCTGCTCGTAGAGACGGTGCAATTGCTTCTCGTCACCTTCCTTCATCGCTCTTTCGATCCGCGAACAGATTTCCCGTCCCTTACCATCCAGAATTCCCGCCGCGTCGTGACTCCGGCAGGCCTCCCACACCGCATCCCCGTCGGCGCTCAACCCGTCCTGCCCCCGCGAGGCATTCGCCCTTATCGAAACGAAAAAGACCGCCGCAAGAGAGAGAAAGATGGGAAAAAGGGATTTCCCGAGATTAACTCGTTTCATTCGAAAAACTCCACACCCTCTTTTTCCGCTCGTCAAAATCCCGCCACGGAACTGGGAAAGGACGGATGAAAAAGGATCTTTCGAAAGAGACCATGGAGGAACCGGTTGGAGACAGCGGCGCCTTCGAGCGGTCGATGGAGCAGGAGGTGGTACTCCGCCGCTTCAACCCCCCTCCGCAGGTCTTCCGCGTGCACATTTTCCCGCCCCGCCGCCACCGCCGAGGCGCGGGCATAGAATTTCACCACGGCATACGCGACGAGAAGAAGCAACCACCCCGTCTCCAAATCCTCGGCCCGTAGCAAGATCTTTCGGCGGAGATGCGACACGATCAAACGGCGCAGCGGGGTCAAGTCGGGGCGGTCCCGCTTCGGCCAGGAAACGTGTTCCAACTTTTTCAAATCCACGACGGCGTTCAGAGACCTCAAATAGATTCCTCCGAAGCGAAACCAGATTCTCGTAAAAACAGTCCCATCTTCCAAAGCGCTCCAGAATCTACCGATGCGAGCGCGGCGGCTCTCGATCAGCGTCACCGCCGTCGCCAAGACATATCTCTGGACCCCGCGCAACTTCATCCGCATAGCGATGGAACGCATAACCAATTCCAGATTCAAGTCCTCGATTTCGGAGCCGTCCCAATTCGGATCCCCGAATGGCCGACCGTGCAAAGGCGCCGTAAGCGGATCGCCCCAACTTCTCAGAAGAAGGCCTCCCGCTTGGACGGCGTCATCGAGCGGCCAACGGGGATCCGAGATCAATTCGACCAGCCGCTCCTCCAACGAGAGATAGTTCCGCCAGGAGAGCGTCTGTCGGCCGGAAAGCGCCACTCGCAAGACGTCCACTCCCCGTCCTTTCAAGTGATCACCCAGGGAGCGAACCGCTTCTTCTTCCAAGAGTATTCCTTCCGCTCCGCGGCGATCGTAAACGGTGGGACACATCCGAGAGAGATGTCCGTAAACGACTCCGTTATACCGTGTTGCAAAGAACGGGAACCGGCGGCACACCGAAGGCTTTGCTTCCACTCCATGTTCGCGGTGAATTCGACATCCTTCTTTCTCCAAGAAGACACACGCGCCGTCCGAGCGGCGTTTGAGGGAATACCACGTTTCTCCGGAAACGCTCACTTTCTCACCAATGAAGTCTTGATCAGGATAGAGTTGTTCCAAGCGGAGCCGTTCGGGAAAGGTCAAGCCGATAATCCAGTTTGCGCGACAGCATCGGTTACAACGAGCGCAGGAAAACCGATCCCCCTGAGGAAAAGAAATCGATTCTTGAATCTTCGGTCCCGTCGAATTTCGTTTCATCCTTCAAACTCCCAAAATCTTGACGGTAACCATCGGTCCCTGCTCGACAATCTCGACGCGCTCGTTCAAAGGCAGCGCCAAGTTGCATCGACCGTGACCGAAAGGAAATCCTTTCAAAACTCGACATCCGGAATCGCGGGCGAACCTTTTCAAGGTTTCGGTGATCGTAAAGGAGCGAGCCGGGCTTTCCGGCACACAGCCTCTCATCGTGCCGAAGACCACCGCGCGCGCTCCCCGAAAGAATCCGGCACAGCGCAATTGCGTCAGGAGCCGATCCACGCGGTACGGTTCCTCGTTCACTTCCTCGAGAAAGATGACTCTTCCCGTTCCCTCCGGCTGAAAGGGCGTACCGCAGAGCGAGGCGAAGACGACGAGATTTCCGGCCGAGAGACGCCCCCGCGATATATTTAATTCCCGGGGATGTTTTTGAAGCGAAAACGGATTCCGAAAAGAGATCGGCAACGGCCTTCTTCCCTGGAGAAGGTCTCGAAGATGAAGAAGCATCCGCCGGGAGGGGTGCTCGCCAAGGTCGGCCGCCGGCATCGGAGAATGTATCGCCCGGCCGCCGAATTGAGCGAAGCGCACAAGAAGGGCCGTGATATCCGAGAATCCGGCGAGAATCTTTCCGGAGTCCGCCCAACGCCTCCAGAGTTTCTCCGAAATACGCTCGAGAAGGCGGGCGCAGCCGAATCCTCCCCGGGCCGCCCACACCACGTCCGCCTCGGATTCTTCAAAAGCCCATTTCAACTCCCGCAACCGCTCTGAATCGCCGGCCGAAAAATAGCCAAGACGCCGAGAAAGATTCGCCCCACGAAGGAATTCAACCTCTGGAAAGACACGCTCGAGGTTCCGCAGCCCGCGTTTTAGACGGACTTCGTCGACGATCCCCGCGGGTGCAACCAGCGCGATGCGCGAAGGGAAATGATCCCGCGCCGAATGTTTCAGAGGAAAACACTCTTTCCCACCGGAGGCTTCTCCGAAATTCCCGCTTCCTCGGCGACACCGCTTTCCACGCTTCAAAGAGCCATGGCCTTCTTTAATTTCGCATATCGATTTCGGAGGGTGTGATTGTTGGGATCGAGTTCCAACGCTCGTTCCCAGGCCTTCCTCGCTCCCGGAAGGTCTCTCAAGGCGAGCCGGGATTCTCCGAGGCTGATCCACGGTGCGGCAATGGACGGCATCAAACGAAGCGCTTGTTCAAAGGCCCAAACCGCCTCTTCATGACGCCCCTGTTTTTGGAGAGCCTGCCCCAGATTTTTGGCGGCTTCGTAGAAATCCGGATCGAGTGACAGGGCCTTGGCGAAAGAGCGCGAGGCCTCGGAGAGGGTACCGTTTTTCAGTTCGAGGGCTCCGCGAAGATTCCAAGCCCGCGGATGTTTCTTCTTCCTATAGAAAACCTCCTCCAGCAGATCCCGGGCGGCTTTGTACTCGCCGATCTCAAAATGCGCGCGCGCCTTCTGGTAAAGCCGGTCCGCTTCCGCTTCCGGATCGACCACCGGCCGATTCAGAGCCGTATCGTCCCCCGTCCCCATCAAGGCATCGATACGCCGAATGACTTCGGTCGCCGACGATGGCCGCTCCTCCGGTCTCTTCGCCAGAAGATCGCGGATCAAAAAGTCCCACTCCCGAGGAACATCAGGACGCCGTTTTCGCGCGGAGGGGACAGGGGAATGCACCTGCATCTCCAACGTCTTGCGATAATTCTCTCCCTCGAACGGTACGTCTCCGACAAAGAGTTCATACATAATGATTCCCAAGGAATAAAGATCGGCCCGGGCATCGACACGCAGTCCCAACGCTTGTTCCGGAGCCATATATCGTGGAGTTCCTATGGCCCGTCCCGTGGCTGACGCCGCGACACCCGCCAGCCCGAAATCCATCACCTTCACATGATCGTTGGCCAGGATCATAACATTGGCCGGCTTCAGGTCGCGGTGAACCATACCATTTCCGTGCGATACCTCCAAAGCCTCGCATATCTGACGCAAAATCGGGGCCGCACGGGCGGCACGCATCCGCCCCTCCGCGGCGATCACCTTCGCCAACGTGTGTCCGGTCAGCAATTCCATAGCGAAGTAGAGCCACCCGCTCTCCTCACCGAATGCATAAACTTGGACGATATTCGGATGATTCAACCTCGCCAGAGCCTGGGCCTCCGAACGAAAGAGCCCTACGACCTCCGGAGAATCGGCGATTACGGGATTGAGAAACTTCAGAGCGACGGAACGATAAAGTTTTATGTCTTGAGCTCGATAGACGACTCCCATAGCGCCGAGCCCGAGTTTCGACTGAATTCGATAGGTTCCCCCCACGATGTAGCCCGGAACGAGTTCCAAAGCCTCGACGGAACCGCCGAGTCCGGGTTGCAACGTCTCTTCCTCACTTCGTCGAGCCATTCTTCTCCTTTTCCTTTACGTTCTACACCGGCTTCCACGACGACGTATCATTTTCTCGCGAAAACCCGCTCACGGGTTTCCCGTCGCCTTTTCAAAAAATATACACGCTTCGCGGGAAATTGGAAACCACAGCGTGAGTTTTTAGGGTGGCCACCCACGCCAATCCTCGTTTGAGTTGTCGGGGTCTCCGTCACGCTTTCTCCTCTAGGTACCTCGACGTAATTCCGGGTGGACAGACAGGCTTGGCAGGTACATTTTCGGTAAAAATTAATTATGACTTTTTTCACATAGATAAACCCTTTCCCCACGTGATATGTCAAAGAGTAGAAAGAAAAAGGGGAAGCAGGCGGCGGGACAAGGGGGAAAAGAAAGGAGTGTGGAGCGATGCTGGGAAAAATCTCTGCTTCAAGGGGAGCACGGAAGGCCAACAGACAGAAACTGCTCGACCACGCCCTCCTCCTGGCCTCTTCGTGTGGAGACCTCGCCTCCGTTAAAGAACTGCTCGCAAACGGAGCAGATCCGAACTGTCGCGATCGTTACGGCCGAACGCCGCTGATGGTAGCCGCCTTCTTCGGTTTCGATGAAATAGTGGAAGCACTCGTCAAGGCGGGCTCTCGAATCGAAGAACGGGCGGAGCGGGGAGGAGCAGGCTCGCACTTCGGGTGCTGCGGAACAAATCGGACGCATCCCGATGGATTCACTGCGATCCGTTATGCCGTTTTGGGAGGACGAAGACGTATCGTGGAACACCTGTTGGACATCGTACGCACGACGGCCTAACCGGCAATCACGTAGCGTTGGGCCCAGTTTTGATTTGTAGGTAGGTTTGGACAGTCGCAAACGCCTTGGAACGGGTTCACGAGCCGTTGGAGATGCCCAGGGATGGACCTTGAGGTGTAGGCCTCGGCGGGGTAGAGCGGACGAGGGCATCCGCCCCTCCATTGCTGGTCCACCGATGGAGGCGCCGGCGTCCTCGCCGGGACAAGCACGGACGAGAACAAGCGCGGTAGCGTCTTTTTCCGCCCCTACTCCTGCTTTCGCCGTCGTCCTTGATCCTTCTCCTTTTTGCCGTTGTGCTTGCCCTTGCCCCTGCCCTTGCCCTCCCTGTTACGCTGGCCGGGTGACTACCTACAAAATAAAATCGCAGCCGTAGCGTTGCAAGTGGAGGGGTTGCCCCGCCGGTATCTCCTTTTATGGCAGACTCCCATTGTATCGGGCGCCCGGCGAAAAAGGGGTGCATTTTTCGGACCAAGCTTTGTATCGGTCCGTCGGAAAGTCAATCCACGATCAGGCCGGCGAAAAGGTGAGTCATACAACACTGCTTCTTTTAAGGCACGTTGCCTGCCCGCCGACAGGCAGGCCCGCGCTTCCAGGAAGGCTTCCTTACCGAGTTTCTCCTCTGCTCATAATCGGTTCGACACCCGTTCCATCTTCCCACTTGAATCTCCGTCACGTTTCCGTAGACTTCCCGGCGGGATTAACAAGTAGATTCGGAAAGGAGACATTCGCAATGCCCACCCCATCGTGCCACGTCTGCGGCAAGGCCGCCGTAACGGGTCATAACGTGAGCCATTCCAACCGAAAGACAAACCGGAAATGGCGGCCCAACCTCCAAAAGGTTCGTATCCGAGAGAGGGGAAAGGTTCATACCGTCCTTGTCTGTACTCGTTGCATCAAGAGCAACCGAATCCAAAAGGCCTGATCAGCCGGGAGAAGACGCCGATCGTTCCTTTCGCTCAAAAACGACGATACGGGGGGCGGGTGGAGACGGATAGTACCGAAAAAAGGGCTTCCGGAAGTAGGAGGCAACGGTTCTGTATTCCTTTAAAATTCCCATTTTTATGAGTTCATTGGGAACGAGATGGGGACCATACTCCATCCAAACATAGTAATCGGGCGGATTGTTTCGATCGAAACGGTCCAAAACCTTGACCCGCCGGATATCGAAAAATGGCGAGTTGAACGGCGCGATGGTTCTGTCGATGAAGACCGTCGCCCCACTCGGAAGATTTTCATTGATCCATTCCCCCGCCGCACAACGCAATGTTCTGTCGCCGGTATCGTTCCAGAAGTTGACGGTAATCTGAAGGCATCCCAGGAAGTTGTAAAAAAGAAGGAAGGCGAACGCGGCACTCGCGATCTTCTTTCCGCGGCAACTCCACAACATTTCCGTGACCAGGAGAGCGATCCAGGGGGTAGTGGCAAGCAGATATTTCGCTTCGTACCAATGATAGAGCCGGCGTGAAACGAGAACCGAAATCGCGACAAAATAAAAGAGCGTCGCGAGCGCCACGGCTCGCGGTTTTCCCGGCCGCCACAGTCCGAAGAGGATCGCTGCCGCGATGAGTATTGTTGAAAGAGGCCCTATGGAGTGGATCACCGCACGGGTCGCCAAAAGAAAATCCCGCGACCCGTTGTTGGCAGTCGTTTTTCCCGTGGCATCAAATCCGTACCACAGGAACTGTCTTTTGAAATGATAGATCGTCTCCCAAAAATCAGTTATGTAGTAGTGATTGAAGAGAAGAAAGACGATCACTCCGCAAGCCAGGCCGTGAAGAACTTCGAGGTAAGGGCGGCGTTTCCAAAAGACGAAGAGAGGAAACGCAAAAAGGAGAAGCGCATAGACGGAGGCCGCCGCTGCGGCGCCAGCGGCGGCGAATGAGAGGCAGGCATAACGCGCTGCGGTCTTCGTTCCACCCACCCTCAGCGATTTTTCCACCGCCAAAACCGAAAGAGTACTGAAAAGAATCATATACCCGTGAGGTTTGAAGAAATGAAACCAACAATTGACGGAAGGAAGACTCAGTGCGAAAAGAAATCCACCCAACCACGCTCCCGACTTTTCCCGGAAAACCTTTTCTCCCCCGAATATTCCGAGGAGCAATGTCAACACGAAGACGGCGAAGATAAAGAGGCGTAATATGACAAAGATCCTTCGGAATTCCATCGGATGACGGATGTAAAAGGCCACATTCCCCCTCTTCAAAATCCCCGCCCACTGTGCAAGTTTCAGAACGACACCGGCCGGGAGCAGCAAGGCATTGCCGTACTCCATGCTGTGCGGATTGAAATCGAGTTTGGAAGGGTTCATTCTGGCCAATCCCAGCAAGACGTAGTGCTCGTCGGGGTGGTGCGTGTAGAGAATAAACCTTCGAAGCCGCCGCAAATCGTTTTCATTTCCCGCCTGACCAAAGAGACGGTTCGAGGAGATCGGTTTCGATGCCCTCTCCGAAAAGAATCGCTCGGAGGACAAGCCGATCTCTTCCGCCATTTCCGGAGAATATCCAATGAGTTCGAGTTTGTGGGGAGTCACAAGCCCCCATTGGTTCCCCACCGCCACAAGAACAGCGAGCACCAACGCCGCCAAATATGCCCCCCCTCTCAAGGCCTGATGCGTGCTCCTACTCTCCACGTTCAATACACGTCAACGATGCGGGCGAAACTTGGAAATTTTCTTTTATCTCGTCACGCGATCATTTCTCTGGAAATCGCTTCCGGACAACGCCTTCGCCTCGGCCCACCTCTCCTTCACGGCCGTCACAACGATTTCCCCCAACTGGATCGTTTCTTGTCCGAGCACTTCGCCGGTCTCCGGATCCGTCAGTTCTTCGGTAACCCGGCTCACCTTGAAACGATCTCCGACGCGGACCCCGTCCGCGCTACCGCGGTTGATCACGATCCGATCAGGGCCGTCCGCCTTCACGACCCGCCCCTCGAAGGCTTCCGACACGAGCACCTCGATCGTTCCCGTATCCAGCGTCGAGGTGATATACTTGACCATCTTTCCGATAAGTTGGCGAACGGCTTGACCCAACGGATGATTATCGCTCCCGCCGGCCGAAAAGGAAAAGTTTCCGACCGTACCGGCCAGATCAGCCCCGGTCGCCTTTACTTCCGCGGCTTGATCGTGCGAAGCAATAATTTCTCCGGTCATCGCATCGATCAACCGAATATCCGCCGCGACACGCGCCCGGGCTTCCGTCCATCCGATTCCGACTCCTTTATACCCGAAGCCCATATTCCGATTCCGAACGTTGTAGGAAAACTCCGTCACCGCGCCTTTGATCAACAACTGAGCCCCCTTGATTCGGCCGATCTTGAGTTGTTGGCCCCGTTGGACCCTGCCGCTATGCGTAAAATCCTGTTCGCCAAGGATTTCACTCAACGCGGCTCGCTCCAAAACCGTGTACCGTCCCGTCTTCTTCAGCTCGCTGATCAGCATCTCCGCCATTCCCCAGCCGATGTCCGACTGCCCATTCGGAACCTTATTTTCGAAATCCAACACCGCCACCCGCAATTTCGGAACGGGTCTTGCCGGAGGAGCCGGCGCCGCCTTGGAAACAACGGCCGGATGCGTCGTAAATCCTTTTTCTGAATCATCACCTCCCGACTCGGCACGCAAAGGCACCGTCGCGACCAAAAAGAGAAGCCCGACGATTCCGATCCTTCGAACGACCCCTTGCCCAGACAATATACTTCTGTCCATCTCTATTCTCCTCCGTTCCCTTCGTTTTCCAATTTCGCGATCTTCGCCTCCAACTCGGCGATCTTCTTTTGCAATTCCGCGATCATCGCTTGAAGCCGCTCCTGACGGGCCAACAACTCCTTCCGTTCACGACTCCACGCCGACCAGCCGCTCGTCGCAAGATAACTCGTCGCTGCTAATATCCCGGACCGACTCTGTGGCGCCTCTGGATAATAAACACTCGTCGATTCCCGAGGATATCCCGAACCAAAATAGGCTGGACCGAGCCGCGCATTGTTCAGAGGACGGAACCCCAATGAGGAAACCGTATCGTTTCCGAATACCCCCGTCGCCGTACTTCCCGTATTCACCACGACCACGTTGTCCGCGCGGGCCGCCGGCGATACAAGCACGACCAAACCCAAAGACAAAGCCGCCGCGCCGATTCCGAATCGACATCCTCTCATTATCCTGCCTCCTTCCCTTTCCCGAGTCACTTTAATCAATTTTCCTCCGAAATGCCAACTTCAAACCCGGTCCGGTGTCCAATAAAAATTGGCGTTTTCCGCCAGACCGTGCCCGGCCTCCCAAAAACGGAATACGAACGAAAACACGATCTGGACACCCAAACCGCGTCCCCCACGAACCCGTTTTCGAAGGCGAGGAGCGTGCCCGCGCCCGCCGGCCGGCCTGAGTTCCCGGAGAGACTCTCTTATCGTAACCTAACTCTACCAACAACTTCCCATCGACACACCCGGTCTTCCTCGCAAAGCCGTGAATCTCCAAAATCGATCTCCTCTCCGTCCCTGTACCTTTTTCTTCCGGCATCCCCCTCTCAAAAGACACCGTTGCGAAAGTAATCTCTTCAGAAACATTGCAAATTTCATACCGCTTCCGTCCAAAGAAGGCAGAAAAATCGTGTGGAATTCTTCACATTTTGCCATCTCGTCGCAGCCTCTCCGCTAGCCTTCTCGCAAGGGCGTATTCCACCATCGTCCTCTCCCCTTCCTTTTCGAGACGGCGTACCAGCCGCGCCGCCCCGCTCCGATCGCCCCGAAGAAACCGGAACCACGCGACATACGCCAACGCTTCCGTCAACCGATCGGAGGTTCCGGCGATTCGTAACAAATCCGTCTCCGATATTTCTTTCGCGAAGAATCCGAAGATGGGAAACGGCCAGGTTCGGTCCTTCAGCCTCGTCAAGGCAAGGTGAAGTATCCGATTCGCATTCGCCTCGTCGCCGACACGAAGGTACTCGAAATAGAGGAGAGTCGCCGTGTACGGTGACGCGGCCGCCCCCCATCCGCGCCTCGAAAGAAACCCTTTGAGGTAGGAGAGCGCGTCTGTATCGTTCCTGAGAAATTTCACGGCTCCCAATAGAAATTCGGCTTCCAGGATCACGGTCGTATCGGCCCGCCGATAAAGGACCGTTCGAAAATACCGTTCCGCCTCGTCGAGGCGACCGAGGTGAAAGAGCACGAGGCCCTCGTCAAGCCAAAGGAGCGGATGGTCGGATCCGTTCCTCAAGAGACGCGAAAAATCGGAATCGGCTTCCTCAAATCTCCCCGCCTTCATCAAGGCGAATGCCCGGCTCACGACGTTGCGAAGGTCATTGCTGTCCTTTTCCAGAGCCTTCGAGAAGAAGGCGATCGCTGTTTCGTATTCTTCCCTCTCCAACGCGACGGCTCCCCCCAGGGAATATCCCACCGGGTTTTCCGGGAATTCCTCCCGCACCCGGCGTGCCGTCTCGCCGCCTTCCTTCTCCCTTCCCGCGGCTATCTGAACGCGGGCAAGCCCCAAAAGAGATCGTTCCCGATATTCCTTGCTCTTCATCCCTTGGCGGAAATCCGCCGCCGCCTCGTTCCACCGTCCCAGTTCTTCCAGAACTTCACCGCGCTCAAAGACGGCCGCCCGCAAGCCCGAGTCGAGATGGAGCGCCGCGGAATAAGAGAAGATCGCGTCCGTCAAGCGATTTCGCCTCCGGTACGCCCGCGCCAGCGACAACCGCAGCGCTGCACTGTCCGGATGCTCTCGGACGAGGCGAATCCAATCGGCAAGAAACATCGGCCGTTGCGCCGTTTTTGTTCCCTCCCGCACATCGGTCGATGCCCAAGCTGTCAGGCAACCGAGGAGAACGAGAAACGTCAGGACCAACCCCGGAACAGCGAAAGGGGGAAGGCCTGTGACTCTTCTTCCCACGATGGCACGCGTTTCCCGATTCATCCTCTACCCGCTCCGCTGATCGAGCGTCCGGCGAGAAAGGGGCTCTTTGGGCCCGACAAAGCCCGGCGCCTCTTGATCGAAAAATCCAAACACCATCTGCGCGGCAAAAAGGGAGGCCCTAGGAAACCATTGTTGCAGGCAAGAGGCCTGCCCGCCGACAGGCAAGCCTGCGCTCCCGGGTATGACTCCTTATCGTTTTTTCTCTCCGCCCATAATCTCTTCTGCACCCCACTCATCCTTATCCTTTCCCTGAAACACTAATTGGCGTTATACTTCCGTTGACCGTGTCTTTCGATATCGGACGCGAATTGAACCATTATGATGGAACCGAAGGGGGTTCGCCAAATGTTTTCCTTTGACAACGGTAATCTTGTTTCCCAATTTTCTTCGTTCTTCGAAGCCGTGCCGTTCCTCCCAATCCTCGTCGGAGTGCTTTTAGCGTCAGCGGCGGGGTTACGCGCATTTTTCCCTCTGTGCGCCCTCGCCTGGGCCGTACATTTTCGCATCGCATCCGTCGGACCCGCCTTTTCCTGGCTCGATTCCCCCTTCTCTCTTATTGCTTTCACGACCGCCGTCATTCTGGAGGGCATTGGCGACAAGTTTCCGGCCGTCGATCATCTCCTCGATGGAATAGGCGCGTTCATCAAACCCGTTGCCGGAACGATCCTCGTGGCGGCCCCTCTCGTTCGGCTCGATCCCTTCTGGGCCGTTGTAATCGGAATTATCGGTGGAGCAACCGTCTCGGAAGGAATCCATCTTGTCAAGGCCCAGGGCCGCCTTGCCGCCAATCTTTTCTCCTTCGGCTTCGCCGCGCCTGTTCTCTCCTTCCTCGAGGACGGCTTGGCAATCCTTTTGATCCTCTGCGCCTTCTTCATTCCGTTGGCCGGATTGTTGATCCTGCTCTTTATTCTCGCGCGGAGACGCCGGAAGAAGACGATCCCCACGTAGAGGTCTTCAAAAGAGCGACAGTGATGGTTCGGGCTTCCCGCCAACGTCAATTGACGAGGAAGAAAAGAATTTTTCCGAGGTTTTTTTCGAGTCCATCCGAAAATCCTGGTCGCGCGGAGGCCGCGCGAGAAAGCCGCGGTAGAGCAGAGGATTCGGTTTGGACTCTTAGACCGACTGGGCGTTCACATCGCGGTTGAACTCCTCGATCAGTCGATCGAGTTCCGGGAGCAGCGTGTGAAGTTCCCCCCAGAATTCCTCCCGCCATAATTCGTTCAGTTCTTCCACGCTCTTTCCCTGTTGCTCGACCCAGGTGTAATACTTGAGGTTGTGAATCGCCTTTCGATCGTAATACCCGAGTTCCCGCTGGTAATCGATCCCGAGGCCTTGCAGACACCGCGCGTAATCCTTAGCCGCATCGTCAGCGGAGTACTCGCCGCGCTCTTCCCTCAACTCCCTCAGACGCGAACGGTACAAATCGGAGGAATCGGTCAAGATCGTAAAGACCGTGTCCCGCGCGCCCAATTCATAGTACTTCGCAAATTTGATGGACGCGACAAGGTTGCAGATTCCCGATATTCCCAAAAGCGGCAACGCCTCCACGAACGCCTCCGGAACGCCTTCCTTCCGGAGGCGTTCTTTTCCTTCGTCCTCGTTGAAGAGGCGGAGGAGGCTTATGGTAATCTCGTCATCCACGGCGATGATCATATCGGTGTTGCGAACATTGTGGATCCATGGAACGTGCTTGTCGCCGATGCCCTCGATGCGATGCCCTCCGAAACCGTTCCACAGAAGCGTGGGGCATTGAAGAGCCTCCGCGGCGGCGATCTTAAGTTGGGGATGTTTCTCCTTGAGGCGATCGCCGGCTCCGATCGTTCCCGCCGAGCCCGTGGCACTGATGAACCCGGAAAGCCGATCGTGTTCATTTCGAAGGTCCTCGTACACCTCGAGAATCGCCTCACCGGTCACACCATAATGCCAGAGGTGATTTCCGAATTCGTCGAACTGATTGAAGATGATGCAGTCCGGACGCGTTTTCCGGATTTCCCAACATTTGTCGTAGATTTCCTTCACGTTCGATTCGCATCCGGGCGTCGCAATCACCTCCGCCCCTATCTCCTCCAGCCACTCAAACCGTTCACGACTCATCTCCTCCGGAAGGATCGCGACGGCCTGGCAGCCGAGGAGTTTCGAGTCGAAGGCGCCGCCGCGACAGTAGTTACCGGTCGAGGGCCAGACCGCGCGGTGGCTCGTCGGATCGAAATGGCCCGTCACCAATCGAGGAACGAGGCATCCGAAAGCCGCTCCCACCTTATGCGCGCCCGTGGGAAAGTATTTTCCCACGAGGCCGACGATCCGCGCCGAAACGCCCGTGATCGATTCAGGAAAGACAAGGTAATTTACCTTTCCAAATTCTCCCGACTCCGGATCGTTCTTCCAGGTGATCCGAAAGAGATTCAAAGGATTCACGTCCCACAATCCGCATCCCCGAACTCGCTCGCGAATCTCCGCCGGAACCGTCTCGGGATTTCTTTGTTGCGAGAATGTCGGAATAATAATTCCCAGTTCGCGGCAACGCTCCACGGCCCGTTTTCGAAACTCTTCGTCGATGGATAAGTCAATGGCCTTCATTGCGATTCACCTCGCCTCTTCCTTGTCCCGCTCACGTCCCCCTCTAAAGACCGGAATCAATGTATGATACTTCTACCGTCGCATTTGTCACCCGGAATATTGGGACGTTTTTCCTTGGTGATTATCCGACTGTTCCACGTCGAGGAGAAAGTACCGAAGAGCCACGGCGACCCGGATCCGTTCCGCCGGACGTTGCTGTTTCTCAATAGACCAGTTCCGCGGTGTCCCCCGTCTTCAACCCAAAAGCGTTTGCCTCGTCTGTATCGATGTGCAGTTCAAGTTTATGAATGTCTCCGACACGCACAAGAAGGTTCTCCATGACACCCCCGCGTTCGCCGCCGAACCGCGCACGAATGATCTGCCGATCCCGTAATCCCAGGACCGCGGCTTCACTCGTGTGACAATGCAGGTGCCGTCCCGCCAGGATCACGCCATGGTCGATGATGACACTTCCCGCCGGGCCGATCAGAACGCATCCCGGCGAGCCCTCGAGATTTCCCGATTGGCGGATCGGAGGATCCAGCCCCAGGAGAAAGGCATCGGTCCGAGAAATCTCCACTTGGGTATATTTTCGTTCCGGACCGATCAAGCGCACGTTCGGGATCACCCCTTGCGCCGTGGCGATCGTAATCGTCTCCTTCGAAGCGAATTGATCCGGCTGAAGAAGCGGCCGAAGCGGGGTCAACCTTCGCCCGGGTCCAAAAAGAATGTCCGAATGTTCCGGAGTAAGGTGAGCGTGACGATTCGAGACGCCGACGCGTACCGTCCGGGACGGCATTCCGTGCACGGTTCCTGCCGCGTCGCCGCCCAAGGAATGCAGAACCTCCTCCACGATCCTGCCGATCAATGCCTCGTCCATTCCAGCACCTTCCGAAAAAAATCCCGTCTTACACGAGCCGACAGCCACGTGCGGGTTGTTGGGTGAAGACTATCGAAGCAGCGGATGATCCGCAAGACTTTCCGCGCATCCGTGCTTTTTCCGCTTTGAAGGAGACTTTGCCAAGAGATCACCCGACGTCCGTGCTGGAAATCGTCCCGGCGCGCCGCGACGGTTCCGAGGGTCCTAATCAGATTTCTCCGATCCGCCACACCTGCGGCCGGCTGCGAAGCCTCTTCACCGATTCACCTTCTTCTCGACACGCCGGTTTTTTTTGAACAAACGACGAGGATCGGGATCCCGGCTTGCCCTTTCCGACGAGCCCGCGCGGGAGGAGGCGCTCCCGCGCTCGCCTTCTCCAAGGCGTTCCCGCTTCCCCCAGACGCGCAAGCCCGTTAGAATGACCGAATGACGATGGGGTCGATGGTTCAGTGAAGAAAATTATCGCGCTTTCACGGCGGAAATCCTGCTGATGGCCGGGCGGCAAAAGGAGAGAGCGGAATCACGCTCACTTTTTTCGCGGGGGATTCTCCATCGCATCCTGATCGGACTGGCGGCGGGCTCCCTCGTCGGACTCTTCATCGTCAAACTCTCGGACAACGCCTATTTCCGCCAATTGGAGCTGATCAGTCTCGATTTTTGCTATACTCATCGACCGCAGCCCTATTTTCGTTCCGATATCGGCTACATCGATTACGACGACGAGGCGTTGGCCTTTTACGGTCCCTGGCCATGGCCGCGAAACCGCCAGGTGGCTCTCGTTCGTACCGTTGGAGAATTCGGTGCTCGGGCCGTCGGCTACGACGTGTTTTTCCTCGAACACAGCAACGCCGTCTTCCACACGCCGCGTCTGGAGAAGAAGGTTCATGAATTCGAAGAAGAAGCGATCGAAGATCCCGACGCGATGGTCAGCGAAATTCTCTCCGCGTTCCGCGACTACGACGCGGAATTCGCCCAGGCCACCGCCGATGCGGGAAATATCTTTTTCGCTCACATTATGACAAAACCAAATGCGGACATCGCCCGCGGCGGTTTGAAGGCCATTCTTGAATTTTCGGAAGAGGAAAAGAAGCACTTTTCCGAAGAGAAGCGGCAGGGAATCGAATTGGCAAAATCGTTTGCGATCCCAGCGACGGAAACCTTGCGAAAGCACCTCTACAAGGCCGTCGATCTGACTCCGGTCCTTCCTGACCTCGCCTCCGCCGCCCGCGGCCTCGGCTTCGCCCAGATCATCAAGGACCTCGATCCCACCGTCCGCCTCTACCCCTTCGCGATGTATTACGACAGTATGGTCTTTCCTTCGATCGCGGTCGTGATGCTCGCCGACCTCTTCCAAATCAAGGTCACGGATGTGCGGATCGTACCGGGAAAATATCTCGAATTTCCCGACGCGGCGGTTCCGCTTGAAGGGCATGCCTCCGAAACGACGGCGGCGAAACGCAAAACCATCCGCGTCCCCATCAATCAACAGGGACAAATGCTGGTCAACTGGGCCGGTAAATTCTACGACCACGGCCTCCACGTCCCCTACCGCCGCCTCTCGGAAATCTATTCCTTGATGCTTGCCAAGGAGGCCGTCCGCTCCCTCGATACCGGCTCGCTCGATGCCTCTCAAGCCGTGAATGCGGCCCGCGATGCGATCCAACTCGATCGAATCCTGCGCCCGGACGAGGCGGGTTCCCTTGCGGTTCGTGTCACCGCCGCCGCGCTCGCGGACTCCGTTCTCCGTTCCTCCACCTCCTTCGAAGATGTCCTCACAAACGTCCGGTCCGCGTTCCGCGGCGAAACCGTTTCGGTCGAGGACGTTCGTGCGGGAGTCGCCAGCGCAGCCGTCGCGTTGCATACACTCGGCGAATCCGTGCCCGTCCCCCCACTCTCCAGCACTTGGCGGGAAGAGATCGAACGGATGATCCACTTCTCCCAGAGAAAACACCGCCTCGATCGCGCCTTTCCGTTTTACTTTGCACCGAAGGTCACGGTCCCGTGGGGGGGGACCGAACGCGCCTTCTCGCCGGCTGATCTCGAAGGAAAAATTCTCATGGTCGGTTTGACAGGCGTCGGAACGATCGACCTCAATCCGACCCCCTTCGAAAAGGCCTGTCCGATGGTCGCGCTTCACGCCAATGCTCTTAATACCGTCTTGACCCAACAGTTCCTCCGCTTTCCCTCCGAGGCACCGAAGAAGATCGTGATCGTTCTCGCGGCCCTTTTGCTCGGACTCCTCCTTGCCCCGATGCGGACATCCCGAGGCGCACTCCTTGCGGCCGTGGCGCTTGCGGGTTGGACCGGTTTCGTCTATTGGGAATGGATCGAACGCGGTCGCTGGATCCCTTGGCTGGGTGTCGTCCTCGTCGTGATCCTTCTCTTCCTTCTCAAGATCTTCGGAGAATTCCTTCTGACGATTCGGGAACGAGCGCGCGTGAGAAAACTCTTCGCCGCCATGGTTTCCCCGAAGGTTCTTCGCCTCATGGAAGAAGATCCCAGCCGATTCAGCCTGACCGGGGAACGCAAGCACGCAACGATGTTCTTCTCTTGGGTTGACGGCTTCTCCGGGGTCACGGCCGGTGTCTCCCCCGACGAACTCAGCGCCATCCTCGCCCAGTATCTTACCCCGATCTCCGAAATCATCATGGACTATGACGGATATATCGACAAATACGAGGGTCATATCGTCATGGCGGACTTTGGCGTTCCGCTCGATGACCCCGATCACCCGTGGAAATGTTGTTTTTCCGCTGTCGAACAACAACAAGATATTGAAGCATTCATCCTTTTCGTCAGTGCGCGATATGGAACCGATGTGCATGTTTCGATGGGAATAAATACCGGCTACGTCTCAGCGGGAAACATGGGGTCGGAGCGGAAGATGCAGTACACCGTGATGGGCGACGCCGTCAACGTGGCCGCGCGTTTCATGCCGGCCAATATGATCTACGGCACGGACATCATCACGGGCGAAGACACGGAACCCTTCGTGCGGGATAGCGTCCAGTTACGGGAACTTGACCGGCTTCTCCTGAAAGGAAAAACGACGCCGACCGTCATTTACGAAGTCATGGGATGGCGGAAAGATGCGTATCTGGAGCGTCGCGGAGACCTTCCCGTTCCCTCCGCTCTCCGTGTCCGCTGGCTCAAGGCTCCCGCCCAAAAGATCTTCGGTTACGCCCGTTTTTGGCGGAAAAGATATGAAACATTCTCCGTACCAATGGCGTGGGAGATCGCGGAATTCTTCGAGGGGAATCTCGAATTGGCGGAAGGAATCATGAAAAACGCAGGTGTATGGGGGGTGATGATGCTGTGCCGTTCCATCCGTCAACTCCAGGACCGTCTCGGTATCAGCGACGCTTCGCTTGGTGTCACATCGGGCGGCCGCATCGATTATCAGAAGCGATTGGAGGAGCACGAACGGCGGCTCGAAGCCGTTATCGAACGGATCGACGAGGCGATTCGGAAGGGGGAGAAGATCGAGGATGCGGTTCTCGGTTGGCCGGAGCTTCGCCTGCGGGCCACCTCGTTTCTGGCATCCATTCGCCGCCTGCGGCGCAATCTTCCGAAGAAATCCCGGGAAGGCATCGAGGCCGTGAATCGCACCTTGAAGGCGATTCGTGAGTGGCTTTCGACGGAGACGGCCGATACGGGTTTTCAGCAGCGTTTGAAGGAACTTTCGGCGGAATATGAACGTCGTGTGCAGGCGTTTTTCGACGAAATCGCATCGCGGCCGAGGGAATACCACGAAATGATGGCCGTGATCGGCGACCTTTCCTCGGAGGAAATCCGCGTTCGGGATCTCTATCACGAAGCACTGGCGCTCCATAGAGAGAGAAAATGGAACGAAGCGATTCCCGTACTCGAGAACGCCTTGCGGATTCTGCCGAAGGACCCCCCCTCGAAGGCGCTTCTCGAGCGGGCGCAAGTTTATCTCGAGCAGCCACCGGGTCCCGAGTGGCAAGGCGAGTTCGTGCAGACAAAGAAGTGAGGAGACGATGATCGAAAAGTTGACTTCTTTCTTCGAAGAGGCCGTCCAGCCGGGAAGACGAACCGTTTTTCTGGCGGTGACGGCGGCGCTTTTGGTCGGCCTCCTCCATCTCCTCGGCTTCTTCTCCAATCTTGAACTCTATCTCGTCGACAAGAGATTCAACTGGCGGTACCGCCTCGGAGACGTCCCGATCGACTCCTCCGTGATCACGGTCGATTGGGACGAGATGGCGATCCAAACAGTCGGTCGATGGCCGTGGACGTGGGAGAAACACGCCATTCTCTTCGAGACACTGAAGTATTACGGTGCGGCCCGGGCGGCCGTCGTGAACAATCATTTCTCGAGCGAAGAGTTGCCGGCGTTGGAACCGAATGCTGCGGCGATTCTTCAAACCCGCCTCCTCAACGCCGTCTTCGCCGGCGACACCGAAGCCCTCGCCGCGGCGATTCCGAGATATAATGAACGCTTCGCCCGCAGTCTGGAAGATTTCGGCCACGCTTATCTCGCCGTGAATCTCGCCGTTCCCGGGGCTGAAGAATCCCTGACCCCCGAACAACTCTTCAAGTGGAAACGCGCCTTAGCGCTTGAACGAAGCTCGGAAGACCGCGAGGCAGTCGAGCGCGTGCTTCAATTCGGCGTTCCCGCGCGGAAGGGAGGGGCTCCTTACGAAGCAATCGCAGTCCGACCACCGGTCCTTCGGCTCTGCCGTGTCGTGAAGGGCGTCGGTTTCAACCGCATTATGCACGATCCCGACGGTGTCGTCCGGCGCACCCCCGCGATGATGCGATTCCGCGGCCGTGATTTTCCCGCCATCGGCGTTGTCCTGGCGGCCGAAGCCTTCGGAGTTCCGCAAAAAAAGGTTATTTATCGGCCGGGACACTACATCGAATTTCCCGGAGCCGTCTATCCCAACGGGCGGAAAGTGCGCCTGCCCATCGACAAGAACGGTATGGCCGCCGTGAACTGGCCCGGCCCCTACCACGGCACCATCCCCCATCTCCCCTTCAAGATGATCCGAGACGACTACCTCTATCGAACCGCGAAATCCGTTCTGAAACACCTCGATCTTTCCGGCGCGCCGGAAGAGCTCAATGCGCTCTACGGAGACGCCGTCAACGCCATTATAGGCACAGGGCTCTGCAATGCCGAGGAAGCCCAGGCCATCGCCTCCCAGATCTTCATCGCCCACGTCGCTCAGTTTTACAACGACGCCGGCTCCCCCTTCTCCGATTTTCTCGATTACACCGGCGGCGAGGACCCCGATGGAACGGTCCGGCTCGTCTGGGATTGCATCCGGATCGGCAAATTGACCGAAAAGGCTTTCCTGTCGGGAAACACGTCTCCGAAGTATGAAGATCTCCTCGCCGAGGCTGAATTATCCGACACTCCGGAATTCCGCGAAACCGTAGGCCAGGTCCTCTTCGCCGCGCGGAAGGGTACGCTCGACCTCGTCCGCCCCTTCTTCTTCCCTCCCCCCCTGAGAATCTCACTCCCCGACGGAACGGTCCAGAAACTCTCTCTTCTTTCCCTCGAGGGAAAGAGCGTCTTCATCGGCCTGACGGCCTCCGCGCTCAACGCGCTCAATCCGACCCCCTTCCAGGAGCGGTACGAAATGCTGGGAATGCAACCCGCTCTCTACACCACGATTATGACCGGCCGCTTCATCCACTATCCCTCGCTTCCGCTCGTTCTGGGGCTCATCGTCTTCTATTCCTTTCTCACCTCTTGGCTCGTCTTCCGCAAGGGAACCGCCATCCCTCTCTTCTCCTCCCTCCTTCTTCTAACCGCCCATTTGACGGTCTCCCTGACCGGGTTTTTCCGTCTCGGATGGGTCATCCCCATCGTTGCTCCATCGCTCGCCATTACCGGAACCTACCTCGGCGGTGTCGGAATCAGCTATCTCCAAGCCCTGCGGGAACGCCGACGTGTCCGCGGACTTTTCAGCGCCATGGTCTCGCCTGAAGTGCTCCGAATGATCGAGGCCAACCCCGAACTTCTGGCCCTCTCCGGCGAACGCCGGGACGCCACGATGTTCTCCTCCGACGTCTCCGGGTTCACGACGATCTCGGAGGGCGTAACGGCGCAGGAACTCGCCGCGATCCTCAACGTCTATCTGACCCCGATGTCGAACATCATTATGAAATACGATGGGTACGTCGACAAGTACGAGGGAGATGCCATCAAGGCCTCCTTCGGGATTCCCCTTCCGGACGAACATCATCCCTGGAAGGGAGTCTGCCAGGCGATGGAACAGCAGGTGGAGTTGGACGTCATTAAGAGAATGATCTTGCTCAAGTATGGCGTCTCGATCTCGGCGCGGATGGGCGTCAACAGCGGGATCGTCTCGGCGGGAAATATGGGGTCCGAACAGAAGAAACAGTTCTCGGTCTTGGGAGCGGAAGTCGCGATCGCGGAGGAGCTCGAACCGATCAACAAACTCTACGATACCTGGATCGCCTTCGGCGAGGAAACCGAGCGGCGGGCCCGGTCCGTCGTCCTCGGTCGTATGCTCGATATCGTCCCCCTTGGTCCCGCCGAGGAACCCCGCCGAATCTTCGAACCGCTCGGCTGGAACCGCGAAGCGTACCTCGCCTACTGGCGGAACCGCCCCGTTCCCTCGATGATTCTCGAGGGATTGAGAAAACTTCCTCCGGAAAAGGCTCTCGGATACCTTCATTACTATGAGAATCACACGCTTCCGGATTCCGCGCTCAAATCCGAAATCCTGCAACTTTTCCGTGACCTCAAGGATCCCGCGATGGAAGCGATGAAACAAGAGCACCGCATTGATGTCGGCCGATTCCTCGAGATGCTTACCGCGGTGGAAAAGCGTCTCCGGGGGTACTCCGCGGCGGTGTCGCCCCCGACCGAATCCTCTCCGGAACGGATCCGGGCTCTTTTTGCAAACTGGCGGGAACGGATCGCAACTCTTACACAACGGCTCACAGAGGTTTCCGATCGAATTGGATCTGCGGAACGTGAAGAACTGCTTACAATCCTCGATACGCTCGAAAAGAGAGTCAACAGTTTCGAGAAGCGGATTTCGTTTACAGCCGAGGGCGATGCCGTCGGCCTGGAACTCGCACGGAATCTCTCCGGAGTCCTCGAGGCCGCGGGCCGAGGCGAACGTTTCGATCTGGTTGCGGCGGACCGCGCCTATCGCGGTCATCGGCGCGTGATCCGCACCGCGATGGAGAACTTCGTTGCTCGTTTCGAAGCCCCGGAAAAGGCGCGGGAATATCACGAATTCATCGCCGATCATTGTCGGCTTCTGGACGAGCACAGGGATTTGAAGACGAGATTCGAGGCGGCGTGGGAACTCTACGCGAAGAAGCGTTGGGACGAGGCGGAAGCCGCGTTTCGCGACGTTCTGGAGAACTACCCCGATGATCCTCCGTCACTGAAATACCTCGAGCGAATCGCGCGGGAACGCGATGCCGCCGCCTGATCGAAACGGCCGCACAGTGCGACCGTTTCTCTTGGCATCGAGTCTTTTTCCTTTCCCGCCCTTCCGTTTTCTCCTACCTTCCTCCCTTGAGAACATCACCTGCGGCGGGAGGTCTTCACCGTGACGGAATTTCTTATCTTCCTCATCGGAGTACTTTTGGGAGGAGCCCTCGGTTACTTCGCCGCGTCCCGTGTCCGCGAAAACCTCTCCCGTCGCCTGCGGGAAACAGAGGAAAAAGCAATGACGGCCGAAGGAAGAGCCGCGGGTTTGGAGGCCACCATCGCGGAATTACGAACCCAGAATCAAAAGGAGACCGAAGACCTTGCCAGACTACGCGAGGATCTTTCGCTCGAGAAGAATGCGCGCGTCAAGGCCGAAACCCAACTTGCCGAGGCTCAGGAACGCCTCGCGGAAGAAAGAAAACTCCTCGAGGAAGCGAAGGCCCAACTCTCGGACACCTTTAAGGCTTTGGCTTCCGACACACTGGATAAGAGCACTTCCGCGTTTCTGAATCTGGCTCGCGAAACCTTCCAAAAGACCCTTGCGGATGCCCGAGGTGATCTCGGCAAGAGACAGGAAGCGATAGACGGCCTTGTCAAGCCCCTGGCGGAATCGCTCCAGCGTTTTCAAGAACATCTCCGTTCCATCGAAAAGGACCGTCAAGAAGCGTACTCGGGCCTGACGGAACACCTCAAACTCCTTTCCGAAAGCCAGAGACAACTTCAGCAAGAGACGGCCAATCTCGTAACCGCACTGCGCAAACCGCAGGTCCGAGGGCGTTGGGGCGAAATAACACTGCGGCGGGTTGTCGAGATCTCAGGAATGTCCAAGCATTGCGATTTTTCGGAGCAGGTTTCCTCCTCGGCGGAAAGCCGAAGGCTTCGTCCCGATATGATCGTGCATCTCCCCGCCGACCGCGAAATCGTAGTTGATGCAAAGGTTTCCCTTGACGCCTACCTCGAGGCAATCAATGCGAGGACGGAAGAGGAGCGTGGAGACGCGTTGAAACGCCACGCCGCTCAGACCCGCAACCATATGAACATTCTCGCCGGAAAGGAATATTGGTCTCAGTTCTCCAAAAGCCCTGAATTCGTCGTAATGTTCATTCCCGGCGAATCCTTTTTCGGAGCCGCCGTGGATTTCGATCAGAAGTTGATCGAGGACGGACTGGAGAAGCGTGTCGTGATAGCAACGCCGACCACCTTGATCGCACTTCTCCGCGCCGTGGCTTACGGCTGGCGGCAGGAACAGATCGCCCGAAACGCCCAAGAAATCAGTCGCTTGGGGTGCCAACTCTACGATCGGATGCGTACGTTGACGGAGCACATAAGCGAGATCGGAAAAGGATTGGCAAAAGCCAACGCTTCTTACAACCGCGCCGTCGGATCGCTCGAGGCGCGGGTTCTACCGGCCGTGCGAAGATTCAAGGATCTCGGAGCCGCCCCTAGCGCCGAGGTCCCGCCCCTCTCCCCCCTCGATACTCCGGCTCCCCGAGACTTGTCGGAAACCAGCGACTCTCGCCTTACGGGGTGATCTTCTTTACTGCCGTCACGTACATCAGTTCGCAAGATCCATTCCCCTCGTCCGAACGGCTGGTCGAGGAGTTCCACCAATATTTCTTGGACCCTTTCCTCCCTTGAACCTTGACCAAAAACCCTTCCAAATCCACGGGCTGGTGCGGCTTGATTTTTTTGATCCGTTTCAGAACTTCATCATTCGCGGGAATGATATGCGTATTGGATGAACGTTTCACAATCCAACGATTATCGTAGGGAAAGTCGGATCCATAGCTCCAGTAATACCATCGATTCGCTTGCGACCAGGAAAGGCGCCGGTAAAGGCGGTCTTTTGCAAGCCCGCCCCATACCACGGCCAGGTCCATCGGCGCCAGGTCCCCTCTCCAGTCCGAAAACAATCCTCCGTAACTCTTCGAACTCACAAGAATCCCCCGCAGTCGGTATCGATAAACGGGAACGAGTGTCCACTCCATTTCATCAATCTTCACGTGGTAGGGCTTCTGATTCTTGACCGGAGTTTGAATCGGACCGTCGAGGAAATTCTTGGATACGGATCGGGACGAAATTTCGTCCGAGGCCGATCCGCAGGAACAGAATATTGGAATCAGCAAAACAAGGAGAATGAAAATGCGCCCATCAATTTTTTTCCAAATCCTACAAAACATATTTCACTCTCTTTGATCCTAGACGAAAATAGGTTCCCTTTTATAAAAAAACACCGTTTGAGAGGTGGAGGAATCTTCTCTTCGCATTCGAGAACTCCGTGATTCTAAATGAAAGTCCATCGATCGGCCACACATCGCAGCGGCTAGAAGCGGTTTCATGAGGCTCCCTTTTCTCCTTGAGATTGTAGGAATTCCGAGGTCGTAACTGTACTGTTAAAACTGCGTCCAGAAAGCCGCACCCGCTTCGTTTTCGGTTTCCCCCCCGGCGGGCGTGAAGGTATCGGAGGTTCAGCAACGCTTCACCGCATCGGAAATTCTTTCTTTAGGTTTTTTTGGAAATTCTTCTCGTCCTACCTCCGGGACGCTTCCGGACCTCTTCCGCCTTCACACCGTTGCATTTCAGTGGATTGACGGGGTCAACGTTTCCCCAACGGAACACCCCCCGCGAAGACCAAATGGGATTTCCGCTCTACTTACACTTGAAATCGACATAGAAAGTCTTATTCTACGCTGCATGGATGATGGCGTAGTCGAAAAACTCTCTCCGGAAGATCAAGAAGAGACCCGCGACTGGCTCGAATCCCTCGATGCCGTTCTTCAGGAACGAGGGCCTGATCGTGTCAGCCGGCTCATCCACGATCTTCAGATGCATGCTCATGAGCGCGGCGTGCGTCTTCCCTTCTCGGCCAACACTCCCTATATCAATACGATTCCCCGGGCGAAGGAGCCACCGTATCCGGGGAACCGCGAGATCGAGCGGCGGATCAAAAGCATCATCCGTTGGAACGCGATGGCGATGGTCGTCCGCGCAAACCGGCTCGAGGACGGAATCGGGGGGCACATTTCGACCTATGCCTCCGTGGCCACGCTCTATGAAGTCGCTTTCAATCATTTTCTCCGCGGCCGCGAAAACGGAATGCCGGGCGACCTGGTCTATTTTCAAGGTCATGCTTCACCCGGAAACTATGCGCGCAGTTTCCTTGAAGGCCGCCTGACGCGGGAGCAACTCGAAAACTTCCGCCGCGAACTCCGCCCCGGCGGAGGCTTAACCTCTTATCCCCATCCTCGCCTGATGCCGGGATACTGGCAGTTCCCGACCGTATCGATGGGACTGGGGCCGATCATGGCGATCTACCAGGCGAGGTTCGCTCGGTACCTCGTGGACCGGGGCCTCAAACCCGCTGACGATCAGAAAATCTGGGCCTTCCTCGGCGACGGAGAGACGGACGAGCCGGAGACGTTGGGCGCGATCTCGTTGGCCGCTCGGGAAAAACTCGATAACCTCATCTTTGTCATCAATTGTAACCTCCAACGCCTCGATGGACCTGTCCGCGGAAACGGGAAGATCATTCAGGAGCTGGAGGCGATCTTCCGCGGCGCGGGGTGGAACGTAATTAAGGTGATCTGGGGCGACTCCTGGGATCCCCTCCTCGATCGCGACCACGAAGGCATCCTCATGCGCCGTATGAACGAGGTTGTAGACGGACAGTATCAGAAATATACCGTCTCGAGCGGGGCGTATATTCGCGAGCATTTCTTCGGAGTCGATCCCCGACTACGAAAGATGGTCGAGCATCTCAGCGACGAGGCCTTGGAGCGAATGCGGCGCGGAGGCCACGATCCCGCCAAGGTTTATGCCGCGTATAAAGCCGCCGTGGATCACAAGGGGTCTCCCACCGTCATCCTGGCCAAAACGATCAAGGGTTACGGTCTGGGTGAAGCCGGGGAAGGACGCAACGTCACACATCAGCAAAAGAAACTCAACGAAGACGAACTGCGGGCCTTCCGAACCCGCTTCGGAATTCCGATTTCGGACGAAGAGGTCGCGAAAGCGCCCTTCTACAAACCGCCGGAGGACAGCGAAGAGATGCGGTACCTCCATGAGCGGCGAAAAGCGCTCGGCGGATACCTTCCCAGCCGCGTAATCGAGGTTGAACCGCTCAAGACACCCTCGGAAGAGCTTCTTGCCGAGTTCGATGCAGGAACGGAAGGACGCGCCGTCTCGACGACGATGGCTTATGTCCGGATCCTGGCCAAGCTCCTGCGGGATCCCAACATCGGAAGATTCATTGTGCCGATTGTGCCGGACGAGGCCCGCACGTTCGGAATGGAAGCCCTCTTTCGGCGCCACGGAATCTATTCCCATGTCGGCCAATTGTATGAGCCGGTCGATTCGGATAGTCTGCTCTACTACAAGGAAGTCAAGGATGGTCAGATCCTGGAAGAGGGAATCAACGAAGCCGGGGCGATCTCCTCCTTCATCGCCGCAGGAACCGCCTACGCCAACCACGGCATCAACACGATTCCGTTCTTCACCTATTACTCGATGTTTGGCTTTCAGCGTGTCGGAGATCTGATCTGGGCTGCGGGAGATCTGATGGCCAAGGGATTCCTTGTGGGAGCCACGGCGGGCCGAACGACATTGGCCGGCGAAGGGCTACAGCATCAGGACGGCCAGAGTCACGTCATCGCGCAAGCGGTCCCGAACCTCAGGGCCTACGATCCCGCCTTCGCCTATGAACTGGCGATTCTGATCCGACACGGCATCAAGGAGATGTACGAGGAACAAAAGGACGTATTTTATTATCTCACTGTTTACAACGAGAACTACCCGCAACCCCCGCGTCCCTCCGAAGACGTCACCGAAGGGATCATCCGCGGCCTCTACCGCTTCAGCCGGGCTCCCATCGACTCGGAAAAGCGCGGACACATTTTGGCGGCCGGCCCGATCGTCAACGAAGCGATTAAGGCTCAAAAACTTCTCGCGGAAGAATTCGGTGTCGCGGCCGATGTGTGGAGCGTGACCAGTTACAAGGCTCTTCGCCTCGATGGTATGGAGACGGAACGCCACAATATGCTCCACCCCGAGGCTCCTCCCCGTATTCCTTACGTCACACGCTGTCTGGCCGAGGAAGAGGGAGTCTTCGTCGCCGCAAGCGATTACCTTCGGATCATCCCGGATTCCATCAGCCGCTGGATCCCCAAGCCGCTTCTTGCTCTCGGGACGGATGGCTATGGGCGCAGCGAGGCACGTTCCGTGCTCCGGGAATACTTCGAGGTGAGCGACCGCTTCCTCGCCCTCGGAATCCTCCATCAACTCGCGCGCGACGGAACAATCCCGAACTCCTTCGTCGCCGACGCCATCAAGAAACTCGAAATCGATCCCGAAAAGCCGAATCCTTTGGAGGCCTGATATGGATGCGAATCTCATTACACTTCCTGGATTGGGCGAGGGGGTGACGGAGGCCGAAGTCGTTCGTGTTCTGGTCGAACCGGGCGATCTCATTGAGGCTGAAACATCCATCCTCGAAGTGGAAACGGGCAAGGCGACCATCGAGGTTCCCTCTCCAAAAGCGGGTAAGGTCATTGAGGTATTCGTTAAACCCGGAGATAAACTCGCCGTGGGGGCTCCCATCCTGCGTGTGGAGTCTTCCGATGACAAAAGCAAACCGGATGAAGAAAAAGACGACGCCGGTCCTTCGGAGGATGCTTTGCGGACGGACACTACCGAAGCGGGAGCCGCGGTCTCCCCCCGGGATCCGTCGAAGGACACTGGTTCCGCCGAAAGCCGCGATGAGGTGGGAGCGCAAGGACCGACTTCCATTTCGAAAGGTGATGCAAAGGCTGACATTTCCGCGGCCCCCGCGGAGCACCCGATCGCGGCTCCTCCAAAACCTCCCACCTCGCCCCCCGTCGATCCTCTTTCCGTTGTGCAGGTTCCCGAAAAAGGCCGGCGGGTTTTGGCGGCTCCCTCCGTGAGGCGATTCGCCCGCGAGATCGGAATCGAGATTTCCAAGGTTCCCGGCAGCGGAAAGCGGGGACGGATTCTTCTCGAGGATGTCAAGGCCTTTGCGCGAAAACAAAACCGCTCGTCGGCGACCGAGGCGCCCGCCTCACTCCCTTCCCCCGAACTTCCGGACTTCTCCACCTGGGGGGCTGTCGAAGAGATCGAGATGACGGCGATCCGCCGCATTACGGCCGAAAGGCTCCATCAAGCCTGGCTCACCGTTCCGCATGTCACCCAGTTCGATAGGGCGGACATCACGGAACTGGAAGCGCTCCGAAAAAAGTACGCCGGGACGCGCGGCGGCGCCCCGATCAAATTGACGGTTACCGCGATTCTCGTCAAGGTCGCCGCCTCGGCGCTCAAGGCTTTTCCGCAGTTCAATTCCTCGATCGACCCTTCCCGAGGGGTCATTATTCGAAAACACTACATCCACATCGGTGTCGCCGTCGATACGGAACACGGGTTGCTCGTCCCCGTGATCCGCGATGCCGACCGGAAGAATATCCGCGAGATCGCTTTGGAACTCTCTGAACTGGCGGACCGGGCACGCAAACGAAAAATCACACCGGACGAACTCTCGGGGGGAACCTTTACCATCACGAATCTCGGGGGTATCGGAGGAACGGCTTTCACGCCGATCGTAAACCATCCCGAGGTAGCGATTCTCGGCGTTTCCCGATCGTCGATTGAGCCGCTCTATGAAAACGGAGCCTTCCAACCACGGACACTTTTGCCCCTCTCTCTTTCGTATGACCATCGCGTCATCGATGGTGCGGACGGAGCCCGTTTTCTGAGGTGGATCGTCGAGGCGCTCGAACAACCCTTCCTGCTCTCGCTGGAAGGATGAAGCGTGAATTCGCGAAACGTGAAAGGAGAAGAGAATGGCGCCTGAAGAAAAAAGAAAACTCGTCGTGATCGGAGCCGGTCCGGGCGGCTATGCGGCGGCGTTTCACGCTGCCGACCACGGCCTCGATGTTACGCTTGTGGATCGCGCGCCCAACCCGGGCGGCGTCTGCCTCTACCGCGGTTGCATTCCTTCGAAAGCCCTGCTTCATATCGCAAAGGTCATCTCCGAAGCACGGGACCTTCGGGCGGGGGGGGTTTACTTCGAGGAACCACGTATTGAACTCAATGAGTTGCGTGCTTGGAAGGAATCCGTCGTCGGAAAATTGACCGGCGGTCTCGGGCATCTCGCTCGAAAACGTAAACTCCGTTATCTTCAAGGGACCGCCCGCTTCACGGCCGCTGATACCGTCTCCGTTATCCGCGGGGATGGAACGGAAGAGATCCTTCGTCTCGATAACGCGATCTTGGCGACCGGGTCCGTCCCCGCGCGGATTCCCGGCCTCCCCCAAGATTCTCCTTCCCTTTGGGATTCGACGCGCGCTCTGGAACTTCCCAAGATTCCGCGGACACTTTTGGTGATCGGAGGAGGTTATATCGGACTCGAACTCGGTTCGGTTTACTCCGCGCTTGGAACCGAAGTCTCCTGTGTCGAGGTGACGAAAGGCCTCTTACCGGGAGTCGACCGCGACCTCGTGCGACCGCTCGAACAAAGGATCCGAAAGTCCTTTTCCGAAATCCTTCTCGAGACGAAGGTAACGGAGGTGCGGGAATCCGAAAACGGCTTGGCCGTCACGGTGATCGATCGGAACGGAAAGGCAACCACCCGAGATTTCGAAGCCGTCCTCGTGGCCGTCGGACGCCGGCCGACAACCGAAGGCCTGGGGTTGGAAACGACTCGCATCCGCCTTACCGATCGGGGGTTCGTTCAGGTTGATGACAAACGCCGAACGACGGAGAAAGGAATTTTCGCGATCGGAGACATTGCGGGGAATCCGATGCTGGCGCACAAGGCGAGCGCGGAGGCGAAGACGGCCGTCGAGGCGATTCTGGGCGAGCGCGCAGCCGCCTTCGATCCCAAAGCCATTCCCGCCGTTGTCTTCACGGATCCGGAAATTGCATGGTGCGGTTTGACCGAGACGGAGGCAAAAGCGAAGGAGATCCCCGTCAAAGTCTGCCGCTTTCCGTGGGCCGCTTCCGGCCGGGCCACCACGATGGGGCGCACCGACGGATTAACGAAACTGATCCTCGATCCGGAAGATGAGACGGTATTGGGAGTTGGTGTCGTCGGCCCCGGAGCAGGGGAATTAATCTCCGAAGGCGTTCTTGCGATCGAGATGGGGGCGGTCGCCGCCGATCTCAAGGAAAGTATCCATCCGCATCCAACCCTTTCGGAAACCGTCATGGAAGCCGCGGAATCGTTCTTCGGCCACGCCACGCATCTCTATTGAGGGGATACGAGGCTCGCCACGGAAAACGGGATGAATTCGAACTTTGTCTTCTCTCCCCTACCCGAACCAAAAGGAAAAAGTGTCTCTTTTGTCGGAAACACTGCGAAAACGAGAATCCACCTGTTCGATGATTCCCTCGTAGAGGGCAAATACGAGATCAGGACGGGATTTTTTCAGCGAATCGAGCCGTGAACGATCCACCATTAGGATTTCACTTTTCTCCTTAGCCACCAGAGTCGCATTCCGTTCAAACTTTCCGATCAAACCCGTTTCCCCCGCGATCTCACCGACGCCGAGACGCGCAACGACGTCGTATTCGTTCTCCTTTCTCTTCTCCCGTCTCACCTCGAGTTCCCCCGAAAGAACGATATACATCTCCTTTCCCTGTTCGCCCTGCCTGCAGAGCGTCTCACCGGGATCCAACGCCTTCTTCACGAAGGCCTTCTCCAGTTCGCTTCTATCCAACGCGCTGAAACGGTCTAAAATCCCCGCCGACTCCGCCACGATCCACCTCCAAAAAACAACACACCTTCGGATTTCATCCCGCCATCCTAACGTTCTTTTCGGCTGATGAAAAGCACGCCAATCCAAAATTTGCCGGTGTCTTGAAACATTCCACGCTTCCAAGAGACGGGACCGGCCCCCTTCGCCGCGCCTTCCGAAAGACGACTTGTGTCAACCTCCGGCTCCGCCTGTTGAAGACTCCATGCCTCTCTTCAAATTTTCCGTCCGTTCTCGACCTCGGCTTCGAACTCTGTTTCCTCCAATAACGCCCCCATCCCTTCGGCCAACCGCTTCCTTCCGGAATTCTTCGCCCACGCGCGCGCCCTTTCGAGAAGGCAAACCGCCTCCTCCCTCGATTCGGGAACGTTCAGTGTCGCACGGATTTCGCCCAAAAAGGCATCTCCTCGAAGTTCTTCTCCGACTCCCGGGGGAAGAACCTTTCCAAACTCCTCATAGGACTGATCAAAACGCCCCGCCCAATACAAAACGCGGGACAGACTCAAACGCGCCGAACGGACGTTTCCGGATTCAGCAGCGCGGCGAAAATATTCCGCGGCTTCGTCGAATCGACCTGCATCGGCCAAAAGTTTCCCCATCCGATCCACCAACCACGGTTGGACGGTTTCCTTCTCCATCCACTTTCTCCAATAGGCGATCGCCGCATCCCTACCTCCGTTTCCGACCATCAGGCGAGTCAAATGGTCGGCCGCCGGCCGAAAATTCGGAACGCTTCTCAACGCCGCTTCGTAATCCCGTACCGCCGCCGTATCCCTGCCCATAGCCTCCAGAAGTTCGCCGCGTTCGATACGAATGACGGGACGATCGGGAAGCATCCGGACGAGGCAATCCATCGCGGCAAGGGATTCCTTGAGACGCCCCTGCCTCATCATTTCCTTCGCCAGCACGCGTTCCATGAAATAGTTATCCTTCGTAACGGAGAGCGAATGTCGAGCCAACGTTTCCGTGTCTCTCCAGTAACCGATTTGCTCCCGTGTCCCCCTAGCCAGAAGAAATCCTACCAGCACCGTCGCGGAAACGAAGACGGCCGGGCGAAGAGAAAACCGCTGTCCCAACCGCCTTAGGCTCCAGAGGGCCCCCAATAAAATTCCGATTCCAGACCAATAGGTGAACCGATCCGCAGCGAGTTGATGCGTCAATCCGGCCGTCGGAAGGATTCCTAAAAGAAACCAGAACCAACCGGCAAAGAGAAAGGGATTCCGATTCCTCTGGAGGATCACGCCGGCCGTGAGCAAAAGAACTCCCGCCCAAGCCCCGAAAATGTTTCCCGCGGAAAAACCTCCCAGGGGAACCGGATAGAAATGCGCCAAATTGATGGGAAAGAGATAATGTTTCAACTGAACGAGAACGCGGACTCCCAGTATTTCCCATCCGCTCTGCTCCTGCCAGGAGACAAAGGGGGGTTCGGCGCCGAGTATGGTAATTGCAGCGGAGAGGCCGGCCGCCGCAAGGAGGACCGACAACAACGGGGTTATCTCAGGCCACCGAGGGTCGCCCCCCGCCCCCCCTTCCTTTCTCGCCAGAGCCCAATGCACGAAGAGCAGCTGAAATGGAAAGGGGATTCCCAGCGGCTTGCTCAAAAGGCTCAAAAGATAAAACGCCGCGCAGCCAGCCCCCCATTCCCTCCTCCGGCTGCGGCGGTACCGGAGGAACGCAAGGAGGGAAAGAAGAAGAAAGAAAGTCGCCAGAACATCCTTCCGCTCCGTGATCCACGCGACGGATTCGACGTTTCCTGGGTGAAGTCCGAAGAGAATCGCCGTTACGAAAGCCAACGTCGAGAGGCCGCTCATCTCGAAAACCACGAAAAAGAGGAGAACCATGTTCGCGGAATGAAGAAGGACATTGTGCAAGTGATGGCCTCGCGGATCGAATCCGAAGAGTTCTACGTCGAGCATCCGGGACAGAACCGTCATGGGTTGATAATAGTCGACGTGCTCGGACGGCTCCGTCAGATCCGCTCGAAAAGCCCACCGAATTCCCGCCCACGACAGGCCCTTCGAGAGGTACGGATTTTCGAGAATAAAGGTCGGGTCATCGATCGCGATAAATCCGCATTCCAATGCTCCCCGAAAGACAAACGCCGTCCCGAGAAACAGAACCGCGGCGGCCAGAAAGCGACGCAAAATCTTCGGAGAAGACAAGCGGGCCATTAGGAAGGCCGCCACGAGGGGCTTTGCTCGCAAGAGCCGGGAACCGTTGCGATCACGAAACTTTCATTTCATAACCTTCTCGAGGTTCTCTTGTTCGCCGAGCAGAACCATAATATCGGATTCCTTGAAGACGAAATCCGGTGAGGGCACGGCGATGAAAGCCTCGGGAATCGTCTGTTTGACCGCCACGAGATTGACCTCGTATTCCTGGCGGAGCCGAAGGTCGCGGAGGGTTTTTCCGACGAACTTCTTCGGAACATAGATCTCCACTATCGCGTAACGGTCCGTCAGATTCAACATATCCTCCATCTGTGGTTGAACAAGCCCGGTGGCGAGCCGCTTCGCCATATCCGCCTCCGGAAAGACAACCTCACTCGCCCCGATCATCTCCAAAACCCGCCCTTCATCCGTGCCATTCGCCTTTACGACGATCTTCTTTATCCCGAGTTGGTTCAGGAAATAGGTGATCATCACGCTGCGTTCGATGCTCTCTCCGAGCGAAATGACGGCGGCGTCCACGTTGCTTCGGATGATCTTGGCCAGGGTCTGCTTGTCGGTCGCATCGGCGATGACCGCGCGCGTGACAAAATTCTTTATCTCCTGAACCTTCTCCTTGTCCTGATCGATTACCAGGACATTCGCGCCCCTCTCGTAGAGTTCCCGCGCCAAAACCTCTCCGAACGTGGACAAACCGATCACTACGAAATCAGCCATGGATGCTCTTGCCTCCTCTCCCTTTTTCTTCCGTCTCTAACGCTCTTCCGGCGAACGGATTTGCTCCTCCTTGACCTCGTGGCACGGGTCCTTCCACGATGCCCTCATCCTATTATGATATCTTCCTCAGGATATTCATACTGATATTCCCTCCGTCCCGAGGAAATCAAGACGGCTAATGTCAGAGGCCCCGTGCGTCCGAGAAACATCAAAACGCAGAGAATGATTTTTCCGGCCGTCGTCAGATGGGGTGTAATCCCGGTGGAGAGCCCCACTGTGCCAAAAGCGCTGAATGCTTCGAAACAGAGAGCCAGAAAGGAACGTGGATGCGCGACGATCGCGGGATTGGCCGCTTCCGTTATCGTCAAGGAAAAGATGCTCACAGCCAAAACCAGGCTCGCCCCGGCCAGAAGCGTCAACAACCGTTCCATCGTCCCATAGGACACCGTTCTTGAAAGAATCTCAGGACGTTTTCGATTTCGAAAACGGGAAACGACGAGTGCAATGAAGACGGCGAAGGACGTCGTCTTGACACCTCCCGCCGTCGAACCTGGAGATCCTCCGATGAACATCAACATCATCAAGAGAAAGAGCGTTGCATTCGAAAAGAGGTCGATCGGGATGGTCGAAAACCCCGCCGTTCGACTCGTCACGCTCTGAAAAAACGCCGCCAAGATCCGTTCGGGCACGGAGAGATGCCGGAACCCCCCCCCATGCTCGACCAAAAGCACCAAAAGAGTGCCGCCGATCAAGAGAATACCCGTGGTCCCCAGTACGACGCGGGAATGAAAAGAAAGCGCGCGAAGGCCGCTCTTTTCCGTCATCGCCTTTTGAATCTCCTCGATCACGACAAATCCGATCCCACCAAGAATAATCAGAAAGATGACGGCAAGGTTGACGCCCCAATGGGTGGTGTACCCCTCGAGGCTGTTGGAGAAGAGTGAGAAGCCGGCGTTGCAGAAGGCGGAAACGGAATGAAAAAAACCCAGCGCCATAGCGCGCAACCAGGAGTGGTCTTGCGCAAAAAGAACCGTAAGAACGGCCCCTCCCGCCGCCTCGGCCGTCAAGACGAAAGCAAGCGTTCGGCGGAGAAACGCTCCAAAATCCGTGATGAAATCTTGCGTCATCGTGTCCTCGAGTACCGATGCCCCTCGAATCCCGAGCCGTCCTGTGATCGCACTGATGAAGAAGGCTGAAAAGGTCAGGATGCCAAGCCCTCCCACCTGGATCAGAAATAGAATCACCACCTGGCCCTGAGGCGTGAAATCGACCGCCGTGTCCTTGACGATCAAACCCGTTACGCATGTCGCGGACACCGCAGTGAAGAAGGCATCGATGCCGGACAACGGCGTAACCGTCGAGCCCGGAAGCAGAAGCAAACCTGTCCCCACCAGGATAACGGCAAGAAAGGAGGCACAGACGAGAAACGCCGGGTTGTTGATCCATTGTTTCATTTCTTCTCCTCCATCCTACCGAATCACGCCTCCGAATTCCATTCCGCTTTCCTCCTCCGATACCGGGTGCATGGCGAAAAATGGGCACCTTTTTTCCGGATCGTGTCAGTCCATTCCTGGGCGAAACCCCGCATATGATCGGAGAGGTCGAAAGGTGGTCCTCTACGAACCCGTTTTTGCAGACAAGATGCCTGCGCTCCCCGGAGGTTTCCGCGGATTGGAGAACCGGTGCCGGATCCGCAGACTGGAGAGACCGCACACCATCATAGGCGGGACGCCTGCGCAACCATCGGAGTTGACTTTCTGCAGGCTTTCTCCATTCCAATACCAACTTGTAACTTTGCGCTTTTCCTCCGTCCGGTTATGATCGGACCTATGTCGTACAAGAACTTTTTGCTCGGATGCGCGCTCTTCGTGATCTCCTTTCTCGGAGGCACGCTTGCGTGGTTTCCCTACACCCGTCTCGTGAATGGTTGGGTGGCGGAAAATTTGCGGGAGAAAGCCGGGATCGAGGTTTCCTGCACGAAGGCGGCCTATCAATTCCCGCTCACGTGGACCGTGCGAGGCCTGCTTCTCTCATCAAAATCCCGCCCAGAACTCCGGCAGGCTCTCTCCTCGGCGGAATTGACTCCTCGATTCTCGACCTTTCTCGGCAACCCCTCCGCGAAAGTCCGCTTGAAGTTCGCCGAAGGAACGCTCGAATCCGAAATCTCCTCTCGACATTTCAAGACGAAGGCCGACGGAATCCACCTCGAAAAGACATTCCTCGCCGCCGCTTTGAATCCTCTCCAGGTCTCCGGAACTCTCCGAGGCGAAGGTGAAGTGACGATTTCCGACGGCAAGGATAATCTCGATGGTGAATTCAAAGGAACGATTCGAAGCGTGAAGGTGAAACACTTTCGGCTTTCCGGCCTTGAATTTCCCGAACTTGACCTCGCTTCTCTAACAGGTCGAATCCTTCTCACCGGATCAACACTCCAGTTTGAAGAGATAAAGGGAAAGCCGGGCAACCTCTCCCTTTCTGGATCCGGCACTCTTCTCCTGAAACGTCCGTTCTTCTCCAGCAGACCGAACCTCACCCTCAAAGCGCGTTTCACTCCACAATTTGAGGAAAAGATCGGCGGAGGTGCCGGGCTCTTGAAGCCTCTTCAGGACGCCTCGGGCAATATCACGATTCGTTTGGGGGGAACACTGGGGAGCCCCGCGTGGTCATTCTGAAATGACGACAGCCGTTTCGGATCCCTTCCGCAAGCAGAACGAATCTCGGCTCGATATGCTGAAAAAGACGGTCACGACGCTGAAGTGGAAGGTCTTCAACGCCATTCCGATTCTGATCCATTATCCCTTGGCGGGTCTTCCAGGAAGCGAGCCGGCGGGGGCGCCGGCGGGATTGGCGCCGGCCCGATTCCGGGCGACGGCCCGGGAAGCCGCGCGGGAACTTTTTCCCGAACTGCGGGGTTATTCCGCGCCCGCGCGCCGAGCCGATTTCCTCTCCCTCTTCGCGATGGGCTCCGTCGGAACCTCCTGCTTCACCTCGGAATCCGACATCGATTTCTGGCTCATCTACCGCCCGGGTAAGCTCGATTCCTACGCCCGCCACATCGCTCTGGAGCGGTTGAAAAATATCGAGGAATGGGCAGAACGGAAGGCCGGTCTCGAAATCCATTTCTACTTGCACGATCTGGAGGAGATACAGAAGGCCACCTTTTCTTACGACAAGGAGAACGCCGGAACCTTTGGCCCTATCCTGAAGGAGGAATTTCTTCGAACGGCGGTTTATGTCGCCGGAGCGGAGCCTTCCTTCTGGCCGTCCGCGTCGGAACCGACCACGGACTTCGGCCCGCTTCAAAAATTGACAAGCGAACAGTACCTGGCCGCCTGCCTCCAACAACTCGAAAAGGCCATCGACAAGCCCTTCAAATCCGCAATCAAGGTCGCCCTCCTGAGAAATCTCGCCGCCAATCCGGAGCGGCCGACACCCGCCGAGATCGTCCGGGATCGCATCCGCGAAGGAAAGAGGGTCGATCCGTATATCCTTCTCGTTGAGTATCTCTGGGAATACTTCCGTTCCACGGGGCAGGAAAAGGATTTCCGATTCCTAAAAACGGTCCTCTATCTCAAGATCGTTTCCGAAGAGACGTCTCAAGGACGGCTGATCCGCACGCAAGAACATCTCCTGAAGGCCGGCTTCCAGGGGATCGGCCCCTCGATCGATCTCGCTCATCTTTCCCGCTTCTTCTCCTGGCCTTTCTCGGAACGCCGAAAATTCGCCGAGGAGATCACGGCGTATATTCACCGTTCGATCCGCGAGATCAGTATGTTTCACCGCTCCGATTCCTCCACCGCCGACTGGCTCCGCCTCCTCACCAAAAAGTTCGGCCTGCGCCGCTTCACGCAGGACACGATCGAGAGTTTGACCTTCTCCGATGTTCCCTCACGGGGAGAAAAGAATCTCTCCTTCATCCTTCATCCCGAAACCGGTACCTGGCACCTCTCCCTGCAACTTTTTGTCGGCCGGCCTGATCCCGAACGAATTCACAGTATCTTTCATTCTCCATCGCCGATCGTCCTCCTCGCCTTCGCGCTCAAGAACAATCTCTGGAGGGACCGAACGACGGAGATCCGGGCCTATCCCTCAGATGAATTTCCCAAACGCCATGGTATCTTCCTTCGTGAACTCTCTCGTCTTTTCGACCACCATTTCCCCTTGGAGAATCTCGATCGCAAGGAAAAACCGATCTTCCACCTCCTCGCGGGAGAAATGCGTCACGGGGTGCGCGAAACCTTCAAGCGGATAACTCTCTTCACCGTCACGAGTTGGGGACTTGTCCGCTACAAAATTTTCACCGGACCCGATTCGCTCTCGACCACCGTGCGGGAAATCATCGGCGGCGTTCCCGCTCGGGAGGGCGTGCGGGTCGTCACCGATTCTCCCTCGAAGGGACTCGAGTCCGAGATCGAACGAATTTTCCGGCGGGCCTCCGCCGATCCCGATCACGCCTTCCTCGCCGGTGATTCCTCCCATCTGCTTGTTATCGATCCTCCCGACGTCTTCGTTGCCTCCTCCTTCCGGGAACTAGTTCGGAACCTTTCCTCCCGTCCCAAACCGACCCTCTTTACACCGAACCCGCAGGGGGAGGATGAAACCTTCCTCAAAACGATCTTCACGCCGGAACGGGACGAGATCCGCGTCTATCGTTGGACGGAAAAGAATGAAACCCTTCTGATTATAATGGATCCCGCGGGACGCCTCTATTCGTGGAGTCGCAACAGGACCGATGCCGATTTTTCACTCCCCGAAGATCTGAGATACGTCGCGGAATTTTCGGAGGGCGTTTCCCTCCAGTGTTTCGAGATTGAACACCGACCGGGGTTTCCCATCCCCTGGGCCGTCAGCACCGTCCACGTTCCCAACCGACGGACTCCGAATCCGGAAAGGGAGATTCACGTCTTTCTCGAAGCCGCCGGCATTCTTCGCGCCTCGATCGGACACCGTACGCTCGGCCCCGCCTCCCCCGAGGAGGTCTATCGGCGGATTGCCGAAGTGGTCCGCGAGGCACGCCGGGGACGAAAATCCTATCCGGTCCATATTACATCCTTGCGCTTCCCCGCCTATATCCATCAGCGCGTCTCCCCCGTCGATGCCTTGCGGAAGAAACACGAAATGGAGGATCGCATCACCCGCCTGCTCGAAAATCTCTGATTCTCCGATGCAACTAGAGAAATAGAGAAAAGAGGAGGGGCAAGGGCATGGGTGTGGAAAAAGGCAAAAGGCTGCAGAAATCTATTGTTTTTTATCGTTCCCAACCTTCTCCGTTCGGATAACGTTGCTCGAGGTCTTTCAGATATTTTCCGATTGCGTCGGCCAGGGCCTTCGCGACCCGTTCCTGCCACTCCGGATCCGCCAAACGCCGTTCCTCTCGAGGATTGGAGATAAAACCGAGTTCGACAAGGATCGAAGGGATATTCGAGACGACTCCGTAATAGAGGACATAGAACCGCGCGCTTTTGACACCGCGGTTCGGCACATCGACCCGCGCCGGTACCACCGAAGCAACCACTTTCGCCAATTTATGCGACTCCACCACGTTTCCGGTGACCATCAGATTCCAGAGAATGGGATCGATTCCCACGCTTTCGGGAGAAAAGGCTCCGCCTTCCAATTTCTCCGCCAGACGCGCCGCTTCGTCCGAGGGCTCGGAAAAGAAATAGACTTCCATCCCCGAAGCCGCTCGCCCCGTCGCTCCCCCGGCGGAATTGGAATGGATCGAGATGAAAAGATCGGCTTTTTTTTCACGGGCAACGGCCACGCGACGGCTCAACTCCAGAAAACGGTCATCCTTTCTCGTCAACCACACCTTTCCCGCGGCGATTTGTTCGAGAAAGCGAGCCAATTTCAGAGCGACGGCAAGATTGACGTCCTTCTCAAGCGTACCGCCGGGTCCGATCGCCCCGGCATCCTGATCGCCGTGCCCGGCATCGATCACGATATTGCGAATGAACGGCGCCAGTTTCCGCTTCGGAACTTCCCGCGGAAACGCCGTCGGCGTCCCCGCCTTCCTACCGTCCGACCTCGGTTCCTCGGACTTCGCTTCCGTTTCTCTCCCCTTCCCTTCAGCGCTTCCCGCTCCACGGGATGCCCCTGCAACGTTTTCTTTTTTAAGGGAAGGAGGCGGATTCAAAAGGACTCCTCGTCCCCCCAAAAACTTCTTCACTGATGTACCGGTCAAATAGAGCCGCCCCTTTTTGAGCAAAGGTGGATCGTCCAGTTCGCCGAGTGTGATCTTTCCGGAAGGGGCGATCCGCGAATAGAGAAGGGAGTCAAGAAGAAAACGCCAGCGGTTTCCTCCCGTCTCGAACAAAATCTCTCCGGATGCCGGATTGAAAGAGAAGGTTCCGTCGAGAGCACGGCAGAGTTCATCGAGGGGGACGGCCGGAATCACCTTTTCCCCAGCCGGCATCGGTACTGTCGTCACTTCGTGATATCCATCCGCGGTTTCGATCCGCAAAACTCCGGCGCTGACGGCGGTAGAGAGGATCAGGACGGAGAAAGCAATCCCAAGAAAGCCGACGATCCAGTAGAGAATCGCTTGTCGCGGGGTGAGACGCGGTGCGGGCGCGCGCTTCCCGTCCAAAAGTGTAAGCCGCGCCGACGCCGCCTCCCGCGCCGGGAAAGGGAAGAGGGGTTCTTCTTCGAGCGGAATCTTCTGGGGAACCGGAGGAACCATCTATTCCAGAATCCCCTGAATGATGTCGGGAAAGAAGCCCTGGCAGAACATTCCAAAGGAGTCGGGATTGGAGCAGGCCGCTTGGCCGGCCTCGAAACTGATCAGCCCCGCATTGTAGAGACTCACCAGATGCTGGTCGAACGTCTGCATCCCCTCATTGGCCGCGGCGTGAATGACCGACTTCAGAAGACCGATCTTGTCCTCGACGATCATCTTCCTCACGAGAGCATTCATCAGCATCACTTCGACCGCGGGAAGCATTCCGGTGCCGTCCAGTCGCGGAACCAACCGCTGAGCGATGACCCCGCGAAGATGGAAAGCCAATTGCTGGCGGATGACCGTCTGCTGCTCCTCGCTGAAATACTCGAGAATCCGCTTCACCGTCTGGGGCGCCGTCGTCGTGTGAAGCGTGGACATAACGAGATGGCCGGTTTCGGCGGCGGTGATCGCGGATCGGATCGTTTCCTCATCCCGCATCTCGCCGATCAGAATCACGTCGGGATCCTGGCGCATCGCGGACCGCAACGCCTTGGCGAAATCCTTCGTATCTTGTCCGATCTCGCGTTGCGTCACAATGCTGTTCTTGTCGTGATAAAGATATTCGATGGGATCCTCAAGCGTCACAATATGGCAACGCCGGTTCTCGTTGATGATATCAATCATCGCAGCCAGTGTTGTGGACTTACCGCTTCCGGTCATTCCGACGACCAGAATCAGGCCCGTATGGAATCGGGTGAGGTACTCGACGGCGGGGGGAAGCCCCAATTCCTGATATCCCAAAATCGTCGTGTTGACTCGTCGCAATACCATACCGTTCGTCCCGCGCTGCCGAAAGACGTTGACACGAAAGCGTCCGACCCCCGGAACGGGAAAACTCGTGTCGATCTCCTCCCCTTCCTCGAACTCCTGGCGCTGGTTCGGACGGATCACTTCCAGAGCCATCGCCGAGATCTTGTCCGGTGTCAATTTCTCGAAGTTTTCGAGCGTCCTGAGTTCTCCGGCGATACGGACGATCGGGGGAGAACCGACGTGGAAGTGAATATCGGAAGCCTGGAGTTGCGCCGCCGTCTCCAGGATCGAACGCAACTCCTCAGCAACCATGATGCCGCCTCCTGATCACATCCCGTTCCGTCTCAGAAAGAATAATGCGGGGCCCGACTTCACTCTCCTCGAAAATCAGAAAGTCGAAAGGAACGCCGTTCCCCTTCTTCCTCTCACCGCTCCCGAAGAACGCCGAAAAGAAAGAATCCATCTCTTCGCGAAAATCGTTTTCGGAATCAGTTGTATCCTTGCTCCGCCAATCTCCGCCTCAAGAACGCCGGGGCCTCATAGTCCTGCTCCGCCAGCGCCGCCGGTTCCACGACCTCTTCCACGATTCCTTCCGTGTCGCGAATCTGCTGACGGTTCTTCCAGGCCGTGCGGGATTCCCAATAGCCGCCGGTTGCCGCCTTCACCGTATTGGGATATTGGAAGGTTTGCGCCTTCGACGCCTTGGTGTTGAATCCCGTGGCGATTACCGTAATTCGACATTCATCCGTCATCGAATCGTCGATTACCTGACCATAGATGATGTTGCACTCCTCGTCGCAAGCCTCCGTGATGATCTCCATCGCGTCTGAAACCTCCATCAGGGAAAGATCCGGACCACCGGTGATATTGACCAGAAGGCCCGTGGCACCAGAGATCGAGATATCATCGAGGAGAGGGGAATGAATCGCCTGACGCGCGGCGTCCGTCGCCCGCTTGTCTCCTTGCCCGATGCCCATTCCCATCAAGGCGTCACCGCGCTCCTGCATAATCGTGCGAACATCGGCAAAATCAACGTTGATCTCTCCGGGAACGATAATGATGTCGGAAATTCCCTGAACACCCTTTCGGAGGACGTCATCGGCCATCTTGAAGGCTTCGCGAAGCCCGGTTCGGCGGTCGGCAATTTGAAGAAGTTTTTCGTTCGGGATCACGATGAGGGTGTCCACGTTCGCCCTGAGGTTCTCGAGAGCCTCTTCAGCCTGTTGCTTCCGTTTCTTTCCCTCAAACTCGAAGGGCTTCGTCACCACGCCGACAGTAAGCGCTCCCAACTCCCGAGCGACGGATGCGACCAAAGGACTCGCACCGCTGCCTGTTCCGCCCCCCATTCCGGCCGTAATGAAGACCATATCCGCGCCCGCCAAGGCTTGTTGGATCAATTCCCGATCCTCCTCGGCGGCTTGGCGTCCGATCTCCGGCCGCGCACCGGCTCCCATCCCTTCCGTCAACTGCTGCCCGATCGGAACCTTGTGCTGGGCGACCGAAGCCTGCAACGACTGCTTGTCCGTGTTCGTAACGATGAAATCCACGCCGCGCATTCGGCTTTGGATCATCCTGTTCACGGCATTGCACCCGCCGCCGCCGACGCCGATCACCTTGATCACCGTCGCCCGTGTCGCCCCTTCGTCCGCTACATCGAATGAAAACGCCATTGCTTCTTCCCTCCCGTGTTCCTTTCAACGTTCCTTCGGCTCGAAAGCCGGATTCTTCAATACCCTGTCACCGATCGCCGACCGCCCGTCCTAGTTCCGCTCGCCCCACCCTCCTTTCCCACGAGTCCTCCTCGAGAAAACGGACCGGCCCCTCGTCGGCTCCGAATCCGTTTCCGACGCTGGGAAGACCCCGTTCCCGCCGTCAGTCACCGAAAACCTCCTTCGCCCAACTCTTCATCCTGTTCATCACGCTGCGGAATACGTCCCCGCCTCCGCCGATCGTCGGCCGTTCGTCCGCCCCCTCGCGCGCTCCGTAAAGAACCAATCCCACCCCCGTTGAGAAACTGGGCGAATTCACGACGTCCACAAGACCCGAAATTCCCTTGGGCGCACCGATGCGCACCGGCAACTCCAACACCCGTTCGGCCAGTTCCTGCACACCGGGCATCGCCGAAGCACCGCCTGTCAAAACAACTCCGCCGGGAATCATATTCTCGTAGCCTTTCTTCCGGATCTCCCGCGCCAAAAGTACGAATATCTCCTCCATCCTCGGCTCGATGATCTCGACGAGGATCTTTCTTGGAAGTCGCTTGGCGCGACGCCCGCCGACGGAAGGCACCTCGATCTCCTCGTCGGCGGAAACCAGTTCCGAGAACGCGGCCCCGTGTTTCAACTTGATCTGCTCCGCCTCCCGGATCGGTGTCCGTAACCCCACGGAAATGTCGTGAGTGACATTGACTCCCCCCAGGGAAAGAACCTCCGTCTGCCAAATCGCCCCCTCCACGAACAACGCCATATCGCAGGTTCCCCCGCCGAAGTCGATCAACGCTACCCCCAACTCCTTCTCGTCTTCCGTCAGAACAGCAAAGGAGGAAGCAAACGGAGCCAACACGATGTCGTCCACCTCGAAGCCCGCTCGGTTAACCGCTCGCACGATGTTCTGTGCCGACGTGATCGCCCCCGTCACGATGTGTACTTCCGCTTCCAGACGAACCCCCGACATACCCACCGGATCCTTGATACCATCCTGATCGTCCACGATGAATTCCTGCGGAAGGACGTGTATGACCTCACGGTCCATCGGAATCGAAACCGCCCGTGCCGCATCGATCACCCGCTGGACATCCGATTCAACGATCTCCCGATCCTCACGCCCTACCGCGATGACACCACGCGAATTGATTCCCTTGATATGGCCGCCGGCGATTCCGACATAAACGGAAGCAACCTCCACCCCCGACATCAACTCCGCTTCCTCGACGGCTTTTGCTATCGAACGAACCGTCGCCTCGAGATTGACGACGACCCCCTTGCGCAAACCTTCGGAAGGCGATTGCCCCACCCCGACAATGTCGACAACCCCGCCCTCGCTCAATTCGCCAACAATCGCACAGACCTTCGTTGTTCCAATATCCAACCCCACAACGGTTCGGGGCGCGTCATTCATCCCTTCTTACCCTCCTTCATTCCGTGCCACATAGCCCGCTACGTTCTTTACTACAACCTCCCTGTGCTTTCAAACTCTTTCAATTCTCTAAAAAAGTCAAATGAGATTCGACAAAAACCGCCTAATTTCTTCCACCGGTTTTCCACAGGCGCCCCGCGTGCGCCGGAGCCGCCCGTCGTGCCCACGTCTCACCAACCGGCTCCGCTCGAATTGGTTTATGAAGAAAATATCACGGAATTCGAGAAGAAGGAAAAGCGACAAAACGGAGAAGCAAGAGGAAGCGGGAAACGGAAGGAAAAATCCTCCAAAGATCTCCGCACCCCCGGACACTCGGGATCCCACCTCAGCCGACGCCCCTCCCTTCACTCGGACTTTCTCCCCCGTGGAGCGAGCGAGCCTCCGTAACCGGGTTCATTCGCGCACTGGAGAGGTTGCGCTTCACTTCCCTCAAGGAACGCACGCGGCAGGCGGTTGCCGGAAGATTCACGTTCGACCGATTCTTTCGAAAGCCGTCTCCCGTTCCCGCCATTCTCCGATTCAGGGGCGGCGCGTGCGGATCGGCCCGAAACGATAGCGCAGCCCCACGCGATGGTTGTTCCCAAGAACTCCGTACGGGATGAAGGCATAATCGAAGTCGAGGTCGCCGAAGTGGGCACCGAGTCCCGCCGTCCAGCCGTTTTGTATTTCGTTCCGATCGTCGAAGCCGGCACGAAGGTCAAGGAATCGGACGACACGATACTCGACTCCCATCAAGATGGCGGCCTGTTCCTTCGATGCCTTCTCGACCTCGAGATTCACCAACATTTTATCATCAAAAAGCCGAAACGACGCGCCGGCCCTTCCCAAAAGCGGCAGTGACTCCTTCTTCACGTCAAACTGCATCTTTGTTCCAAAGTTCTTGAGTGTCGCGCCGACCGTCACGGGATAATCCTCAAAGGCCCACTGAAGTCCGAAGTCTCCCGCAAGGACCGTTGCGCTGGCGTCATCCAATTTCGATGTCACCAGTTTTATATTCGCTCCCACGGCCAGGTTCCCGAAGGCTCGCCCGTAACCCAGAGAGGCGGCAAGGTCGTGCGCCCCGAAATCGCCGACCCGTTGCCCCGAGACGAAAAGCCCGGCGGTGGTCAGAGTGTTCCGTTCGATCGTCCCGTAATCGATGAACTTCACCTCCGCACTCATCGCTCCCGCTGTTCGAAAAGGATGGACGAAGACGAGATCGCCGTAATTGATATCGAGAACGAGGTTTTGATAAGACGCCGCCGCTTCGTTTCTCACGGTCCATGCCAACCCGGCCGGGTTGTAGTGAGGAGCCTGGACCCCTGTGGCCGCCGCCGTCATCGCATCCCCCATCGCCGCACCGTAAGCGCCTGTTCCAAGACGCAAAAACTCCGCCGAATAAGAGCCTCCCGTGCCAGGACGAGCGGCCGCCGGAGGCGCCGTAAGAAGCAATACCATTAATCCCGACACAAAACCGAGTCGTTGAATCCGGTTCCGTTTCAAAGCAGCGGAGAGTTTCACCGGATCACCACCAGTTTTCCGGTCTTTTTATTGCCGGTCCCAAGGTCCTCGACAACGTAGATATAAACCCCGCTGGCGATCGGTTGTCCGACCTCATTCGTTACATCCCACTGCACCTGGCCCGTTGAGTTGTTCGTCTGAAAATCGAAGACCTTTCGCCCCGCCACCGTGAAGACCCGGATGCGTACCTTGAGCGGAAGATTGAGGAAATAGATTCCCGTCCCCGGTGCTCCGGTGAAGTTTCTCCCTGTCGCATCAACACCGTCGTTGGGACGGAACGGATTTGGAGCCACCATAAAGGTGCTTAGGTTGGGAGACGCCGCGACGCCGACGAGACGAAAGATCGAGAAATGCGCCGTGATCGTCTCCAGAAACCCCGGCGTGTCCGCCGTCGGGTCTTGACTCGCCGTCGTCGGCATCTCTTCCCATGCGTCTCCGGGAATCCCGGAATGCCTCATGATCTTGAGCGTATTCCATCGGACGAACGTCCCATCAACGAAGCCGTCCTGGTTGTCATCGCGGAACGTCAAGTGGACCGTCGCCGTCTTGTTGCCCGCCATCTCCGTATCTCCGCTCGAAACGCTCACCTCCAAGGCATCCCAAACGGGGCGTGCCGTTACGGAAGTGAGGTCGGTATCGAAGCCCGCCTTCGAGCGAATCGAGACGGACAGGAAGATGCCGGCCGTATCCTGCGCCACAGGAAATGCGCCGTCCGGAAGCACGACATACCCACCTTGGGTATCCGTGCCGTTGACGATCGGGAAGGTCTCCGTACGGTTAGCGCTGAAGACCCTGTCCACCTTCAGTCCGTCCCTCAGAACCGTGGTTTGAATGGAAGGCGAATCGATCGCCGGATCGACGATCAATGTCGAGACGCTGGCCGCCGTCAGCCAACTCGATTCCCCCTGATCGTCGTTCACAATCACGCGTATCTCGTAGGTATCGGCGGCAAGACCCGACAAGTCCCAGACGAACCGATAATTTCCGATATCCGTCTTTGCCTTCGCAACCGCAATCGGGTTTGCGTTCTCTGATGCTACTGTGGAGGGCGACATATCCGTCCAGGCTCCGTTGGGGAAGAGGCGATATTGGAGGAGGAAGGAGACGGCCGAATCGATCTGTTGGGAGGTCCCATCGAGCGTGAAGAAGATCGGCAAGGCCGAATCGCCTTCCCTGATCTTCGTCCCCGCTTCCGGGAATTCCATCACGCCGTTGGCGACGGTGGGAGCCGAGGTCCGGGCGATGACGCTTCCGAAGACCGCCGGCCCCTGGTTTCCATTCGTGTCCTGAGCGACAACCTGAAAACGATATTCCTTTCCGTTCGTCAGCATGGTGGTCAAAAATCTCAGAAATTCGGACGTATCCTGTCCGACCACCGCCAGCAAGGTATCCGCCGCCGTCCCGCGCCCTTCATCCCAGGAGAGATTGTATTGGACGACATCGAGCGAGGGGGAACGTTGCCAGGTGATGAGAATGGCACCCGTGTCCAACGCGGTCAGCGTGAATCCGCGGACAGCCAACGGCGCCATCGTTTCCGCTGGAGCAAGACGAACGATGGTTTCCGCCGCGGTCCAGGAACTGAAATTCCCCAGAGCGTCCCGCGTTCGCATACGCCAGTAGAACGTGTCTACAGCCGTGAAGAGATACAACGGCCGCGTCTCGCTCGTCCCGAAATTATGGAAGAAATCGAGGATCGGCGTATCGAAGGCGGTATCGTTGGCGACTTGGAATTGATAATCCGTGATGCTCGGTCCCGTCGTTGTTCCGTCGATCCAGTCGAAGAGAAACGACGTCGCGGTCGTCTCGACGCCCCCGACGGGATAGACAAGAGTCGGCGGCGTCAACGTATAGATCCGCAGGAGCGAATCACCGACCGTACGACTGTTTCCGCGGATGTCCGAGGCGACGATCCGCCAAAAGTATGTATCGTTCGGAGCGACGGCCACGCGCAAGAACGAGGTCTCCGCCACCGTTGAATCCACCACGTAATTGCCCGCCATATCCGTGTCCACGATCAAACGATAGGAGATCGGATGCGACGAATCCTCTGCCTCCGTCCAACGAAACGTGATCCAGTTTTCGTTCGTGTCGATGTCGTCCACCGGATTCAATAACGTGAATTCCGTCGGGGGGGTGGTGTCATGAGTGCCGAGCCAGTATTGCGTCAGTCCCGCCAAAATGCGGCGCGCCGGAATGACCACTTCTCCCGTCGCCGGTCCCCCGTTAGTAAAGTAACTCACTTTTCCTCCCACATACAACGTGGAACCGCCGCCACTGCTGATGACCGCTCTCACGGTATAGGTGTCGTTCCGCATAAATCCCGATGTCGCCGCAGCGGCTTTCGGAAGGACTCCAAGAAGTAAGAGCACCGTCAGAAAGAAGGAACGCAGGCATCGCCCCACGTCGACTCTCACGGGAACCACTTCTTGTCTTCTCACCGTGGAACTCCCGTTCGCCCTCTCCGGCTCTCTCTCATCCCGGCGCCCTCGCTTCTCTCCGTCCTACCGTGTCTCTCCCCCGATGCGCTCCTCCATTCGGCTCATTCTCTCCTCTAAAAGCCGAACCCGTTCGCGAAGTTCCTCGTTCTCGGAAACCAGCCTTCTCAAAATCTCCACCGCCGTTTCGTGATATCTCCGGAAATTCTCGAGCCCCTCCGGATCACTGACCGGTTGGTTCTTCAGACCGGCGACATACACGAGTTTCTCCCCGCTCAGGCGCTCCAAAACTCTGATCGCCTTCAACATATCGACATTGATCTTCTTTCCGAGTTCGGGATTCTCGCTGTAGAACGACCAGGCCATGTCCTCGCTTCGCGGCGAGAGGCTGAAGTTGTGGGGGGAGAGAGTCGTAATATTCCCCGCTCCGTCCATCACTCTCAGTTCGAAGGTTCCCAATACGTTCTCGGACCACAAGATGGCACCGTTCGCGACGGGCCCCGCCGGCGTCGAGCCGTTGGAAAGAACCAACCGGCCCGTGTTGATATGAAGACTGTCGGCCGGAGCATTGGAACCGATACCGATGGAATGATTAGCCGTGTCGATCACCAGTGTCGGAGTATCGATTCCACCGGCCGCAATCAGATCGGCCGGGAGTTTCCCCGCGACACTGTCCGGAAGCACCACCTTGCCCACAAGCGTCTGAACCCGCACGCTCGTGATCGTGTCCATCGTTATCCCGCCCACGATGTCCTTCGCACGCACCGACTGGATGC
>RFFU01000098.1 GCA_003697085.1 Candidatus Hydrogenedentota bacterium
ATCTATGGATTTATTTCTCCGTTGTTTTCTCTTGTTTTTGCAACAATTCCGCCTATGATAGCTATAAATTATGTTCACGTCTGCGACGGCTGAATATGCCCTGCGTGCGATGGCGCGCATCGGTCAGGAACGGGGAAGACGCGCTCTTCGCTCCCGGGAAATAAGCGCCGATACCGGTGTCCCTGCACCGTACCTCTCCAAGATTCTTCGAAAACTCGTCCAGGCGGGACTGCTCAAGGCCCAAAAAGGACACCACGGCGGCTTTCGACCGGCAAGACCCCTTCACAAAATTCGCATCATCGATGTCCTAAAGGCCGTCGATGAATGGCCGCCTCCCGGACAATGCGTCTTCGGCTGGGGAGAATGCGATCTCGACAATCCCTGCCCCCTTCATCCCGTGTGGAGCCTCTATGAGACGACCTTTCGCGAGTGGGCTCGCTCCGTTACCTTCGGTTATCTTTCCGACTGGGACGAGGAACTGCGCAGGAAACGTCAAGCGAAAAGAACCGCGGGAAGGCGTCGCTGATCCTGCTTCAAATTCCTCTGTAGATTTTCAGGGGGGGCACGGCCCCCCGCGCCTCCCCCTGCGGGAGGAAGAATCCGTTACAGCTCGATGTTACCGCGGAGGCGCGCTCCCAGCGTCTCCGTCACCGCCCGCGCCGCCTTTCCCAAAGCCGCATGAACTTCTTCCTCGGTCAAGGTTCGTTCCGCGGATCGGAAAATCAGTCTGATCGCCACTGACTTCTCTTCGTTCGAAAGCGGAAAGACGTCGAAAAGAGAAATGCTTTCCAGGAAGGGCCCCGCCGCTTTCCGGGCCGTTTCGATGACACGCCCGACGGGCTCGGCCACCGACACCACAAAGGCCAAATCGCGAACGGAAGCCGGAAATCTCGGCAACGGGCGATAACGGATGGGACGCCCACCGAAGTCGCTAGCCGAAAAGAGCGCATTGAGATCCCATTCGAGTCCGAAGATCCGCGCGCCGGCGGGAAGAGCTCCCGCGTGAGGCGGCGCGACCGTTTCGAGCGGCGCTTCCCCGGCCCAACCCACGGGCGTCCCTCCCGCCAGAATCCTTCGCGGATTCTCCAGAACCGTCTCCGCCCCGTCTTCCGCTTCCGCGAACGATAACTCAATACGAGCAAACCTTCCGATCTCCCGCACGACACCAAGCAGATGGTCCCGCGTCGCCGGCTCTTCTCCCCGTCCGTCATAACGAGCCTCCTCGAGAATTCCACCGACGAGAACCGCAAGCGAGAACGCTTCCTCAGGCCGCCCTTCCTCATCTTTCCGGAAGACCTTCTCTACTTCGAACAACGCAATACGGCGGAGAGAGGCCTTGTCGAGGACGGTACGCGCGACACGGCAGAGCGCCGGAATCAGGGTGGAACGCATCACATTCATTTCCCGATTCAGAGGATCCCGAATCTCGATCTCCCCAAACCGCGGTTCCTCAAAGGAAAAGGTGCAACACCGATCGAAGCCCTGCGCGCGGAGAAGTCCTTCCAGCCCCAACCTCAACTCCCGGAATCGTGACGCGGCCCGCGTCTCGTCTCCATCCAGCCCGTCGATAAAATCCGGTGTCGGCGGGGCTTGCCCGAGAACTTCCACGGGGATGCGGTCATAACCATGAAAACGCGCCAGTTCCTCGATTAAATCGATCTCTCTCTTCAGGTCCCACCGGAAGAGCGGCGGAGAATACACTCTCTGACCTTCCGCTTCTTCCTCCATTCGACAACCGATCCGTTCCAAAACCGCCGTCTCCTCCGAAATGTCACATCCCAAAACTTCCCGCGCACGACCGGGACGAAATCGAATCCGGACCGGTTCAAACTCCCGACGCCGAACAATCACCGGTCCCCCCACCGGGCGTCCTTCGCTCCATTCCGCCAACAAGGCCGCAAGTTCGCCGATAACTCTTTCCGGTGCCTCCGGATCCGCCCCGCGCTCGAATCGATAACTGGAATCCGTCGAGAGCCCCAGCCTCCGCGCCGTCCGCCGCACAACCGAAGGATCGAACCAAGCCGCCTCGAGCAGAACGGCGGTCGTACTCTCCGTGACCGCCGACTCCTCGCCGCCCATAATTCCCGCCAACGCTACCGGTTTCTCGGCATCCGCGATCACAAGGTCTTCCTCCGTCAATTCCACCGTTCGGCCGTCCAGCAAAAGCAACGTTTCCCCGCGGCGCGCACGGCGCACGATAATTCTGCCTCCCACGAGACGATCCCGGTCGAAGGCATGAAGAGGATGATTGCGATCCATCAAGAGATAATTCGTGGCATCGACCACGTTGGAGATGGGACGGAGCCCGACAGCCTCGAGTCTCCGCGCGAAAAAAGGATCGGTCGGACCGACCTTGACGCCTTCCATCTCCCAACCGCAATAGACGGCGCAGGAATCGGATTCAATCGTTATGGGAAAGGAACCGGCCTCTCCCGCGCTCAGCCCCCGCGGAAGCCTCCCGGAACGTGTCTGCTCATCGAGAAGCGCGGCGACTTCGCGGGCGACGCCGCGATGACAAAGCAGGTCCGGACGGTTTGCCGTGATTTCCAATTCCCAGACTCGATCTTCGCCGCCGTCGAACAGAACTTCTTCCACAACCTCGATCCCCAATCGGCTCAAAAGTGAAGGCCAATCGCGACGCCCGCTCTTTGGAGGAAGGTACTCTTCGAGCCAGGATTTGAGGATCTTCACGAGAAAATCTCCAGAAAGCGCGGATCGTTCTCGAAGAAGAGCCGCATATCCTCAATGCTATGTTTGAGCATTGCGAGACGTTCGACACCCATACCGAAGGCGAATCCCGTCACTTTCTCGGGATCGAAAATCCGGTCCCCGCGGCGCCGACAAACAGCCTCGAACACCTCCGGATCGACCATGCCTGCGCCGAGAATTTCGAGGTACCCGGTTCCCTTACAGATTCGGCAGGTTTCGCCCTCGGAACCTCCGCCGAGGCGTCCCGTGCCCCCGCAGACGACGCAGGATACGTCCACCTCCGCCGACGGCTCCGTGAAGGGAAAGAACGAGGGACGAAAGCGGGTCCTGTACTCAGGACCGAAAAAGCCCTGCACGAAATACCCGAGGGTCCCCTTGAGATGAGCAAAAGTCACTCCCGTGTCGACGAAAAGACCTTCCACCTGATGGAAGATCGGCGAGTGCGTGGCGTCGGCCGCATCACTACGATAAGTTCGTCCGGGAACAACCACGGCCAGCGGAGGGACGCGATGCTCCATAACACGGATCTGTACGGGCGACGTGTGAGTCCGGAGAAGAAGCGGATTTTCAGAATCCGGTGGATCAATGAAAAAAGTATCCTGCGTGTCCCGAGCCGGATGATCGGGAGGAAAATTGAGGTCGGTGAAATTATGCCGATCGTCCTCGATATCCGGACCCTCGGCCACGCCGAAACCGAGTGCGCGAAAGATCGAGATGATCTCTTCCGTGGTTCGGCGGAGAGGATGATCGTATCCGATGCGGCGCGCAATACCGGGGCGCGACCAGTCATCAAGGATCGTCTCGAGCGTTGCGCGGGAAATCCTCGTCTTCCTCGAAGCCTCTTTTTTCGATTCCGCTTTCTTTCCGTCGGACGGCAGGCCCCTCTCCCGGGAGAAGAGTTCTTCCAACTCCGCCCGGAGTTTCTGCAGCGCCGCGCCCGCGGAGGGACGTTGATCGGAAGGCAGGTCCTTCAAGCCCTTCATCAGGATCTTCAAGCGGCTCTTCTTTCCGAGAAAACGCGCCCTCAACAGATTCTTGTCAGCACCGGGTTCCGCCAAGGCCGACCGCGCCTGCTCGAGTATGGCTTGGACTTCATCTTCCATTATGAACCTGATCCCCCTTCGGATGACAGCGGTTTTTCACTCCGGCCTATGAACTTCCGCCTCTCGAAGGAACCTCTCCCGCTGTTTCCCAGTTTCCTGGACGCGCGCGTCATCGCCGAATCGGAACCGAACGGAATCTTGGCCGGCAAAACGGATTCTTCCCCGGAAATCGGTAGCGGGCTGTGATTCATCCGCGCGTCACCCGCGCGGCGGCTCACCCGAACGGACGAGACCGATCAGATTTTCGATCACTTCCGGGTTATGAACAGCCAACTCGGAAAGCATCTTCCGATTCAATTCGACACCCTTTTTCTTGAGTGCATCGATGAAGCGACTGTAGGTCAGCCCATGAGGACGCACGGCCGCATTGATCCGCGCGATCCAGAGTGTGCGGAAAAAGCGTTTTTTGGCACGACGATCCCGGTAACTGAACGCCATTCCGCGCATAACCGATTCCTTTGCTGTTTTGTAAAGCCGTGACCGACCGCCCCGCATTCCGGCGGTCGCCTTGAAGATCTTCTTTCTTTTCTTGCGCGACGAAGCGCCTTTGGCCCTGGGCATCGTTTCTGTCTCCTCTTCTTCCTTGGACTATCCTTGTTCGCTCCCCCCTCACCGCCGCAACTCGGTTTCCCGGGAAACGGAGAGGAACACTAATTC
>RFFU01000099.1 GCA_003697085.1 Candidatus Hydrogenedentota bacterium
CAAGGCGGCCAGGGCGGCGCGGTGAAAGGACGGATCGAGGACATCGATCTCGTCGGAAAGAATTCTTCGGCCCCGGGCTCGGAGAAGGCCGACCTTCAGGGCATACCCGTAGTTGGGTTCGGAGATCGTAAGAAAGACGATCTCCCGAAAGCGGCGTTCGAGGGAGTTCCCAATTTCGCGGGTACGGTCCGAGGAACCGTTTTCAACGAGGACAATCTCGAAATTGTCGGTCCGCGTTCGTGTCATCTCAATCAGTCGCCGCACCGCGTTCTCGAGAATCGCTTCCTCGTTATGCAGCGGGATGACGATGGAGATGTCGGGTGAATCGTTCCGATGTCTATTTTCCGTCATCTTTGATGGTATTCTGCTGCTCCGGTAACTCTATAGCGGCTGGAAGTTTAAGAGAAGAGCCGGATTCCCGCAAGTTGCATACCAGGAGACAGGAGACCACAGAAAACCAGGGGATACGGAGAGGTCACAGAGAAGGAAGGAAAGAGCAGACCGGCGAACGTCGTCTTCTGAAAGCGTAAAACCTGAAAAAAACGCTTACCCCGCGTGGAGAAAAGGAAAGGAAAAACCCGAATGCGTTGAATCCGCGGGTTTTTTCGAATCTTTTCCTTTTTTCATTTTATCCTCTGTGATCTCTGTGTCTCTGTGGTGTATCGCTTTTTTCGGGAACCTGCAGAACTTCGGACACCGTCTCTTTTTCGGTCGGCGGTATTTGTGGGTGAGAAAGGAGCAAAATTCGAAGTCCGAATTTCGAGAACCGGAGGAAATTCGAAGCACGAATGATTGAAAAGAAAAAAGATGTTGTCGGGAGGCGTGTGTTGTATTCTGACACGAGAAACGTTCACCCGCGGGAAATGCGCAAGGGCAGCGGTAGGTTTTGGAGAAGATCGTGAGAAGCGTTGAGGAAGAGATTGTGGAAGAAGCAAAACCGAAAACCCTGGTTCTCGGGGCGGGAGGGACGGGACGTTCGATTATGGCTGCGGTTCCGACGACTCATCCCGCCGCCTTCCTCGACGACAAGAAGCCGGTTGGGCGAGTGCAGGGCCGCTCTCTGCTGGGCCCCCTTTCTCTTCTCGAAGATTATCCCGACGCCGAGGTGATCGTCGGCTTTGGTTCAACCTATATGGCGGAGAGAAGAGAGGTTTTCATCCGGATTTTCGAGCGCAAGAGATCTCTTGCGACCGTGATCCATCCTTTTGCCTCCGTGGATGATCACGCCGAGATCGGAGCGGGGACGTATCTCGCGCCCGGCGTCGTCGTGATGCCGGGCGCGCGCGTTGGTCGGAATGTCATCGTCTGTGCTCAAACGTCCGTCGATCATGATACTCTCGTTGGTGATCACTCTTACCTTTCCCCGGGCGTTCATCTCGCTGGCGGAGTCGTCCTCGAAGAATCGGTCTTCGTGGGAACGGGAGCGGTCGTGATACCGGAAGTCCGCGTTGGGAGGGGGGCGGTCATCGGCGCGGGAGCGGTTGTGATACGTGATGTGTCGCCCGAAGCGACGGTTGTCGGAGTGCCGGCGCGGGAACGGACGTGAAATGGCGTCACCTGGCGAAGTTCGCCCGCGCCGGCTCGTCATATTGCCGATCTTCAATGAGGAGGCGATGCTTGAGAAGGTGCTGACCGACCTCCTGCCCCGTGTTGATCTCGCCATTGCCGTGAATGATGCTTCGACGGATCGAACTCGAGAAATTCTCGAAGAATGGCGTCGAAGAACGGGAAAACTCATTATCGTGAATTGCCGAAGAAACGCCGGCGCCTCCACCGCGTTACGGAAAGGTTATCTCTTGGTAGCCTACCTTCTTGAACAGGGGAAGATAAGTCCGGATGACCTTGTGGTCGAGATGGACGCGGACGGGCAGCACGATCCCCGATACCTGACGATCCTTTGTGATCATTATCAAACCCGGGCCAACGAGGTCGATGTGGTTTTGGGAAGGAGGGATTTCCGCGTTTATCCGAAGTACAAGATCTTTGGAAACTGGTTGCTGACATCGGCGGCCTCGGTGCTCGGAGGTATGCGGTACCGGGACGTGGAATCCAACTTTCGCGTGATGCCGGCCAAACATTTTGCTGATCTCTTGAGATGGTATGGAGGATATCGTTACAGCGGGGCGTTTGAGGTCGGGATCATTCTCGGTCGGCTCGGCTTTCGCACGGACAATTCGGTTTTGATTGACGTCCCGCTCTACCGCCACGGCGCGGGATGGCTCGATGGATTCCACGTTCTTTGGATGGGACTTCGTGCTTGGGGAAGGATGATTTTTCGCCGTCCGGTCAGCGATAACGAAAAACTTCTCGAGGAAACGATTGCTGAAACCTCCTTTCCCGAGGAGAATAACGTTTTATGAGTCTCTTGTCCGGAAAGAAGGTTCTCGTCACCGGAGGAACGGGTTCTTTCGGGCGTTATGTTGTCAATCGTCTTCTGGCGGAAGACGTCGCCGAGATACGGATTTTCAGTCGGGACGAGAAGAAACAATTCGATATGCGTCATCGCTTCTCGGACCCCCGGGTGCGGTTCTTTTTGGGTGATGTGCGAGACCGAACCGCCGTGGAGGAGGCGATGGGCGGGGTCGAGGTTGTCTTTCATGCGGCGGCACTGAAGCAGGTCCCCCATTGCGAGAAGTTTCCGACGGAGGCGATCGGGACGAACGTCTTGGGAGCGCGCAATGTCGTCCAGGCGGCGATCGAAGAAGCGGTCGAGGCGGTCATCGCGATCAGCACGGACAAGGCGGTTCAGCCGGTGAACGTAATGGGAATGACGAAGGCGCTCCAGGAGCGTCTTTTAGCCAACGCGCAGAACTCGACGCGGAATCGAGGGACGCGCTTTCTCGCGGTGCGTTACGGGAATGTTCTGAACTCACGGGGCTCCGTTGTTCCCTTCTTCCGAAATCTTCTCCGCCGCGGAAAGAGACTGACCATCACGAACCCGGATATGACACGCTTTTTATTGACCTTGAACCAGGCGGTCGATTTGGTCTTGTACGCCTATCGCGAGGGCCGAGGAGGGGAACTCTTCGTGAGAAAAGCGCCTTCCGCGCGAATCGTGGATCTTGCGAAGGCCGTCTGCGAATTGGCAGGCGCCCCCTGCGAGTACGACATCATCGGTATTTATCCGGGGGAGAAGATTCACGAGATTCTGATTTCGGAGGAGGAACGGACGAGGTGTGAAGAGCAAGACGAATATTTCCTGATTCATCCCTGGCGGCAAGATCCGAAGATCGATTACGAAGTGGAAGAATACAATTCCCGCGACCATGTGGTAAGTGTGGAGGAAATCAAGCGGATGATCGAGGAAGCCGATCGGGCGGCGAGCCAGATCGATTTCGAGGAGGGGTACTTTTCTCGATGAGGAGGAACGGTTCTCGGGAATACGAGGTGTCGTTGGAGAACGGCCGGCCGAGGCAGATTCCGATTATGAAGCCCACGTTGCCTCCTTTTGAAGAAATGCTTCCGGATTTGGAGGAGGTTTTTCGAAGCGGTCAATTGACGTTGGGGCCTTATGTGCACAAGTTCGAGGAACGGGTGGCGGAGTATTTGGGCGTCAAACATATCATCGGATGTTCGAGCGGGACGAGCGGTTTATTGGCGTTGTTCAGTCTGTTTCCAAAGGGAAAACGGGTGCTCCTACCGGCCTTCACATTTTCCGCAACGCTTCAGGCGCTTCGATGGAACCGTCTGGAGGGCGTTCCGGTGGACTGTGATGAGCGGGGAAACATTGATCCTGAGGAAGTCGAAAGGGAGTTATCAAAAGGAGGGGTGGGCGGAATCGTCGGCGTTCATATGTTCGGTCATCCGGCGGATGTCGAGCGTCTCGAGGAACTGGCGGCCGGTCACGGAGTCCGGCTCTTTTTCGACGCGGCTCACGCTTTCGGGGCTTCCCGGAACGGAAGAAAGGCCGGCGGTTTTGGAGACGGAGAGGTCTTCAGTCTCGGGCCCACCAAGACAATGCCGACCGGAGAGGGCGGGCTGATTGCAACAAATGACGACGGGATTGCGGAACATCTTCGCTTGTTCATCAATCACGGGCATCCTCCCGGCGATCTCGATTGCCGTTTCGATTCCCTCAACGCTCGTCTTCAAGAAGTCAACGCAGTTGTCGGGTTGCATCTTCTCGATAAGCTCGACGATTGGATAATTCGCCGAAACATGTTGGCCGACCGTTACGACGAAGGCCTGAGGGAATGCAAAGGCGTGACGACTTGTTCCCGGGACCGGCGGTGTGTCAGTACCGTGAAAGACTATGCTGTTTTCATCGATCCGAAGAACGCCGGGAAGGATCGCGACGAAATAGCGCGGCGCCTTGCGGAGGAGGGGGTTATGACGAGGAAATATTATTGGCCGCCCGTCCACAGGCTGTCTTTCGTGAAGCGAGAGTATGAGGCCGTATCCTGCCCTCGTGCGGAACGGTTGGCGGAGCAGACTCTTTCACTGCCCCTCTATTCGCACATGCCGGTAGAGGAGCAGAATTACGTTCTTGCCAAGATTCGGGGAATCCTTTCTCAACAGTGAAGGAGTCAGCGCGCGACGGGTTGAAGTTCCTGCGGAGACATTCCGATGCCCGCGGGTGGGTATTCGAGATTCTTCGGCTTCCGGAGATCGGAATTCGCAGGCTTGGGCAGATCTTTCTCACGGCCGCCTTTCCCGGTCAAACCAAGGGGAACCATTATCACAAGAGAAAGCGGGAGTGGTTTTGTGTGGTGTCCGGAAGCGGCGAAATGATGATGCGAAGGATCGGGGAGGGGACGGAGGAAGGAGAAGACGAAGAAGGGGAAACGGAGGTCATCCGACTCGAGGCCTCCACCCCGGCCGTGTTGGAGGTCAAACCGTTCTGGGCGCACGCACTAAAGTGCGTCTCGAAGGACCCCCTGTTGGCGGTTGTGTATGTCGAGGAGGTATTCGACGAGAACGATTCCGATACCTATGACTATTTCCTCTGCTGAATTTCGGCGTCGGCAAAAGAGATATTATGCGAAGCGGCGTGACAAAACCGTGCCAGAATCGCTTGAACGTTTTCTCGAAAAGAGAATTGCGGTTCTTGACCGCATTCTCGGTTCGGCCGAGACCATTGTGGAAGTATGTTGCGGGAGGGGGTATCTCCTGGAGCGGCTGTCCTCCTCGAGGAAGGGACGATGTGTCCTGGGGTTCGACATTTCTGAGGAAAGATGCCGTGAAGCGAAGGAAAGGGGCGGGACAGTCTTTTTGGGAGATGTGACGTGCATTCCTCTGAGTGATGAGGTTGCGGATTTGGTCTTTGGCAATGAGTTTCTTCATCACGTCCACCATTCGGAACGGCGAAAGTGCCTTTTGGAGTTAATGCGAATCGTCAAGCCTGGTGGGACGGTGATAATGATCGAGCCGAATCGGTTTCATCCTTTGATGATTCTTGCTGGAATTCTTTTAGAGGCGGATCGTGGTGTTTTCGATTTTTCTCTTCCGGAGACCGTGGATGCGTTGCGGGAGGCGGGAGCAGAACAGATTTCCGTCGCACCGTTCAACTGTTTTACCTATCCATCGAGAAAGCCTGTCCCGAACTGTATGAGGAAGTATTTTTATGTCATCGAGGATCTATTGGAAAAGCCTGTTCTTGCAGCGTCGAGGATTATTACGGCAAGAAAAGCCGTGTCCAGGCCTCGGTACACCGGCAGCCGAAAAGAGGAGAAGGAAGGTTAAGGGGCAGCAGGGGTGGTTTCTTCTGTTTGTCGCCGGAAGAGAAAGAGAGTTGGAAAGGGGAAACGCTGATCGGCTCCGTTCGGAGGATCGTAGGAGAAACCGAGAAAAGACGGTGTGCGTTTCCAGATTCGTTCAAGCGTGAAATCACTTTGGAGAGCCTTGGAGAGAAAGTCGATGTCATAATCGGCGACGATGACCCAATCGCATCGTGCCAGAGGGGTTCTCAGAGGAGAAGTCAAGCGAACCATTTGGTACCGTCTCGTATCAAGATGCGGTATGAAGAACCACTGAATGAAACCGATGCTTTCTCCGGAAGGTACGGTCGCCTCGATCTCCCGCCGGGCGACTTCGTGAATCGGGGCACGGTTGAGTTCTTTCGTCCAGGCAGCGCTTCCCAGAGCCATTTCGAGGAAGACAAGGCAGACGAGAAGGAAACGAAGGCATCTCCAGGATCGAGGTTTGTGAAGGAGTCCGGCAATCAACAAGGAACCGAAACCGCAAAGGGGGGAATAGAGCTGGCCTCGGTCTTGGCCGGAGAAGACGAGGAAGAGGGTCAAGGGAGCGAGGGAAAGAAAGAGGAGGATGTCTGAAGCACAGCGGCGGCGTATGATGCGAAAGAGACCAAGTAGCAGAGCGAGTGATCCTAGGAGGCCGGTGTTCCAGTAGATTCCGAGGTTGATGGCTCGGAAAGGATCCCGCCCGAAACGGAGGACGTTTCGCGAGACGGTACCGGTGTCGGAAGAAACGGCGGAGAAATTCCACAAAGCGGGATGGAAGAGAAAAAGGAAAAGAAAGAAACTTGTTCCCCAGAGGACGGCTTTTTGGTAAGGGCGGTTCATCCGCCCGAAGAAGGGAAGGAAAATCAAAGGGAAGACGATCAGGGCGGTGGAGAGCTTGGTGGCGACGGCCGCGGCGGAGAAGAGAACGGACAAGAAGAGGGGAAATCGGGAAGAGGAGGCGAGGGCTCGGCTGCCGGCGGCGTAGGCCACTAAGGCAAGAAATCCTCCCGGCACGTCGGCGAGAATGAAATGGCTGTTCTGCACGTGCCCGGGCCAAACGGCCAGAAGGGCGGCGGCGGCGAGTGCCGTTTTCTTGTCGAAAAGCCGTCGCCCAAGGTCAAACACGATAAAAACACTGCCGATTCCCATAAGGGCCACCAAAAGACGGGAGAGAAGATAGATTCGAGTGAGCATCTCTGGGTGCTCGATAAAGAAATCAGTCGAATTGGCGAATTGAACGTAACCAAAGGTTTTCGCCGTCAGAAGGAGAGCCCCGATCATATACGTCAGTCCGGCTCCGACCTTGGGCCCGATCGATTCGGCAACAAAATCTCCGTGTGCCGGGTCCATCTCGCCCAGCATCAAGAGAAATGTCGATTCGTCGACGCGGTAGGACCAATGGTGTTCGGCATTCGGAAGCCCCCAACCAATGCCCGACAGGCGGAAGAAGGCTGCGGAGAGGAGGATAAGAGAGAGAAGAAAATACGGAAACTTCTTCATTTCAGCGAAGCGCGAAGGTTCTCGAAAAAATGAAGGGATTCAACTGGGGGGATGCGCTCCGTTCGGAAGCGCAGGAAAGTTCGCGAAGACCGCGCCTTTTCATTCATCACGTTCGGCGGTTGTTCTCGCCGAAGGAAAATTACCGTTGTTATCTGTGGGGACAGGAGAGGCCATATTTCCCATTGCGGTAACTTTACACCGGCTGGAGGACTGTGAGAAGACTTTCGTCTTCGGAATAGCCGAAAGGGAGGAGCCGGAGGGAAACGTTTCCTGCTCCCGCCCGGCGAACCCTCTTTGGAACCCGTTTCCTTTCTTTCTTCTTGTTCTTGAATTCGCGAACGTGCGGTCGAAGGAAGGCGAGAGTTTTTTCCGTCGATCGTGTTGTTCGCTCCCGGTCGTAGGGAAGGCGCCGGCGAAGGAAAAACGAGATTGAGAGGAGAATCTCGCGGGCATAGACTCGCCGATAATGACACAGCCAAAACGAAAAAAAAGGCGCCTGAGAGGTCCGAAGAGGAGATTTTTTCCTGTGGCGGAGCCCGTGTTGGGGGAGGCGGAGGCACGCGGGGTTGCGGAGTGTGTGCGAAGCGGATGGATTTCATCGCTTTCCCCGTGGGTTCGGAAATTCGAGGAGGGGTTTGCGGCCTATTGTGGCGTGAAGGACGCGGTGGCGGTTTCCAGTGGAACGGCTGGATTGCATCTCGTTTTGGTTGCGTTGGGGGTCGGTCCGGGAGACGAGGTGATCGTTCCGGACATGACATTTGTGGCTACGGCGAATGCCGTGGCTTACACGGGAGCGCGTGTCGTGACTGCGGATGTGGATCCCGAGACCTGGAATATAACGCCGGAAACGGTGAGACGGGTTTTGACGGGACGCACGAGGGTGGTCATCCCGGTTCATCTTTTTGGGAATCCCGCGGATGTTGCTGGGATCAGACGAGTTATCGGTCCGGGAGTCGCGGTCATCGAGGACGCGGCGGAATCCCACGGGGCCGTGTTCCGAGGAAGGAAGACGGGAGCGTTGGGAACAGTTGGGGTCTTCAGCTTTTATGCAAACAAGATAATCACGACCGGCGAAGGAGGAATGATCACGTGTCGGAGTCGAAGATTGGGGAAGCGCCTTCGATTCTTGCGGGATCATTCCATGGATCCGAAACGACGCTATTACCATCCGGAGATTGGATTTAATTACAGATTGACGGGAATCCAAGCGGCCCTGGGAATTGCGCAGATGAGGCGGATCGAGGAGATCCTCTTGGCGAAACGCGGAATAGCGGAGTGGTATCGAGAATTCTTGGGGGAGGAACGCGGTTTGAAATTTCAAAGAGAGCGGGCTGGGGCGAAGAGTTCCCAGTGGATGGTCTCCGTTCTTCTTCCCAAAGGAGTGAAGCGGACCCGGATCGAGCGGCGACTGAGGGAACGTGGAATCGACACAAGGCCCTTTTTCCATCCCATTTCCTCCTTGCCAATGTATTCCGGAAGTCGGAAACAGCCCGTTGCGAAGGAGTTATTTCGGCGAGGAATAACGCTTCCCTCAGGAGCGAACTTGGGTCGGGAAGATGTGCGATGGATTTGCTGCACACTGAGGGAGTGTCTCTCTTAGGTGAGCGTGGGCGGCGGGGAAGATGTGCGGGATCGGGCGATATCCTTCCGGGCGTGGAAGGCTTCGGACGTACCGTCGGTAGCGCGGCTCCACCGGGAAGGGCTTCGTGGAAGTTTTCTCCCCGAACTGGGGATTCGTTTTTTGGAAACAATGTACGAATTGCTTTGGGCGACACCGGAGGTGTTCGGCTTTGTTGCCGAGGAGGAAGGGAGTGTCGCGGGCTTTATCTGCTGTACGGTTTCTCGCAAGGCGACGGATAGGACCTTGAGGCGAAGAAAAATTCTTCTTCTCGGGAAGGCCCTGCCCGCCCTCTTAAGGCGTCCGGCTCGCATTGTTCGCCTTTTGAGCGGGGGGGGCTACGCGAAGAAACCCCACAAAACGGAAGCGGAACTCTTGGCTGTCGTGGTAAGAGACGAGAAACGTTCCCGGGGAATAGGGCGAGGTTTACTCCAACTGTCGCGGGAGGAATTTCGGCGGCGCGAGGTGGATGATTATTGCGTCGTTGTTGCGGAGGAGAATATTCGAGCCGTTCGGTTTTATGAAAAGAACGGGCTCGTACGGCAAGCGGTCGTGGAGGTTTTCGGAAGGCCGATGGTGGAACTTTATGAGCGTCTGGGGGAGGGGAGCGGGCCGGAAAAGGAAGAGAGGGAGACGCGGGATGCATAAGGGAGGGCGGAGGCGTTCCCTGGAAATCATCACGATAGCTTTTTTCTTTTTGGTTCTGGGGAGTTTACGTTTTCCAATGTTGGGAGCCGATTTCCCCGCGGTTTCGGGTTCCGTCTCGGAGTACGGGGATATGGGGTGGTGTCTTCGGAATGTCAGAAATCGATTATTGGAAGGGAAATGGGGGTTTGAGAAGACGGCTGTGTCGCTAGGGAGTCCCCTCCATTCCGCCGCGGTTTATTTTTCAGAGAGGCTTTGGGGACATTCCGCGGAGGCAGTGACCGCGGTCAGCGTGGCGGCGCTGGTGTTGATGTTGGGAAGCGCCGCTGTTTATTGGATAGGACGGTACGATTTTTTGACGGCGCTTCTTGGAATTTGTCTCCTCGGCACACAACAACTCCTTTTCGCCTATTCGTATTCGTGGAAACAGGAGATGCTGATGATGGCCTTTTTGGGATCAGCTGTTCTTTCGTGTGCCCTGGATGGGAGAAAGGGAAGTGTGGTGCCTGGGATTCTTTCTGGGGTGGGACTTTTTGTGAAATTGAGCGGGATAGGGTTTGTGATGGGAATCCTGGTCGCGTTCGCGACGGAACCGGTTTCGTTCCGGCGTCGGCTCAGACGCATCGCTTTTTTCTTTTTTGGCATGTGTATTGTTTTGGGAATGGGATGGTGTGTGGCGCGAATATCACTCTCGCGGGAGGGGTTTTCGAATGCGATCCAGTGGTACGGAATGGTGATGTCGGACCGCGTGGCCGTGCAGCCAACGTTTGGTGAACGTTTGGCCAACATTTGCCGGAGTAACGTTTTGATTCGGAGTTTCCCGGAAGCACTGGTGGGGCTGGGTCTTATGGTTCCCGTTGTTATGAGGCGAAGAACATCGGCTGTCGAGACGGCGTTCGCTGTCTCGACAACCGTCTACCTTCTTGGCGGTTTCCTGGCAGGGTATTATCCCCTCCGGTGGATCGTGGCGGCGGTTCCGGGACTCGTCTTTTTGGCCGTGGCGGCCGTTCGGGAGGGCGAGTATTCGAGGGGCGTCACGCCGGTGATGGGGGGGCTGGTGGTGGGCCAGGCCGCCGGCTATTGCGTGGCACGATTTCTATCGCCGAACAAGACGGGATTGATTCTTGGCGTCGCGCTGGGAACATTTTTGGTCACTTTTGGTCTCGTGGAAGGCCTCTCACGATTGAAGGTTGGAGCCGCGCTCGAAGGGAGGATGTGTGCTTCAGAAGCAAACCAGGAAGGGAGAGGGAAGGGAATCGGGAGAACCGTTTGCGCAATTTTGCTTCTTTCGATCGGGTTTCATCTGGTTGTCGATCTTTCCTGGATTCGCGGAAGGCATTATGACCAGCGGGACATTGGATACAGTATTGCGAAGGTTACGGGTGAAAAGGCGGCTGTATATCCGACTTCCTTCATCGGATGGCAGACTCTTTATCCGACGCGCATGAGCATTCTCGACGAGCCGAGGGAAGCCGAATGGGTACTTTGGGATTCCACGAAGGTGTCCCAAAATTGGAAGAAGCGGGAGGAGGGGAAGATCGTGTTCAAGGGAAGACTTCGAATTCCAGAAATCATTCTTCAGCTCTACCACGTACCGACTCGAAAGGAAAGGAAGGAATGAAGACGCCGGTATCCATTATTTTGCCAACGTACAACGAAGCGGGGCATATCGTCCCGCTCGTCGAAAGCCTGCGGAAGAAAGTTCCTCAGGCACAGGTACTGGTCGTGGACGATCAAAGTCCCGACGGAACGGCCCAACGAATCGCGGAGTCTTTCGGAGGGGACGGGATGGTTCGGCTGATCGAAAGGAGAGGGCCCAGGGGGCTGGCGGAATCGATTGGGGAGGGGATTGAGGCGGCATCAGGGGAGAAGATCGTTATAATGGACACGGATTTCAGCCATGATCCGGACGTGGTTCCCGTGATGTTGTCGAACCTGACCTTCTTCGACCTCGTTTCGGGCTCTCGCTACATCTACGGAGGAGGAATGTATTCGGAGATTCGGTATTTCTTCTCCTACCTCTTCAACCAGTTTTCCCGTTATCTTCTCAACACCCGACTCACCGACCATCTTTCCGGCTTTGCAGCCTTTCGGAGGAATCTCTTGGAGAGGATTTTCGAGCGGGTTTCGGCGAAGGAAATTTTTCATGGCTACGGCGATTATTACATCCGCTTTCTCTTTCACGCGGTCCGCTGTAATGCGAAGATCCTCGAAGTGCCTTCTTGGTACAGGGATCGGGAATACGGTGAGTCGAAGACCCGGTTTCTTCGAACGTTGGCGCGTTACACCGCCGCGGTTCTCGGATTGAGAATACGGTACGGAAGGGCGTGGAGGCGACGGTGGCGGGAGTGAGGGGTTTTCGTTTTTCTTGGGGATTGGTTCTTCTCGTATCGGCACACTTTTTTCTTTCTCTCTCCAGTATGGCTGATTCTTCGGGTGTGTTCGACGAGGCCGATTATATCGGCGCCGGGCGGTACGTATACGAAACGGGAGACTGGTTTTTTTCCTCGGCTCTCTTTCATCCTCCCCTTTCGTATTATCTCAACAGCGTACCTCTCTTCTTTACGCCGCTTCCCAAAGGAATCTTTTCCGTTCCATCCGGCGTCCGCGACGAAAGGGGTTGGATTTGGTACGACGAATTCATAGGAAGGCCGCTCTTGTACGGCCACGGTTCTCAATCGGATAGAGTGCTTTTTCGCGCCCGCCTTCCGAACCTCATCCTTTCCGCCCTTTTGATTCTCCTCATAGGGCTTTGGGCGAAACAGAGGTGGGGGGAGCCGGCGGGGTGGATTTCCGCCGCGGCGGCTGCTTTTTCTCCGAATCTCCTTGCAATGGCTCGGTTCGCGCTTACGGATATCCCCCTGACTTTCTTTTATACGTTCCATACGTGGGCGGCGTGGAGTTATCTTCGGACGGGCCGCCGCCGTTATTTTTTTGTTATGACGCTTTCCGCCGCCGCCGCGGCTTCCTCCAAACTCAACGGAATCTTCACTCTTCCCGTGGGCCTGGCGGTTATCTTCGTTTCGCGTAGGGGTTCCTACCGAAAGGCGTTTCGAGACGGCTTCTCTTATCTCCTGGGTCTGGCTGGCGTGATCTGGCTCCTTTACTCTTGTGCGGTCGGCCCCGCGATCACGGCGCGGAATTCGGGAAAACTTTTCGCGACACTGACCGCTTCTCTCCCCGGGGCGGAGGTTTTGAAGCGAATTCTCGCAATGCCGGTTCCGGCTCCCCAATACCTTCGGCTCTGGGGAAACACCCTTGCGCACGCCCGGCGCGGCCATCCGGGGTTTCTTTTGGGAGAGTTTCGGACCCACGGCTGGTGGTATTATTTTCCGATCGCGTGGTTGGTCAAAAGCAGCCTTCCGACGATCCTCGCCGTCTTCTTTGGTACCGTACGGTCGGTGAGGTTCCCGCAATTCGAGCGGGGATGGTGGGTCCCGCTGCTCGCGGGGTTTTTTATACTTGGGCCGGCCCTGGTGGGAGGAATCAATATTGGTATTCGACATATCTTGCCGATTTACCCGCTTCTTTTCGTCTTTCCGGTGGGAGCCTTGTTAAATCAAGGTCCACCGATCCGCCGGTCTTGCGGCCTTACCTCTCCAACTTCTCGTTCCGCCTCGCAGCATCCAGGGTGTTCGGACGACTCTGCAAGAGAGAGTATGGGAAAACCGGCGGTTCGCCCGGGTTTTTACTTTGTGTTGGGAATTCTCCTTGGTCTGCTTCAGTTTCCGGTGGCGCTGGCCGCCTATCCCTCCTACACATCGTTTTTCAACCGCGCCGTCGGAGGAATTGAGCGCGGAGAAAAGATATTATCCGACTCCAACATCGATTTCGGAGAGGATTTTATTCGATTGGCTCGGTATCAGAAGGAGAAGGGGATCTCGGAACTCGCGCTTGCGAAATTCGTGATGTACGATCCCAGCCATTACGGCGTGCGGTACCGGGAACTGACGGGACCGACGGCGGGATGGGTGGCGGTGGAGGTGATGGCGCAGCAATGGGCTCGCAGAGAAGAACCGAATCCCCTTGCGTGGTTGGATGAATACACACCGGTGGACCGGGTTGGAGGAAGTATAAAAATATATTTTATTCCGGAGAAACAATGAGGGCGAGAAACCGTGATTCAGAGGGGAAGCCGCCTCCGCGCCGACGTTGCGAAGGTGCCGGAAGAAGGCGGATTATCTTCCGTCTTCTTTCGGTTCTCTTGATTCCTCTCCTTTTGTTGACGGCGGAGGGGATGTTGCGTCTTCGAAGAAAATGGCAGGCCCACGCCCGCGGAACGGTCTTTTGGACGGAGCCGGACGAGTATCTCGGCTATCGACTCAAGAGAAACTTCTTTACTCCCGACGGTCGGGCGTTTATCAATGCGGCGGGTATACGGGGAGACACGAGCCATCTTCCGGAGGCGCGGGGAAGACCTCGAGTCCTCGTGATCGGCAACTCCTGTGCTTTCGGAGCCGGATGTTATGACACGGAGGTTTTCTCTTTTCTTCTCGAGAAGAAACTGCGGAGCGAAGGTTGGCCGGAAGCCCTCGTTTTCAACGCGGGGGTTGGTGGATACAATAGCGCCCAGGTTCGCGTCTACCTCGAAAGAGAACTCTGGAATTTTCGTCCGACGGACGTCGTGGGCTATGTGGGGTGGAACGACCTCGTAACAGCCACCTGGCCCTTTTACGTTCCGAATGTTCAGTTGGGGCCGGCCTTTCACCGGAATCAGCCGTTCTCCTTGATGGCGAAACTCTTCGATAAATCGGAATTGCTCTATTTGATCCGTTCCCGTTGGCGCCTTTTCAATAATCGGTACCTGTCCCCCAAAGGGGGAACGGATGTTTGGAACGAGAAGTACATACGGGATTTCGAGAGAAATGTTGACGCGATGGTAGGGGATGCCAGGAAACACGGCGCCGAAATCTATTTTATCATTCCCCCGATGGATCTGGCTCGGCATCCCAGATACTACTCTCTGGAAGGATATTCTTATTCCGATAGCGGCTTCTTTCGCCTCTGGGAAAGGTTTCGGCGGATTCTGGTCTCCGCAGTTCCACGGGATCACATTATTGATCTTCCCGCCGCGCTGGAAGATTCCGTGCGCGATACGGATGTCATCTACGATTACAACCATCTCGGACCGCGCGGGCACATTGTGGCTTCGGAGGAGATCTATCGGGTTTTGACGAGAAATTGGCGGAAAAGAAGGGGGAGAGCCAAGGAATAAAATGGAGAAGAAAATCTTTCTGTCGAAAAGAGGGGTTGTCGTTTTTCTCCTTTTGATCCTTCTGGGGACGGTACTTCGGGTTGAACTCATTCGAATGTACCCCCAACGGATAATTCGTTCGGATGCGGAACAGTATCTTCGTTTGGCCGAAAATCTCAGTCGAGGCTACGGATATTCTCTGGGGGCGCATTTCCCGTTCACTCCGGATGTATATCGCTCGCCGGGATATCCGCTTTTTCTTGCGACGGTTCTGAGGTTGGGAGGTGGTCCGAGAGCGGTATTGGGGTTTCAAATATTTCTGGATCTCTTGTCCATAACATTTTTGGCGGGAACCGTGGCGCGGCGGTGGGGGGAAGGAGCGGCGCTGTGGGGAACCGGATTCGCCCTTTTGATGCCCTATACAGCTTCCATATCCGGTCTGTTTCTTTCCGAGGCGTTGGCGATGCCGCTGGCGAATCTTCTTTTCGGTCTCGGCATTTCTTTCACGTTTCGCGGGAAGTGGCTCTTGGCGGGCTTGATCGCGGGGGTTCTTGGTCTGACGCGAGGGGTATTTCTTCCCGTGATTCCGGTTGTCGCGGCAGCGGCCTTCTGGGTCGGGCTTCGAGAGAGAACGGGTTTCTTCGGCGCGGCCGGTCGGGCGGGAGCGGTCTTTATGATCGGTTTTGTGATCCTCTTGCCGTACGGTCTCTGGAACCATTTCTCGAACGGTCGGTTTTCGGTGGTCCCCCTAGCGGGATTCGGGCGGGCTCTCTATGGGGGGATCCGCCAGATGAATCTCGACCATCCTCCTTTGTCCGAGAGGGCTTGGAGAATTCATAACGCGCTCTGGACGGGCCGGGGAAGTTATCCGGCGAATGATGAACTTCTTAAGGCGGACGAGGAGATGAGGCGCGTGGCCGTCTCAGCGATACGGAAGGCTCCGTTCCGCTATTTGGCGGGAGTTGTGCGTCAAGAAATCCATATTTGGTTCGGCCAGCGTTTTTTGTTTCCGTTCTCCAACCCTCATTGGCCGGGATGGGTTTTTCGTTGGCCGTCTGTTTTCCTCTTGGCTCTCGGGGCGGGGGGTGTGAGAGTTTCGAGGCTTTCGGCTCCCGAGGTACTTGTCGCATTGTCTCCGGTGATTGTCTCGGCACTTTGCCTGCCTTGGCTCTATGTGAATATGCGATACACCTCGCTTCATCTTGAAGTATTCGGTATCGCGGGCGGGATACTGGCGGACAAACTTTTCGGGAGAAAATAGGGAATGAAGCGAACCGGGTGTTTGTTTTGGAGGGAAGGAGGAAGTTCTTCGGAAGTCTTTACCGGGCTCCTTGTTTCTCTTCCAACCGGACTCCTGCAAGTTGCTTACGAAGAAAAGACTGAGCACGCGGAGGCCAAGGAGAAGTTACAGAGAAGGAAGGAAAGAAAAGACCGGCGAACGTCGTTTTCTAAAAGCGTAAAACGTGAAGAAAGGGCTTTCCGTGTGCGGAAAAAAGGAAAAGAGAAAAGCGAATGTGTAAAATCCGGAGGCTTTTTCGGGTCTCTTCCTTTTTTCATTTCATCCTCTGTGATCTCTGTGTCTCTGTGGTGTATCCCTTTTTCCGGGAACCTGCAGAACTTCGGTTCTCAATAATGTCTGGAAATCCCGGAGCCGTGCCTTGCAGGAATCTCTCGCCTTTCGAGAAATGTGGGGCCTTGTTTTTTGAATCGTCTTCGATTGAAATGATGGCTGCCTTTTACGGTGGCGGGAACTTGATCGGCCGCGGGGAGGACGAAGAAAGAGGAAGAGGGCACGAGGAACGAAAGGAGCAGGAAACCCCGTGAAAATTCGGACGGCGACGGTGACGGAGGATATGCGGATTCCGGAGACGGGAGGCGATTTCGATCGGGCACTCGAGAATTACGTCGTCTTTCTCAAGGATTTTGGAATCCGAGACGGTTTCGTTTGCCGGCAGGTTCACGGTACGGCCGTGCTCGAGGCGGGCGGTGCGGTCGCTAGACCGATCCTTCCCACCGTTGTCGGAGAGGGCGACGCGATCTGGACTTCGCGGCCTGGAACGTGGGTCGGAGTCTTCGCGGCCGATTGCCTCCCGGTGCTCTTCGAAATGGAAGACCGCGTGATGGCCGTGCACGCGGGGTGGCGGGGCTTGTCGGCGGGAATTCTTCGCACAGCGCTCGATTTCCTCGGTGGTGCCCGGGCCGTGAAGCGAGCCTGGCTCGGAGCGGCGGCTCGGAAATGTTGCTACGAGGTCGGCGACGAGGTTGTCTCCGCTCTTCAAAGTCGCGAGATCGAACCGGTTCTCGAAGGGAAGAATCTGGATCTTCCGGATACGGCGCAATCGTGGCTGGAGAAGAACGGCGTTGCGCCTGTCGAACGTCTCGAACCATTCGGCTGTACGATATGCGATCGGCGATTTCATTCCTTTCGCCGCGATGGCGCCAAGAGCGGCCGTAACCTCTGTGTGATCGGGATCGAGAAAGAGTGAAGATTCTGATCTCTTGCGTCACTTATCACCCGACGGTGGGGGGGGCGGACGATTTCGCGCGGATGATCGCGGAGGCGCTCGTCGGGGAGGGGCATACCGTTCGCGTGGTTTGTAGCGATTTGGAAAGACACATCGCCGGCATCCGTGTCGCGAAGGATGCTCCCGCCGAACTCAACGGCGTAACGATTCGGCGCTGCCGGTCGTTCAATCCACCCGGCCACGTCTATCCGCTCTGGCCGTCTTTGGGGCGTGAGGTTCGTCGCTTCGGGCCGGATCTCATCCACGCCTTCAATCTCGGATACTATTCCCTCGATGGGGTGATGAAATTCCGAAAGACGGTGCCGATCGTCGTTTCCCCGACGGGCGGTCGTCCTCCCCGCGGACGGCTCTATCCCCTCTTGCGTTGGGGAGCCGATGGCGCTCTGGCGGAATGTCCCGTCTGGACGGCGCTTTCGCTGCATGAAAAGTCCCTTCTCGAGGAGATGTATCCTTCCGTGAACGGCATCCGCCTCCTGGCTCCCACGATCCTACCGGAGGAGTTCGAACAGGATTACCGCGATCCCTTCCCGGGAGTTGCGAAGGGAAGGCGCGTTCTTTTCGCGGGGCGCCTCTCCAGGGATAAGGGACTCGACGATCTCCTGTGGGTTGCTCGGGAGGGGTGCCCGGAAGCGGAGTATCTGATCGCCGGACCGGATTATGGTTACAAGAACATCGCTCGGGACCCGAATGTTCGCGTGTTGGGGGCGCTGACGCGAACCGAACTGGTCGCGGCCTATCGCCACTGTGATCTCTTCGTTCTGCCTTCGTATCATGAGGGGTTCGGGATCGTTCTTCTCGAGGCGATGGCGGCGGGGGTTCCCGTCGTGGCCTACGACAACTCGGCGCAGCCGGAACTCTGTCGTGACGGCGAGACGGGAGTTCTCGTTCCGACGGGCGATCGAAAGGCGCTCGCCGCCGCCGTGAAACGGCTCCTCGAGGATTCGGAGATGAGAAAGCGGTTGGGCGCGTGCGGCCGGAAACTGGCTCGAGAAACTTTTTCCCGTGATCAGATGAAGGTTCGTCTCAAGGAAATCTACAAGCGGGCGCTTGTCACGGCGAACGGATGAGTTCCTTTTCCTGTCCGCATTATGATTTCGCCACGGACCGTTGCCTTCAGCTCCAGAAGAAATGTGTTCCGGGTCGAAAGGGATGTGTCTTGAGAAGGACGTCGGAGTTTCTCTTTCCGGTCGAGGAGAGGATGGAGCCGGAGGCGCCCGCCGAGCCGGGGGAGGCAGAGAAAAAGAAGGCGGGGCGTCGAAGCCGATCGAGGAAGGGATCGGTTCACGGCGAGGCGGAGTGAACGTCGGTACCGGTGCGCGGCGGGATTCGCGACTTCTTTCCGACGGTCAGGTGGTTCGCCTCGAAGTCAGGGATTTCGTGAAGCGCTCCATTCGGGAGAACGCCTCCCTGAGGTGGTCGGCTCCGGAAGCGTAGGAGATGCGGATATAATGAGAGTAGGCCTCGCCGAAGGCGGTGCCGGGAACAAC
>RFFU01000100.1 GCA_003697085.1 Candidatus Hydrogenedentota bacterium
GCAAGGAGGAGACATTCGTGACAGGTGGTCATGGGTGGAACCGGCGGTCTGGACGGAGCGTATGCTGGAGGCTCTGGAAAACGGAGTGAAAGGAGGTAAGGACGGGGCGCCGATCATCAGCGCTGGCCGAATACCTACTTTGCGGAGCGCGGGTTGTTCACCATGCAGACAGCCCACGCCACCGCCATCCAGTCCCGATGAGGAAGACCACTGACCGGAGAGCCGTATGCGGGAGATCCGCACGTACGGTTCGGAGGGGGGAGGGACTGAGAGAACCGGTCCTTCCTACCCCTATCAGGTAACGGCAGACTCTCGAAACAGTTCCCGGGCCTTTAAGCCGTCTCTTCGTGAGCATTCCAGCCTCTCTTTTAACTCCTGGCATTGGGGATAGCGGCACGCCTCTTGCTCTGTTCATAAACCGAATTCCACAAAGTCGAAGGATTTCCTTGCGAAAATGCCGGAAATATTGTCGTATTTTAATATGTTGAAACCGTTTGAAAGCAGTTTCTTGGATTCCTCGAACCTGATGTCGCATCGGACGGCACTTCCGAATCGTGTCGCGATCTTTTCGCCGGCTCCGAGCCGGCGCCGACGCCGGAATTTCTTTCCGGCAGTTCAGTTTCTTCTTCTCCTGTTTCTCATCGGTATCTCCGCTTTTCCCGCCGCGGCCCGACCATCACGAAGAGCCGAAGCCGAAAGAGAATACCGTTTCGCGTTTCAGCTCCTGGAAAACAATATGCCGCGATCGGCAATCCCCCATTTTCGACGGTATCTCGAGAAATTCCCCGATCACAAGGGACGGGAACGCGCTCTCTTGGGGCTCGCTCAGGCTCTCGAACAGACGGGAGAGCCGGGAATCGAGGACGTCTATCGGCGATATCTCGACGAGTTCCCGAAGGGAAAGGATCGCGCCTTGGCGCTTCTGGGACTGGGTCGGTCTCAATATAAGAAAGGGAAATGGTCGGAAGCGCGAACGACCTATCATCAATTCGCAAAGGAATTTCCGAACCATCCGGAAGCGGAGAATGCGCGTCTCTTCGAAGCCGTCTGTCTCACGAAGACGGAGCGTTATGACGAAGCGACGGCGCTCCTGCAGGAACTTCGAAAGAGTTCCGATCGCAATTTGGCAGCCGAAGCGGATTACCTGGCGGCGCGGATCTTTTACACGACGGGAGAGTTCGGCCGAGCGGTCGAAGCCCTGATCTCGATCCAAAATCGTTTCGAGGGTACGCCGGCCGGGTTCAAGGCCCACGGCCTTTTGGGAGATATTTATTATCAACAGAAACGCTATGCGTCCGCGCGGCGCGAGTATTCGGCGGCGTTGAAGGGAAAACTCTCCTACGCGGACGACCTCCTTTATTGGAAGGCCTGGTCAGCCATCAAGGCCGGTGACACAACCACAGGAACCGAGGAACTGATCTCGCTTGCCACCCGTTTCCCGAAGAGCGAAAAGGCTCCCGCCGCTTTGCTCCAGGCGGCCGGGTTCAAATCCTTGTTCGGCGACTCCACGGCCGCCTTGTCCCTTCTCGAGGACGCCGCCAAGCGGGGAAACGCCTCGCAACGAGCGGAGGCGCTCTACAAGAAAGCGATGATCCTGATCGCGGCCGGAAGGATTCGAAAGGCCCGTCCCGCCCTTCTCCGTCTCCTCGAGTTCCCCAACGCATATCATCTCCCGGCTTCGTACTATCTTGGGCTCGATGCGCTCGATCGAAACGACCTTTCTGAGGCTCACCTCCGTCTTGAAACAGCACGGGACAGCGCTCTCCCCACCTCCGAGTGGCGCGAACGAATCATCCTCGGTCTCCTGGATCTGGCGCGCCGGGAAAACAACGCCGCCGACTACGACCGCTACCTCGGCATACTCGAAAAGGAAAACTCGCCTGTTCTGGCCCATGTGATTCTCAACGGAGCCAAGATGCGTGAGGCCCAAGGAGATCTCGAAGGGGCGGCCCACGAATACCAGCGTATTCTTCGCGAGTTTCCCGCTTCCTCCGCTGCTCCCGAAGCCGCGTACTCCCTCGGAGTCGTCCAATATTCGCTCGGCGATTACAACGCCGCGGAAAAGGCGTTCCAGACCTTCACTCGACTCGCCAAGAAAAAAAACGTTATGCGGGATTTCATCGACGACGCTCGATATTGGATCGGGTTTTCCCGTTATCAACGCAAGGATCTCGAAGGAGCCGCGGAAGCCTTCTCCCGTGTCGCCTCCGATACCCGCTCCAACCGCCGGCTCGATGCGGCCTTCCGCGCCGGCGACGCCTTCTTCGGCCTGGAGCGGTATGAGCGCGCCGTTCAACTCTACACCTCGGTCATCGAGGACTCCTCCGCTCCCAAGCGTCTCCGCCTCGACTCACTCTTCAACCGCGCCGCAGCCTTTCAGGCCTTGGGAAGGAGCCGAGAGGCACGCGAGGATTTTCTCTCCGCGTGGCAGGAAGGAGACACGGAATACGAGGAAGCGCTTCTGAAGATCGGCGATGCTTATCGAGAGGCCGGGCAAGATCCCGAAGCCGCGCGGGCCTACGAATTCGCCGCCAATAACGCGACAACCCTCTCCGTCCGGGAAGAGGCCCTCTTCCAGGCCGCGGAAACCCACCGCCGACTTGGAGACACCGATTCTTCCATTCGGCTTTTTTTAGCGGCGGCGGGGATCGCGGGCGGATATGCTCCCAACGCGCTCTTCTCCGCGGGGCGTCTCCTCCTGGCGCAAGGGGACACGACGAAGGCCCGAACCGTTTTTCGCGAGGCATCCGATTCGTATCCCCGAAGTCTCTTCGGACGCTGGAGCCGCTATCGCCTCGCGCTCTTGTCCCCGTCTCCCGATTCTCGAATCCAAATCTTCCATTCCCTTCTCGACGAGGCCTCGTCGGACATTGTCGCCGGAGCCGTTCTCGTCCAACTCGGAAGAGAATCCCTCTCCCAAGATCAGATCGATTCCGCGCAAGCCTTCCTGGAACAAGCACTCGAATTCCTCCCCGACGGCTCCCATCTCGCCACCGCCAAAATCCTCCTCGGAAACATCTTCCTCCAAAAACAGCAGCCTCTTGAAGCCCAGATTCAGTACGAATACATCTTCCGTTCGCCCGCCTTTGCTCAAAACCCCCTTCGCTTCACCGCAGGGATCGGCCTTCTCGATTCCTTGATCCAACAGAAACGAACGGAAGAAGCCATCACGCTTCTCGAGGAACTGACCGATAAATTTCCAGAAAGGAAAAAGGAACTCGAACGGTTTCGGAGAAAATTGAAAGACGCTGGGAATTCCAATGTTTCCTGATGGAAACTCTTGAAATTGTGTTCAATTTTGAAGGGAGGAGAACGATGAAAAACCGAGGAGTTCTTGGAAGGTTATTTTGTATCGCCGGTTTGCTAATGGTGTTTTTGCGACCAACATTGGCGGAAGAAAACGCGGTTCCGGTCGATACCGGCACCGTAATCGGAATTCAGAATTACGAAACTCAATCGGCGACTCCCATCGTCACTCCGGAGGTTTCCCCTCCGGGCGTATCCGACCCCGGCACACCCGGCAAACCGGAACTGACTGCTCCGGAACCGGAGCCGCCGGAGGTCACGGTTTCCCGCGACGACGGGCGGCGGGAAAAGGCCCCCCGGGGAGGACGGGGAGAGAAAAGAAAGAAGTTCCCCTGGTTGTGGCTGTTATTGGCCGTGGGAGTCGGAGTTGCGGCTTCGGGATGAAAAAACAAGATCGTTTGAGCAAAATCTCTTCGGGAAAGGAGTCGAGGAATGTCTTTTGTTAGTTATCTGGAGCGCGGCGGACCGATTATGTATTTCATCCTGGTTGTTTCCATTATCGGTCTCGCAATCGCCCTTGAACGTCTCTACCATTTCTTCCGGGCGAAAACCAATTACAGAAAACTTCTTGCCGATGTAAAGGAACTACTTGCCGACGACCTGGTTTACAAGGCGATGGCGCGTTGCGACGAGGATCACGGTCCGATCGCCCGTGTTCTCAAGACCATCCTGAAGAACAAGGACCAGTCCAGTGAAACGATCCGCGATGCGATCGACGCCGCCGCGCTGGAGGAAATCCCGCGGCTCGAACGCCGCGTCGGCGCCCTGGGCACCATCGCCAATATCTCCACCCTCCTCGGCCTCCTCGGAACGATCATCGGAATGATCGTGACCTTCGCCTCGATCGCGGATGAAGTCACCGGCGTCGTCAACGTCCAGGTTCTCGCCGGTGGGATTTGGCAGGCGATGCTCACGACGGCCTTCGGGCTCTCGGTCGCCATTCCCACGACGATCGTCCACGCGTACCTCGTAAACGAGATCAAGAAATTTTCCGTCGCCATGGAACATTCAGCCGCCGAACTGATTCACTTTCTCGAACACAAGACGGTCAACGACGAGGTCTGACCGCGGTGCGTTTCAAATATCGCTTGCAGACCTTCGATGGACCCAAAATGGATATGACTCCCATCATCGATATCGTCTTCAATCTTCTTCTCTTCTTTCTCCTTTCCTCTTCCTACGTCCAACATTCCGCCCTCGATGTCAAACTTCCGAAGGCCGCGACTTCCGAGGGTGTGGAAGGAGAAGTTGTTATCGTGGAACTCAATCGCCAGGATCAGATCTTTCTGCAGGGCAAGCCTGTCGAGGGACTCGAGGATCTCGAAAAGCGACTCGGTGCCATCTACTCCAACGCCGGGGCGGAAGAAAAGAAGCCGCTTTTGATCCGCGCCGATGAGTTCGTTTATCACGGCCGTGTCGTCTCCGTCCTTGACATCGCTCGAAAGGTCGGAGTCCAATCGCTCAACGTCGCCACCGTTCCCTCGGAGGAAGAGCCCTCTTCCTCCGATCCCAACGCGGAATCGAAAAAGAAGGACGCCTCTTGAGAACGCGCACGCTCGAATCGGATGATCGCGTCTTTCCCGGGGCACTCTTTCTCTCTCTCATCCTTCATTCCCTCCTCGCCCTGCTTCTTCCCGTCTGGAAACATCATCCCCCCCGCCCCCTCACCGAAATCGTGCATTCTTCCACCATCGCCTATCAAAACTTTCCCCAGGAACAACTCTTCAAGAAATTTTCCGCGGATAAGAAGATCTTCTCTCAAGCCAAAAAAGGGCTCGAAGAACCCACGTCCGGAGACGTAAAGGTCGAACCCGAGAAGATCGAGGTGACTCCCGAAATCCCGCAACCGATGCAGGTCGTCGAAGAGTTTCCGGAACCGATCCCCGCCACCAAGAGACGAATCCACCTCGCGGGCGATTGGGACGTCGCCCCCGAAAAGATTGAAACGCGCCAGCCGTCCCGCCAACTGCTCGCCGCCACCCACTCCACGCCGCCCCTCCCCCGCGAACCCAAGGGTATCGTTTCCCGGAACGACGCGGCGCCGGCCGCTCTCCAAACCCCCGTTCCTCTCCCGAAGGACGCTTCCCCCACGGAGAAACCGCTGCGCTTGCCCCGAACCTCCGCCGCCGCTCACCCCGCAATGCCCGCGCCCCCCAGGCCCGTTCCTCCCCGTGGAATGCTTCGGTCCACCGGTCCGAAAGCGATTCTCCCGCCGACAACTCCTCAACCCAATCAGACGGAACAACATCAACCCGTCACCGATGTCATCCCCGTCGGTCCCAACGTTACGGATATTCTTCCTGAACCGCCCCGTCCCACGGGAACTTTGTCTCTTTCTTCCTCCACGGGCATCCGCTCGGGAAGCCGCCGCTTGATCCATCAACCGCTGCCCGAATATCCTGACTGGGCAGAACGGGATAACGTGCAGGCCCGCGTAACCTTCTTCGTCACCGTTACCCCCGAAGGGCGCGTCAGCCGCGCGCGGCTCGCCGTCTCTTCCGGATTCCCCGACCTCGATCGGCTCGCGGAACAGTCCGTCAAGCGTTGGCTCTACGAACCCCGGCCGGGACAAACCGAGGAACGACAAGCCGTCGTGGAGTTTGTCCTGAAAAGACACCCCTCCTCCGGTTGACCGCCCCTCACGTTTCTTCTCTTCTCTTCACTCCGAGGACCGCCTCGCCCGATTGTTTCTCCGCTCGTTTCTCTATCGAGACGCTTTTTCGCCTTTCTTCCGACGCCAGCGCTCGATGTCTGCGTCCACCATCATCTCGATCAGTTCTTGAAATCCCACCCGCCGTCTCCACCCCAGACGTCTCTCCGCTTTCGAAGGGTCCGCGCGCAGGTGTTCCACATCGGCCGGACGCAAAAGCGCCTCGTCTCTCTTCACGTAATCGCGCCATTCCAACCCCGCCCGGGAAAAGGCGATCTCGCATACCTCCCGCACCGTGTGCTCCTCTCCGGTTCCCACGACGTAATCCTCGGGCGTGGACTGTTGAAGCATCAGCCACATCGCTTCGACGTAGTCCCCCGCAAATCCCCAGTCCCGTCGGGCATCGAGATTTCCCAATTTCAGTTCCTTCGCCTCCCCGACAACGATTCGGGCGACGCCGTCCGTTATCTTCCTGGTCACGAACTCAAGCCCTCGGCGCGGAGACTCGTGGTTGAAAAGGATTCCGCTGACCGCGAAAAGACCGTACGACTCGCGGTAATTGACCGTGATGTGGTGACCGTAAACCTTCGCCACACCGTAGGGGCTGCGAGGATGAAAGGGGGTCTGTTCGTTTTGCGGAGGGGGGGCGGACCCGAACATCTCCGAACTCGACGCCTGGTAGAAACGAATCTCGCGTCCGGTTTGCCGAATCACCTCGAGCATCCGTGTCACGCCGACGGCCGTGAATTCCGCCGTCAACGACGGCTGACTCCAGGACGTCGGAACGAAGGACATCGCCGCAAGATTGTAGATTTCCTGCGGCCGGGCCTCCTCGATGGCCCGTTCCAACGAGTACGGATCGAGCAGATCGGCCTCCAGAAGCGTAATCCGAGGCAAAATTCCTTCGATGCGCTCCAGATTCGGTGTCGAGGCCCGGCGGATCGTCCCATAGACCTCATACCCCTTTTCCAAGAGAAACTCCGCCAGATAGGATCCGTCCTGCCCCGTGATCCCCGTAATCAACGCCCGTTTGCGCGCCACTCTTACCTCCCCCTCCGTCAAAACATCTGTCCCATCGAAAAGTGGAGCACACCCTGCCCCTTGTTGGGGAAGTTGAGACCGAAACCGTAATCGAGCCGGATGGGGCCCAACGGCGTCGTCAACCGAACTCCCCCTCCGACACCCGCCACGAGTTGACTCGCATCAAACTCGAATTCCCCCGCAAAGACCCCGCCCACATCGGCGAAGAGCGCGGCCGAGATCGATTTGTCTTCCGAGAAGGGAACACGATACTCGAAATTCGCCAAGGTAAAGGTCTTCCCCGGCCCGATTACCGTCTTCCTGTCGGGCGAAAAGACTTGAATAGTCCGTTCCCGATAACCGCGGATCGTAGTGGCGCCCCCGATGACGTACTTCTCGACCGAGGGAATCGGATTGCTGCGATCGAAGAAATTCGAAACCGTACTATACTGAAAGCGATAAGCAAAAACGTGCTTGGACCCAATGGGAATGAAGTGTTTAAAAGTAAAGTTCGGTCGGGTAAAGGAGACATTCCCTCCAAAAAATGTGCCGGCGAGTTCGTTCGAGAGTTCCAGCCAGTGGCCTTCGGTCGGAAACCGAACGTCGTCCCGGGTATCGTGAACGAAACCGGTCGTCAGCGCCGTCGTCGTTCGTACACTCCGAACGCTTTGCGGAAATCCCGCCTCGATCTGAATGTCCGTCGGTGCCGCGCTCGTCACATTCGTGATTGCCACTTTCTCCCGCTCGAATTTGTACGACAGCCGGCCGTTGGCCCCGTACTTGTGACTCAAGCGCAACGCAAAACCGTCGCGCCGCCAGTCAAACCCCTCCCGCTCCTGCCAGACATTGAAGAAATCGAAGCCGAGTGAAATCGGCTTTCCCCGCCAGTAGGGTTCGGTCCAGGAGAGGGAATACGAGTTCTTTTCACCTCCGAATTCGGCGGAAAACGTTAGATTTTGCCCCGCGCCCGTGAAACTGGGCCAATCGAAGGGATCGAAGTTCTTCTTCGAAAGAGAAGCGAAGCCCACCAAACCGTCCGCGCTTGAGTAACCCGCTCCAAACTGAAACTGCCCCGTCTTTCCTTCGGCCACCTGAACGATCAAACGGCGCTTCTCCGGAGAGGAACCCTCCTGAAGCGTCAAGCGGACCGACCCCGGCTCGAAGTACCCCGTCTTCTCCAAACGCGTCCTGGCGGCCGCAATCTCCTCGCCGTTCAGGATATCCCCCGGACTCATATGGATCTCCCTCAAAATGATCCTGTCCTTCGTCTTGAAATTTCCTTCGAGAACGATTTCTTCGAGATAAAGGATCTTTCCTTCCTTTATTCGAATCACGAAATCGACGATTCCGTTCTCGGGATCCAGTTTTTCCTGGGGAACCACCCGCACCTCGGCGTATCCGAGCCGAGCGAAGGCGGAGCGAACCTTGTCCACGGCACGAAAGAATTTCTTGCCCCGAAAAAACTTCCCCTTGAAACCCGCGAAATACGGTGCGAGTTCCGAGTCATCGAGAGCCTGGTTTCCGGAAAAGGTCACCTCTCCCATTCGATACCGGGGCCCCTCATTGATGACGATATCGAGAACCATTCTTCCTTTCTTGTCGTAGGAGATGACCGGGTCTTCCATAACAGCCGAAAGGTATCCTCGATCCACATAGCGCTGGAGGATCTTTTCGCGGTCCTCCTCGAAAACGGCCTCTTTGTACACCTTTCCCTTCCCGGTCTTCATATGCCAATTCAGGATCCAATCCGAAAAAGCCTTGTTTCCGATGAAATTCATTCTCGCGATCTTGACCTTGCTGCCTTCGGAAATCCGGAATGTCACATCGACGCCCCCCGGCTTTTCCTTGTCTCCGGATTCGATCCAAGCCGTTTCCACTCCGACCGTCGCCCGCAAAAACCCTTTCTCCTCCAAAGCAGACAAAAGTGTTTGCCGCGCCTCTTCGACCGCCGGCTGCGAATAAGGAGATCCCGGGGAGAGGCCGATTCCTCCCACGAGGTCCGCCTCCTTAACTTTCTTCGCTCCGACGATCTTCACCGACAGGATCGTCGGCCGCTCCTTGACACGAAAGATAACCTCTCCCTCTCCCGTCGTCTGCTGATCCTCGTCCACATAGATCGCCACGTCGTCGAAACGTCCCGTGGCATAAACTCTCTTCAATTCTTCCCGAAAGATTCGATTCAGGTCGCTCAAGAGATACGTCTCGTTCACCTTCAATCGACCTCCGACAAGAATCGAACGCGTGTCCGTTGTCCCCTCCACGCGAATTCCCGTCACTCGAAATGTCGGAATCGTTTGACGAGCAATGATCTCGAAACGGGATGGGGAACCTTCGAGATCTCCGCTTTCGGCGAGCACGAGGTAACTTCCTCCCAGATGACCTGCTCGGAACCGGACACCGCAAAGTCCCGAAGCATCCGTAACCACATCGTTCCTCGAAAGCCCCGCGCCGACGGCTCCTTCGGGAATCGAAACGAGCCGGAAGGTCACCGGCACATTCGCGACGGGATTTCCGAAACGATCCGTGACCCGCACGACCAGCGGAGCCAGAGCCCGCTCATTCACCTTCACGACCTGGTTATTGCCGCTGACAACCTCGAGGCGCGCGGGTTCCCCGGTTTGAACGTCGAGGGTAAACGTTACACCCTCTCGGGCCAAATCGGGAACGACGGCGCTGACGACCGTTTTCCCGGGAGTGCGACCGGCTCGGACACGGCACTCCGCCCGGCCCCGATGATCCGTCTTGGTGGAAGCCGGAATGACCTTCCCTTCTCCCGTTCCCTCCGGCCCCGCGGCCACCTCGAAGCGCACTTCCACCCCGGAAACAGGGTTCCCCGCCCCGTCCACGACCCGTACCTGCAACGGATCACTCAGGGCTCCGACGGAAACCTTCTGATGGTTTCCCGAAAGCATCTCCAATTTCACGGAGGTCCGATCCCGCTTTACGATCGCCGCGTGGAACCGTTCCCACGCCTTCGCGGCGCGATCTTGATTCCCCGCTTCCTCCCACATCCTTCCAGCCTTCTCCCACGCAGCGGCCGCTTCGGCCCAGGCTTTCGCCGCCTTGATTCCTTCGCCGAGATTTTCCCAGATCGCGGCGGCCTCCTCCCGCGCCACCGCCGCTTCCTCGAAAAGGGCGGCCGATTTCGCCGGATCTTCGACCGCGAAACAGTGAACGGAGAAGATCGATACCATCAGGGCGGCGAAAAACCAATTCCGTCTCCACGCCCTCCCCCGGGGACTTCGTCCGTTTTCTCCACTCGCACTCTTCATTTCGTCCCCATCTCTCCTCTCTTTGTTCCCGAGCATTCCGCCGCCCCAGCCCGCCCCTCGATCACATCGGCCCACGAAATCTATCAGGAATGTCCGCAAAAAAACAGGGGAGAGAGGAAAACTTCCTATCCCGCCGCCGTCTCTCCTTTCACGGCTTCGAGGATTCGGACGGTGGCCCGGGATTTGTTCAATGTATAAAAATGTATTCCCGGAGCTCCTCCGGCCAGTAACCCTCGCACTTGTTCGATCGCGAACGCCGTCCCTCTCTCCTCCACTTCTCGGTCATCCTTCGCCTCGTCAACAATTCTTCTCAATCGTTCGGGAATAAATGCACCGCACATCGAGACGAAACGGTCCAATTGGTTCTTCTTCGTTACAGGCATAATCCCCGGAATGACGGGGATGCCGCTGACCCACCCCCGCTTCGTCTTCTTCGCCCCGTATTGCAGTTTCTCTATGAAATTGAAATAATGCTCGTTCTCGAAAAAGAGCTGCGTCAAAACAAAATCCGCTCCCGCCGCAATTTTGTCCTTCAAGTGCCGGATGTCCGTCTCGATATCCGGCGCTTCCGGATGTTTTTCGGGGTATCCGGCAACACCGACTGAAAACTCCCGCCCGGTGGCACGGATCAGTCTCACCAAATCCTCCGCATAACGAAGGCCGTTCGGTGCCTCCCGGAATTCTCCCGTCCCCCGCGGCGGGTCCCCTCGAAGAGCCAAAATATTCCGTATCCCCCGTCGATCGATCTCCTCGATGAGACCGTGGAGTTCCCCCCGGGAACTTCCCACGCAGGTCAAGTGCGCCATGGCCGGTATCCCATATCTCTTCTGTATCGTCTCCGTCCATTCCAGTGTCTTGTCCCTTGTACTTCCCCCGGCTCCGTAGGTCACCGAAACGAAATCGGGATTCAAATCCTTCAACCGCTCGACCGCTTCATACAGGGCGATTTCCCCCCGCTCCGATTTCGGAGGAAAAAACTCGAACGAGAAGAACGGGCGAACCGAATCGCCACTCCTCCTCTCCTCCACCATCCCGCGGATCGAGTATTCTCTCCCACTTTTTGCCCCCTGTACCGAAAGCCCGCTCTCTCGGCTCGTCATCGAGGAACGGATCCGGGACGAAGAAGATGGCGGAGAAACTCCTTTCGGTAGTCAACTCCCTCCTCGACGTCGAAGGTCCCGCGGGTCGTCGTCGTCATCGTCAACGCCCCCGGCTTCTCGACTCCTCGCATCTCCATACAGAGATGGCGCGCTTCGAGAACAACCATAACTCCTCGCGGGTTGAGTTTCTTCTGGAGGAAATCCGCAACTTGCTCCGTCAGGCGCTCCTGCACTTGCGGACGGCGGGCGAAATGTTCCAGAACCCGGGCCAACTTCGACAACCCGACGATGCTTTCCGCCGGAATGTAACCTATGTGCCCCACACCGAAAAAAGGGACCAAGTGATGGGCGCACATCGAATAGAAGGGAATGTCGCGAACCATAACCATGGAACGATACCCTTCATCGTTCGGAAAGACCGTCAACTTCGGCTCGTTCTCTTCGCGCTCCCCCCGAAAAATCTCCCAGTACATCTCGGCCACGCGGGACGGTGTATCGCGAAGATCGCTCCGCGCTATATCGAATCCCAGGGTTTCCAGGATCTCCCGTATCGACTTCGCAATCCGCCTCCGCCGTTCCGAACAATCTTTCCCACAAGGGCTCTTCTCTTTTTTGCCTTCTCGTTCCATCAAGAACAGATGTTATCACGCCTTCCTTGCTCTGCCAATGCGCCTACGAACCCGCTTCCGCGGGTAAGAAGTCTCTACTCCCGGGAAGAGTTCCCCACCGGAGAATACCGTCCCTCAAAATTTGTTCCGTCCTCTCCGGGAAAGGCAAAGCAAAAAAGGAACGGGACGGGAAAGTCCACTCTCCCGTCCTCCACTACAAGAAAAATCTCCCGTTTCGAAAGAGGATGGTTTACGCTACCGGGAAATGAAGACGTCTTTCTCGGAAAATTCTCAAAGTCCTTCCCCTGTATGTGAAGTTCCCCGAACGAAACACCGGATGGCCCATTCCGTTTTGGCCAACATCGCCACATCGGGATTCCTCTTTCTGGCGGGACTTCTCGCCGCCCGAGGGTTGGGACCGCGGGACTATGGACGTTTCTTCTTTCTGTTGGGTTCGTTTGAATCTTTTCGTTCCCTCTTGGACTGCGGCTGCCAGCAAGCGTTTTTTACCTTCTGTTCCACAAAAAGACGCACACGTCGCTTCTTTTCCCTTTATTTCTTCTGGTTAACTCTTCAAACTCTCATCCCCCTCGTCGTCATTGGATTCTTGTTGCCTGACCGTTGGATCGCCCGTCTCTGGGTCAATGAAAGTCGTGGCCTCATCCTGCTGGCCTTTCTTGCTTATACGTTTCGTCAGGTTCTCTGGAACACGATTACCATAATAGGCGAAAGCTATCGCAAAACCCTCCGCGTTCAGTGGTTGACAGCCCTATGGGCAATGTTCTATTTTGCCGGTCTCTTTGTCCTCTGGCGTTTCTATCTTCTCAACCTTATTTCGGTCTTTCTTCTCATCATCTTCGATTACGGAGCCGCATTATTGATCGGTTACGTTGCGGTAGGAAAAAATTATCCATTTGTTGAAGACGAAGGCGAATCCGTAGGAAAGATTCTCTCGGAATACGTTTCCTATTGCGCGCCGCTTGTCGTGCTTTCTCTCTTTTCGTTTTTGAGTGTTTATCTTGATCGCTGGCTTCTTCAGTATTTCGGTGGAGCATCCCAACAAGGGTATTTCGGAATTGCTTTTCGCCTTGTCTCCGTTTCAGCCTTGTTGATGACAGCCGTCACCCAGATTTTCTGGAAGGAATTGGCTGACGCCGCCGGCCGGAACGATAATGCCCGTCTCAGAATCGTCTTCCAACGAATCACACGTTTCTTGTTCTCAGTCAGCGCCGTAATGAGTGCCCTCTTTATACCCTGGGCCCGAGATATTCTCACTCTCACCGTCGGTGCCGCCTATGGGAGCGGAACCGTCGCCTTCACAATTCTGTTGATCTATCCGATCTTTCAAAGTCTGGGGCGATTCAGCGCCATTTATTTTCACGCGACATGCAAAACAAAAACATTGACTGTCATTACGATCCTTCGGTCTTTGATCGGTATCGTACTTCTTTACTTCCTCGTTGCTCCTCCGGACAACCCCTTACCCGGTCTCGGTGCCGGCGCCGTCGGTCTCGCACTGAAAACAGTGCTTCTCCAAATCCTCTTCGTGAATTTGATGCTCTGGTATATCCACAAACAAGAAGGTTGGCGTTTTGAATGGAAGTACGAATTGCTCATCCCCGCCGCCGCCTGCGCCCTCTCCTTTGCTCTCCGCGGCTTCATCGACGGCCTCATCCCCGTCTCCCCCCTCTCTCTCGGATTCGTTGTCATCCCCGCCTCAGCCCTTCGAATCGCTCTGTCCGCGCTCCTCTTCTTCCCGTCCGCCGCAAGCGTCTTCTTCCTCAAACCACACTGGTTCGGTCTCACTCGAGGTGACCTCAAACAGTTGCTCTCAAAAATCTCTTCGCTCCTCCGTCTGAATCGCGTTTGAATCCTCCCGCGTTCTCCGACACCGCGCCCCTTCACGGAAAACCATCCGGACGAACTCGGTAAAGAACCGCGTCGTGCTCCTCATCAACCAACACGGGATCGCAAAATTGGTGAAAATACTTCCTCAATGCCAAACGATCCCGATCACAGGGATACCACGGGGAAATCCCCAGAACCATTTTTCGAGCGTACTCCCGCGGAACATCGAGAATGTGCGTGTAACCTTTCTTCTTCACCCAAGCCGACACGCGAGCAGGATCGTGCCCCGACTCGTGAATGTACCGGTACACCTCTGGAAGATCTCCATCGGCCGTGAAATCGGCGTTGCGTCCGAGATAAAAGAGCGAAGGCTCGCCGATCGAAAGAACCTTGGCGTCCTCCGGTAGAATCCCCGAGGCCTCGCTCTGCAACCGATGAGTGCTCAACCAGTGATCGAAATATTCCTCCTCGGAAATTCCACCGGACAGATACGGCAACAAACGTTGATACCGTTCCAGAATCTTTACAGAGGCACTCAGACTAACGACCAAAGCGAACACCACCGCCAGCAAGAATAGATTTCTTTCGCGTTTCGGCGCGTTTTCGACGAGCCGAATGGCGACGGCGGCTCCCGCCGGGACCAAGCCCACCAGGGCCGGATAGAGAAAACGGGCGATCCCGCCGGGAGCATAGGCGTGGCTGCCTCCGCCCGTCAGAAACCATATCACAACCGCTCCCGCCCCCGAAAACGCCGCTATACCCGCGGCGCCTCGTACCCCCAAGCTCAGAATTACGAGAAGAAGAAGAAGCGGACCATAGGGACCATCGAGTTGGCCGGAGAGGAAGAAAAGCATGCTGCCGGCAAGACGCGCCACGCGAAAAAGAATCGGGGCTCCGGCCTGCCCCGAAACACTCCTCCAAAGGAAAGTCTGTTGGGGCAGAAGCGCTCCCGTCTGAAAAAGATTTCGAAGGTGCCAAAACGCCGCCGGAAAACATAAGAGGATCACGGCGCCCAGCACCGTTCCCGAATTCTTCCTCTCACGAAATACAAGATAAGCGACAGCGGGCAAGACGCCGTATGCCGCGGTCACCTTCACGGAAACAGCGGAACCGAGAAGAAAAGCCGCTAATAACGTGCGGTTCCTTACCGCCGCACGAAGACCAACCAGATAAAAAAAAGCCGCCAAGAGGTCCGGCTTTGTATGCGCCACCAGAATCGCTCCCAGGGGCGTTGTCGCAAGAGCGGCGAATGTCAGCGACACCGTGAGATTACGCTTCCCGTCTGAAAGATTTTCCCGTTCGGAACAATCCGAAATCTCTCCTCCAAACGTCGCGCCGGCCAACGCCGTGAGAAGAAACGTTCCGAACAGGAACAGTGTGGCGGCTCGGCCTGAACGATCCCACAACAGTGACTGGAGGAAGATCATTTCTCCCCCCTGATTGTACCGGTAATAAACGATCTCGTTCGGAATCGAAAGACTCTCTCGAGACAAATATTGAACCGGAAGCCCCAAATGGTAGGTCAAGGCATCCATTCCCATCGGCGGAGGAAGCGCGGCCAAGAAGGCCCAAGCCATGCCGAAAACCCCTAATCCAATCAGAAGAGACCTGAAACCGCTGACGCGCGGAGCCGACTTCAAAGGCTCTCCTCTTCCTTCCGATTTTCCCCTTCCGGAGAAAGATGACTTCAGCCAGGAGATCACCGCGATCGTGAGGATAACAATATCGGCCGCGCCAAGCATGCGACGCGAAAAAATCCCGATGAGATGAAAAAGGATGGGGAGGAGAGAAAGAATTCCAAGCCCGACGGCCGTGCCGAAGAAAAAATCCGCTTGGCCCAACCATAATCCCATCCTTCTCGCGCCGAAAAGAAAGAGAAATGCAACAATGAGCGAACGAAGTGGGAATCTTGAAAAGACCGGCATCCCCGTGTTGAGCCAGGTGACGACGGAAAACGTAAGGAGAAGCCCCAATACGATTATGAAACCACGACAGCGGCTCTCCCCTACCATATCCTTCACCTCAATTTTTTTAACTATCGTCTCTTCAATCCCCAACGTCTTGACTTTTCATTTTTTTCCGATTTTAATCCTTATGCAAGCGTTTGTTTTTTTTGGAAAACAGAAAGAGGAGTTGAAAAACAGAGATGAGTGTCACGATCAGAGAAATCGCTCGTACCCTCGGCCTGTCGGAATCGACCGTCTCACGCGCGCTGACGGGAAAGGCCACGCTCAAAACCTCGACAATCGAGCGGGTCAAGAAGACCGCAGAGGAGTTGGGTTACGTGCCGAATCTGATGGCGCGGGGCTTGGCCGCTCGGCGAAGTGGGATAATTGGAATGGCAGTTCCAACCCTCGAATACCCTCACGGGGAATTTTACTCACGCGTCCTTCACGGGGTCGAACAGACCGTGACGCGTCTCGGCTATCACCTTCTTTATTTTCCTTACCGAAACGGAACCGCCTCAACGATCCCTTATCAAAGTTTCCTCGATGGGATCCTCCTTTTCGGCCCTCTCTCCAACGAAGAAACCTCCTCCGCAGTCCTTGAGAAGATCCACATACCCGTCGTCATCCTCGACGATAATCTTCCGGATTATCCCAGCGTCTTTTCGCAAAATAGAGAAGGCGCCTCTCTGTTGGCTCGCTATCTCCTCAGTCTCGGCCACAGGCAATTCCTCTTCATCGGAGGCCCGGAAAATCACCCGACTGTTCAGCAGAGAGAAAAAGGGTTCCGCGAAACTCTCCGGAAGGAATGCTCCGACCCGACCCGAATCGAATCCCTCTATGTCGATTGGAGGGAGGACCATCACGCCGGACGCCGCGCTATGAGGAAAATACTCCAAAGCGGTTTGGACGAACTGACGGCCGTGGTGGGAGCCAATGATATGCTCGCCATCGGGGCTCTTCTCGAGTTGCGGGAAAACGGCATCTCGGTCCCCGACCGTGTTTCCGTCGCGGGTTTTGACGACAGCCTCGCTTGCGAAATCGTTTCCCCTTCCCTGACCAGCGTCCGTCAGGCAGGAGAAGATATGGGAGAGGTCGCTGTCGAACTCCTTCATAACTTTATAACGGAAGAGATAACGAACTCCCGAGAAAAAGTATCCACTCAGACACGCTTGATCACGAGACAATCTACGAAGAGACGCTCGCTCGATAATCCCCCCTCATGATCCCGGGAACAGGCCCTCCTTTTTCGTCTGCCTTAAATCCGGTCCCATCTCCCCTCCCCGCGGAAAAAGACTACAAAACCCCGTCTTCTCCTTTTCGGCGCATACCCGCGCCCCTCCAAAAAAAAATCTCCGCTGCGGATTGAGACGGGCGGAATGCACTCGAACTCTGCTCGGATAACCTCGAAAGAAACGAATCTTCCAACCTTGTCTTTAATCCCTGCCTCATCCGGCGACGTTCCTTCTCTCTCCCGTCTCCCTTTTCTTTCCCATTTTTATGCAAGCGTTTTCATATTCTCCGGAAGCGTTCCCCTCCCTTATTCCCTCTCGAGGAAGCCCCGCGCAACTCCACTCCTTCGCTTCGCCGGCCTTTTTTTCGTCTTCTTCCTTCTCTCCGCCCTTCCGGCCCGAGCGGGAATCGTGCCCGGTCCCGGCTCATCCTCCTGGGCCGATACGCCGGACCTGAGCGAGTACCCGCTTGTTTTGCTCAACGCCGCCGGTACGGAAGGCGGAGGCCCGGAAATCTATGCAACCGCGAATCTTCTCGGCACCGGACGCCCCATTCCAACAAACCGTTGGTATTCCTCCGTCGTCTCACAAAAGTATTCCTTTGCTCACTTCGGATTTCCTCTCGCCTATCAAGCCACCGCGAAGGGACTGGACATTGACAGTCCGGGATCCGGCATCATTGTCGGTACCGCGGACAATCCCGTCCAGATCGCTTCGTTCACGGCGGATATGTCGATCATTCCCACTTATGCCAACGGCGACAGTCTTCTTTCAAACGACGCCCGACTGGATACGTTCAGTGACTGGTACATTTCGGTCGTCTGGAGCGATACACCGCACAACTCCGGAGACACGCTTGTTGCCACGTACGGTCAAGGGAATCCTTATGTCTTTTTCGAGATGGCGGATTCTTTCCATCTCACGCTCGATTTCGCCGGGACCGTAAATCTCTACGATTCTTCGGGTGCCGCCGTCCCGGTGGGAAATTCCATTCTCGACGACGCCGCGCGAATCGAAGCGATCTTTGCTTCCAATGCCCAATACGGCATCTTTCTTCCGCCGGGGTGCACGATCACCCACGTTCGAGGCGCTCCCAATTCTCAGATTCGAATCGATTTTCCCGCGGACACCGACCACTACTTTTCAGTCGCCGCTCTCCCTTCCGACGCCTTCTTCAATCTCTTTTACAACCACGCTTATGCCTGGCCGACGCAATCCCAGGTATCCTGGTCCTATAATCCGACGTCGGCGGAGATCACGGCGACCTACCAAGTGACGACAACCCCCCGCCGTTTCGCGCAAGCCACCACTCTGACGGCGCTTCTGCCTCACCACCAATCGCGCGCCGTCGCTCCGCCCCCCACCCAGGCGACTTACCGCACGATTCGCGGCACCTTGAATCTCGTTGCCGCCAATTCCTTCACGACCCGAGACAAATTTTACGGGATACTACCGTTTCTTCCGGATTCCGGAACCTACGACACCAATGCGCTCAACAGCCTTCTCGACCAGGATTGGGCCGACCTCGATGCCATGGCGCAACCGTACGCTATGTACATCGGAGGTCAGATTATGTGCAAAGCCGCCTCGATGATCCCCATCGCCGATCAGATGGGACGCGCCGAACTTCGCGACTCCCTTATTGCCCGCGTCAAAACGGAACTCGAAAACTTCTCGACCTACGACGGCGTGGAACAAAAGGGCTACTATTACTACGACCAAGAGTACAAGGGATATATCATCTACGATGAAACCTTCGGGAGTTGGGCGTACACCGACCAGCATTTCGGAATAGGGTACCATCTTTACGCCGCCGCCATCCTCTCGCTCTACGACACCTCCTTTCTCGCCAACTATGGAGATTTCTACGATCGGGTTATCGATCACCTCTATGAATACCAACGCAACAACAACGAATTCCCGTTTATGCGGTTTCTCGATCCTTACGAAGGACACGGCCACGCGCACGGTATGTCCCCCTTCGGCGACGGGAACAACCAGGAATCGACGGGGGAAGCGATGGCCTCGCTCGGAGCCGCGATTCTCTTCACGACGATTCGAAACAACAACGCGAGCCGGCGGGATGCCCTTCTCTGGGCTTACGTGACTCAAGCCGAGGCCGCACGGAAATACTGGTTTCACTCGGACGATGACATTTATCTACCCGGCTACGGCAAGGAGATGGCTTCCATTGTTTGGGGGGGCAAGGCCGAATACACGACCTTCTTCGGCGGCGCTCCCGAACGCGTCGTCGGAATTCAAGCCACGCCCTTCTTCCCTACGACCCTCCATTTCGCGCGCGACTCCGCGCAGGTAAAACTCATCTACAACGAAATGCAGGCCGCTCCCGGCGGTCCTCATCCCAACGAATGGTACGGCACGTTGTGGAAACTGGAGTCCGTCTTCGATCCGGCTCAAGCCATCGCCGATTTCGACTCCTCCGTTGTGCTCAACGAAGGACAATACCAAAATTACTCCAATATCTTCCATCACATTCACAATTTTCACGCGCTGGGCTCCATCGCCCCCAATGTAACCTCCGATTTTCCGCTCAGCGCAACCTTCGACAGCCCCGGACGGCGCAGTTACATCGCCTTCAACCCCTATGCGACGGCCAAGACCGTCACCTTTTACGAAAACGGCTCTCCTCTCGGCTCGATGACCGTTCCTCCTGGAAAGATCCTCGTCGAACATTTTCTTTCTTCCGTTACGGAAACGCCCGTCATCACCTCCCTCTCCGTCTCGAGCGATACTCCGGACCGATTCTTCGCTCCCGCTCCCCTGGATACCTCGCCCGCGGGAGACACCGTTTGGTTCGCCGCGGAAACTCAGACCATCACGATCACCGTGTCCGTGAAATCCAACAACGCGGACACGTTGACCGCCTCCGCGGCTTTCGATTCGCCTCCCCAGACAGACGGAGCCGTGCCGCTCGAGGCGATCTTCCACCTCAAACCAAGGCACGCTGTCGCCGAAACAATCGTCGTTTTGACCGTGACGGACAGCGGCGGAGCCGGTGATTCCGTGCTTCTGACCTTTCGCCCCGATACCATCGCCCCCGATACCGTCTCCCTGTTGCAACCCCCTTCCGGCTCCTCGAATCAAATCCTTCCCACTTTCGAATGGTCTTCTTCCTCCGATTCCCAAAGCGGCCTCAAAAATTACATTCTCCAGATCTCCGGAAATCCGGGGTTTACCGTCCTCGCCGATTCCGCTTCTCTCTCCCCGCCGGACACGAATTTCACGCCCTCCGGCCCGCTGGCGGATTCCCTTTGGTTCTGGCGTGTCCTCGCCGTGGACAGCATCGGCAATGTCTCCTTTTCTCCAACCGATACCTTCATTCTTTCCTCCCCCCCTTCCGGTGTCTGGTACATCAATGATACCTCGAGAGTAGGAGATTCGTTCACCTTCGCTGTCGGCGCTCCCGACAATGCCGGAACCGCTCCCAACGCTCCCAAGAATTCCCTCGGAAACATTATTCCCCTCCTCAAGGCCGGAGAGACCGTCTATGTCGATGTAGGAGAAATCAGAGAGACGGCCGTGCTTTCCATCAACACAGGTCCCCTCTGGATCATCGGAGCCGACTCCTTCGCCGCCGACCTCGATTTCGGCGATTCCTCTTCATCCGGCTCCCTCCAATTCCAAATCCTCGATTCCGGCATTCATCTCTCGAATCTTCGGATCTCCAATGCCTTCACCGGTATCCATATCACCGCCGTGACGCCGAAGCGCGCTTCCGCATCCCTCGATTCCATCACTCTCCAAAGCCACGGAACCGCCCTTCTCGTCGATACGAATTCCGAAGGCTCTCTTTTTCAGAATATCGCGATCACCGGTTGCACCACCGGCATTCAAGTCATCACCTCCTCGTTCAATCGCTTCCAAGGGATCATAATCGAAACTCCGGTGGGAGGAGGTCTCGATTTCGTTTCCTCTGACTCCAACACAGCCCAATCCGTAACCGTCTTTTCCCCCGGAACCTTCGGCCTCGAACTCAATAACTCTGATGGCAATATCATCGAATCCACCACCGTCTCGGACGCCGGAGCCCAGGGGTTTCTTGTCACGAACGGATCTGATTCCAACACGCTGCGGACCTCTTCGGCCCTTTCCAATGCCTCATCCGGATTTCTCATCACTTCCAACTCCGATTCCAACCTTCTCAGTACCAATTTCTCCAGCGGAAACCTCGATGGCTTCGAAATCACCGTCACATCGTTTTATAATCTCTTTTGGAACAACACCACCTCGGGAAATCTCAACCAGGGCTTCTCCGTCAACTCCTCTTTCAACTTCTTCGATTCGAACACGATCCGAAACAGCGGTCAGCAGGGGATCATCTTGTTGGCCGACACAAACACTCTCACGAACAACCTTGTCGAAACGGCGGCACTCCAAGGCATCAATATTCAGTCCCGAAACAACCTTCTCTCCGGGAATACGATCTTGACGCCGGGGGACGCGGGTTTTCTTGTCCAAGGCACGGGAAATACCCTGGATGGGAACCAGGTTTCGAATCCGGCGGCTCAAGGTTATCTCGTTCAAGCCGCTTTCAACGATATCTCAGGAAATACTGTGGTCAATGCGACGGCGCATGGTTTCCAAGTCGTAAGCACCGGCAACGACACCTTCACCGGAAATCTTGCGACGGGAGGCCTTCTCAGCGGCTTCTTCTTCTTTTCTTCCACGGGCCTCGTCATTGATTCCAACGTGGCCTACGGAAACAGCCAGAGCGGTTTCTCCTTTGACGGCGACACGGGGCTCACCGTAACCGGAAACAGCGCGCGAGGAAACGTGCTTCAGGGCTTTTCCTTGACCAGCGGAAGCAACAATATGCTCCTCCGTGGAAACGCAGCCGAAACGAACGGCTTGGAAGGTTTCAGCCTCGTCGGCGGGGGGAATAACCGGCTCGAGAATAACAGGGCGCGGCGGAACGGTTCCCACGGATTTCTCTTGACCAACGCGGACTTCGTCGTCTTTGAGGCAAACGAAGCCGAGTCAAACACCGGCTTCGCCTTCTTGCTCGATGCGAATTCCGAATCTCCGGTTCTTCATAAGAACAACATCCTGGCGGATACGCTGTGGGTCAGCGTGGACACCGACAACGTCGATATGACGCGGAACTGGTGGCATACGACGGATTCCAACCTCATCGCTTCCAGAATTCAGGGAAATTCCTCCGCGACCGCGCGCTGGATCCCCTTCCGCCTCGGAAAAGTAGACACGACCGCGGGTGCGGACACCGTGGCGCCCAAGGCTCCCGATACGGTCGCCGCGGTTCCCGATACCTCCGCCGGTACCATCGTCGTAACGTGGAGCCTCCCGACCACAAACGAGGAACCGAGTCCTTTTCCCGTGAATGCCTCATTCTTCACCGTCTATCGTTCCTCCTCCTCCGATACCTCCCTTTGGATCGCCATCGCTTCCGTCCCCTTTGGAACCAATTCGTTTGCCGATTCCCATCTCATACGGGGTACAACTTACTATTATCGCGTGACCGTTTCCGATACGGGCGATGCGCGCTATCCGAATGAGAGTTTCTTTTCCGACAGCGAGGCATCCGCCACGGCGCCCAACCCGGTCGTCCGCATTACGGAAGTCCTCGTCCTCTCTTCTCTTCCTTCCCACTTCACCGCCGGAAACGGCATCGATACAACCGCTGGTTCCGATACCGTCTATTTCAATAACGTCGGCGCGGGGGGAAATCAGCAGGACACGATCGTCGTCGCGATGAGCGGAGGTGAGACGTTATCGTTCTCTCAGATTTTCGGAGACGGCCCCCTCGAAGACACGACCGCTCCTTATGAATTTCTCGTCATTATCGACCCCGGACTTTCCGATACCGTTCTCACCATCACCGCCGTCGAGACCACCGGAATGACCGCAGACACGTTTTTCCTTTTCTGGGATCGCGATACGACCGCACCCGCCGGTGTTACCCTCGATACTCCCGTCGGAGGCACTTTCGTTGGTACTTCGACCGTTCAACTCGTCTGGACCCCACCCACCGACAGCCAGTCGGGTATCCGAGGCTACGTTGTTGAGGTTTCCGATGTTCCCACGTTTTCGTCTCTGCAGGACAGCGGTTTTCTCTACGCTCCGGACACCGCGTTTCTTGTCACGCTTCCGAATGACTCGACGTGGTATTGGAGGGTCATCGCCTATGACTCTGTTTCCAACGCCGATACCGCCGCCGCCCCCAGTGACTCATTCATCCTGATCACCACCGGTTCCGGAACGTCGCCCGTTATCACCAAAATCGCTATTCTTTCCTCGACCCCCGCTTTTTTCTTCGACGATCCCCCCATTCTCATCACTTCCCCCCCCGACACCGTTTACTACAATCCCAGCGGAGCCGGCGCTGGACAGACCGATACGATTACGGTTTTCGTCTCGGATGATAACGAGACGGCGGTGAACGGAAGCCCGGCCTTCACGGTTCTTCAGGGCGGCGACAGCGGCGTAAACAAGGATTCTTATACGCTCGTGTACCAGATCCCCGCGGCCTCGGCCTCCAGCCTCATCTCGATCGTCGTCGTGGATACCAGCGGATTCTACGACACGGCCAACGTCTGGTTCCAGGCGGATACGAACTCCCCGACGCTTCCCATCTTGGCCGCACCGGCGGACTTGACGGAGACGAATCTGGTCACGATCTCATTCTCCTGGGCTTCCTCGTCCGATACGGGCGCGGGGCTCAAGGAATACCTGTTGCAGATCGATACGGCGGGAACGTTTGCGAATCCGCTCTTCGATTCCTCGACCTCGACGAACACCTTCGGGACGCTCACTCTTCCCCCAAACGATACCTACTTCTGGCGCGTCGTCGCTGTTGACAACGTTTCCAACACGGCCCCGTCAGCCGTCCGCATGCTGGTCGTGGACACGACATCGCCGACGCCGCCGACGCTGACCGCTCCGTCGGACTTGACGGAGACGAACGCCGTGACGATTTCGTTCACGTGGACGGCGGGGGCGGACACGATCGCTGGGGTATCGGGGTATCGCCTGCAGGTGGATACGGCGGGGACGTTTGCGAATCCGCTCTTCGATTCCTCGACCTCGACGAACACCTTCGGGACGCTGACGCTTCCGGCGAACGACACGTATTCCTGGCGGGTCTTGACGGCAGACGATGCCTCGAACACCTCGGTGACCGCGGCGCGTGTGTTGGTTGTCGATACCCTGCCGCCGACGATTCCCGGCATCGTTTCGCCGACGGGAGGAACGACGGTGATAGCGATGCCGATGACCTTCGACTGGAACGCCGCGGCGGACTCCTTGAGCGGTGTGGCGGGTTATCGTTTGCAGGTGGATACGTCGGGAACGTTCACGGGACCGCTGACGGTCGATTCGACGCAGGCGGTTCCGGACACGACGGCGACGCTCGGGTTGGATACCTACTTCTGGCGCGTGATCGTCGTCGATGCGACCGGCAATACAACCGCCTCGACGACGGAGAGTTTCGTGGTGTCGGCAGCGGCGGAGACGGTGCCGCCGGAGACCTTCACGCTGACGAACCCGGTGGATCAGACCGAGACGAACGAGGTGGTGATCGCGTTCCGGTGGACGGATGCCTTCGATTCGACGCCGCCGGTGACGTATCGCTTGATTGTCGATACGGATATGGCGGGGAACTATGTCGTGGACACGACGGTGCCGGACACGGTGGAGTTCGTAACGGTGCCCGCGAACGACACGTATTTGTGGCGTGTGATCGCCATCGACAACGGCGGCAACACGACGCAGGTGGGCGACTCGATCTTCCTCGTCGATACCCTGCCGCCGACGATTCCGGCCTTGAACGCTCCGGCGGGAGGTGTGTCGCTTCCGTCGCCGATCTTCCTCGACTGGAGCGCCGCGGCCGACTCCTTGAGCGGTGTGGCGTCCTATCGGCTTCAGTTGGACGGAACGGGCACCTTTGCGGGGGTCCTTGCGGTCGATTCGGTTGTGAACACGCCCGATACAACCCTCTCCCTGGCCGACGACACCTACTTCTGGCGTGTGATTGCAATCGATGTCACCGGAAACACGACCGTTTCGGCCACGGATAGTTTCGTGGTGGCGGGGCTGGATACGACACCGCCGGTCTTCGGTGCAACGCCATCCGCAACACCGTCCTCCGTGACAAACACGGGAACGACGCCGGTCGTGATTACCGTGACGGTGTCGGACAGCGGAACGGTGGACACGGTGGTGATCAATCTCCTCCCGGTGGGCGGGGCGGAATCGACGCCGTTCACC
>RFFU01000009.1 GCA_003697085.1 Candidatus Hydrogenedentota bacterium
CGATGCTCCTCGACGAATCCTCACCACCCGCTCCGCTCCGCGTCGCTCGAGACCACGAGAGATCACGAGAGAGGTTAATTTATGCTTCAAGAAACACACACTCTTCTCCAATCTCTGTGTCCTCTTGTGCCCTCTGTGGTGAAAATTCTTCGGATCGATCTGTCGTAACCGTCGGTCCGTCCGTTGCGCTTCTTTCGGCTCATCTTGCGACAAGCCTGATCATCCAGACCCTGATCACACAAACCGGCGGCGTCACGGTGGAATACCAGGATGCCTTCGGGAACAAATCCTCTTACAGCGGATCCGGCACCGTCACGATCAATGGCAAGACGTTCAACGTTACGATCACGAACGGCCGGGTGACCATCCCGCTGTCGGAACTGTCGGCCAAAGGCGTGAGCGCTCCGTACAGGCTCGGCGCCGCCACAGCGGCCGGCAAATCGATGAAAGTCGAACAGTCCTCGGCATCTGCGTCGACGGAAAAGAAATCCGGATCCCGCCGCAGTGATGATCTCAACTTCACCTATCTCTACCAAGGCAAGCAGAGAACCGCCAGGGAAGCCAGAAATAACGAAGAACTTCGTCAGGCGCTCTGCTCCATCCCGGAGGTCAACGACGCCTGGCCCTTCACCTGCGGCCGCGTCTGCGAGGATGATCCGGACTATCAATTCGTGCTCAATAGCGGAAAAGAAGTGGGTTGCGCCTGGATCACCCAGAACGCGGGTAAGACCGCCATAAGGAGGGAGAAATACGCTGATTACAGTTCTGGAGGAATAACGGTCCGCGAGGCCTGTCCGGTCTCCATGAACTATTGCTTCTCCGAAGTGAAGGTCGCAAAAGCGAGTGCGACGAAACTCATCGTATCCTCGACGAGTCCGACCGATGCCAAAGCGGGCGAAAAGTTCGCCACGGCCGAAAAGCCCCTCAAGGTTGAACTGCGCGACAAGGACGGGAATGTCGTCACGACCGCCACCGGCAAGGTGAAGGTCGAGAAGATTTCGGGCGACGGAACGCTTACGGGCGATCTCGAGGCGACGGCCGAAAAAGGCGTCGCCAACTTCAAGAACCTCTCAATCGACAAGGCCGGGACCTACAAACTCAAGTTCACATCTGGCGATCTCACGCCGGCCGAGGCAACGATCACTGTCACCAAGGCGTCGGGAACCATCCAACACAAGCCTGAAGCCAATCCCTACGCTCCTTGGGATTTCGGGCTTTTCATCGAGCCCGCGTCGCCCAAGGCCGGCGACAAGGTCCGCTTCCGGATCAAGGGCCGGGCCTCGTTCACGGAGGACTTCAAGGAACTGGCCGGCTTGGGCGGAACAACGCCTGACAAGATCGTCAAGGTTACGGTTAGCGATTCTTCGGGCCGGGTCATTGCGACAATCACCGACGGAACGCTTTCGTCCGACAACTTCCTAACCTCCGCCTGGACGGTGCCGAAGGACATCGCGGACGGACTCTACACGGTCAAAGGCTATCTGATCACGCGGCCGTCGATGGCCGACAAGACGTTCCGAATCGGACCGAAGACAACGAACACACTCAGGGTTACTGTTTTGAGAGGTCCGCTGACCTTTGTTGATAAAAACGGTAAAAAGCGCACGCTCAAGGATGGCGAGACGTATCCGGCGGATTCGAAGAAGAACAAAAACGGCAATGACGACGCCCAAAAGAAACTCGAGAAATTCGCGAAGAAAGCTCAGAACCAGAACGGCGGCAATAAGAAGAAACCATCTCTCGCGGCTGGCGGCGGATGGTCCCTGGGAACCCCCGAGTCCGCTCTGAACGGCAAACTCACCATCAAATCGCGCCCGTCATCGGTGCCCCCGGGCGGCACGATGGATATCCTCCTTTCGGGAGACACCTCGACCATCGGGTTGCTGACTCAGTTACTGCCATACACCGATAATTACAACAGGCTGGTGCTTGCTCGTGAGCACAAGCTTGACCTGTCTGGAAAAAAGCTCGTTTTGGTGAATTCCCGCTCCTCTGATCGCGAAATACTTGTTACAGCACGCTTGCCGCAAGACGTCACGCCGGATCAGGGTGATTATTACGTGACCGTTGTTATGGTGGACCTTCTTGGCTACACCGCACCATTCAAGATCAAGGGCACGCCGGCGGCGGCTCAGATGAGGCGGGAAGCGTTGCGGAAGAAGGTTGATCTTGTGCTCAAGGGACTTTTTGAGTCGTACGAGAATGAAAGTCCGTCCGGGTTTATGCAGTACATTTCGTCTTCATTCTCGGGGACCGCCGATAACCTCATTGCGCTTTCGTACTCCACGCTTCAGCCGAGTATCGAGCAGGATTTCCGTAACTTCTACGACATCGATTTCGACTGGACGGTCAATGCCGTCCGTGAATACGGTTCGAAAGTCGAGGTGGAACTGACCTGGTTTGAACGGTACAAGGACGAGACGGGCAGTAATGCCGGGAAGGAGACGAAGCGACTCTCCCAGACATCGACATTTGACTTCGATAACACCGGCGGGGTTCTGAAACTCTCCACATGGAACGGCGCGGCGCCGTTCGGCCTGGCGCCTCCAGGCGGGATCTTCACGAAGCAAGCCGGCGCCGAGACGACGACCGTCACGACTTCCGGAAGCGGCGGCGGTGGAGGCGGCAGCGGCTGCCCGACCGGTGAACTCTGCATCACTGCCGATACAACAATCGTGTCGAACCTCTCGATCGGAACAGCCGGGACCTACACAAAGGTCACCGTCTCCGCCGGCGTCGTCGTCACGATGAGCGCGGGAACGAAGATCGATCTTCAATCGGGCGGAACGCTCGACATTGGATCCGGAGCGAAGCTTCAGGGAACCGGCGGAGCGGGAAGCTGGACGGGACTGGTGATCCAGGGCGGAACATTGACACAGCAGGGAACGCTCACCATCGACGGCGCAACGAACGCCATCGAACTGACGGCCGGGGCTAGCCCCACCGTAACTCAATCCGGCGCGTTGACGCTGACGAACTTCTCGACACGAGGTATCAAGGCCGGGGCAAGCGGGTCGCTGACACTCTCCAGTGTGAACGCATCGGGAGCGGGCATTATCGTCGAATCGACGGGCGCAGCGTTGACATTGACATCTCCGACGATTGCGACAACCGGAACGACCGCCGGTACCTTCTCCGGCGGAAGTGCGGTAACGATCTCGAATGGAACAATTACCGGCGGTTTGGCATTCACTTCCACCGGAGCATCCAGTATCTCGAATACGACGCTCACCGGCGGGACGAATAACATCACCCAGAGCGCGGGATCGTTGACGCTCTCGAGTTGTACGCTCTCCGGCGCGACGGGAACACCGCTTTCGATTACCGGCGGTACAGCGGCGACATTGACGTCAACGAACGTGACTTCCACAACGGCGACCTCGGCTAGTTTCGGCGGTGCCGGAACCTTGACCGTGACGGGCGGAACCTTCACGGGATCGGTGATCTTCAACACCTACTCCGGGACAGGAAACTTCTCACCGACGGGCGTGACCGGCGGTGGGAACATCATCGATCTGCAGAATATGACGGGAACACTAACCATGACCGGAACAACGTTGACCTCGTCCGGCGCCGCCACGCGCGGCGTAGCCTTCACAAGCGGCTCGGGAACGATGAATCTTTCGGGCATTACTACGGCCGGAAACATCACGACGGAGATCGAGAACGGCGCGGCATCGACCGGAACGATCAACATCTCCGGAACCAATAACCTGAACGCAACCTCGACTACCGGAATTCTTTCGGATGCCGGAACGATTTCGCAGACCTCCGGTTCCATCGCCATCGCCTCAGCCACGACCGGAATCAGCGTCACCGGCGGTTCCGCATCCTTCTCCGGCGTATCGTTCTCGGCGATCGGGACAACGCCTCTGGCCGTCACGGGCGGCACGGCGTCGGTAAGCAATTCGACGATCTCCGGCGGAACGAACAACGTTACGCAAACCGCGGGAACACTGACCCTGACAACCTGTACCCTGACCGGCGCAACCGGAACACCGCTTTCGGTCACGGGCGCCACGGCCACAACTCTGACCACGCCGACGGTGACTTCCACCACGACAACCTCGGCCAGTTTTGGTGGGGCCGGAACCTTGACCGTGACGAACGGAACTTTCACGGGCTCGGTGGTCTTCAGTTCGTACTCGGGTTCCGGAAACTTCTCACCGACAAGCGTTACGGGCGGCGGGAACATCGTCGATCTCCAGAACTTCACCGGTACGCTGACCATGACCGGAACCGCACTGACGGCCTTCGGCGCGACAGACGGCGGTCTGGTCTTCACGTCCGGCTCGGGAACGGTCAACGCCTCGGGAATATCGACGACCGGATCGATCAACAACACCGGATCATCCGCGGCGATTATTATGGCGGCGGGAGTCTCCGGAACCGTGAATTTGAGCGGCGCCAACGCCTTCGGAACGACGCTTTCGAACGGGATCATCGTGGATGGCGGAACGGTCCAGAGCGCCGCGGGTTCGACGGCTCTTGCGGGAGTCACGGGCGACGGGATCAAGATCACCTCCGGGACAGTGAATCTGTTCGGCGTCTCGATGATGGCTGCCGGCGCCAATTCCTATCTGACGGCCACGGGAGGAAACACGACTCTGAACACGGCAGGATTCACGGGAGCGGTAACGTCGGGAATTGTCCAGAGCGGTGCGGCAAGCGTGACGCTCACCAACTCCAGTGTGGACGGTTCGTCAGGCGCAGTCGTCGCCGTCACGGGTAGCGGAAACACGACGCTGACGAACACGGTTCTGACGGGCGGCGGCGCGGGAGCGGACGGTCTGACATTCGGGTCCAGCGGCGCGCTAAGCATCTCCGGCGGCGGAGTCGGCGCGAATCAGAACGACGGTGTCGTGATTTCATCCGGAAGCGCCACTATTTCGAACGGAGCGACGATCAGCCTGAACGCAAACGGAGTCAACGTGACCGGGGCGGTGACGGTGAACCTGACCAACGCGAATCTGACGACGAATTTCGGCCTCGGGGTAACCGGAATTCCGGGAGCAACCATCAATCTCGATGGATGTTATATTGCCGATAACAACGGCGAATTCGGCCCGACGCTCGATACCAGCGTCCCGACGGACCTGGGCGGCTTCAACCCTCAATACGACAACGTGGATTCGGTGACGAACCCGAGCGCAATTCCGAACTGAATCCAAATCCACCGGTCTGCTCTCACGCCAGCCGCCGCGCCGGCCGGTCGGAAGAGCAGGAAGTCCAACTTGTGCTTGATCCACCGCTGGTTTAGGTTATTTTCTGGAATGAACGGACATTATGATACCCGTTTCTTAAGAGAGAAATACCGCGTCACCGGTTATCTCTACGATCTTCTGGACGCCCCCTGGGAACGCATCTATCGCCGGCTCCGGCCCGAAATCCTTTCAGGAATGTCAGGAAGGATTCTCGAGGCGGGATTCGGCACGGGCCGAAACGCCGAACACTATCCCGCGGGGGTCGAAGTCGTTGCCTTCGATCTGAGCGAATCGATGCTTCGCTTTGGAAAGAGGCGCGCCCGCGTATCCAGCGCCGCCCCGCGGCTTCTCCAGGCCGATGCCCTGCGCCTCCCCTTCCCACCGAATACCTTCGACTTCTACATCGCAACCTTCCTCTACTGCGTCCTCCCCGATGCTCTCCAACCTCGAGCCCTCCGAGAAATGATCCGCGTTCTCAAGCCGGGGGGGCGATTTCGGCTGCTCGAAATTCTCTACTCCAAAACTCTTCGGATCCGCCTGCGCCAAAAATTCTTCGCCCCCTTCGTCAAAACCGTTTACGGGGCACGTTTTGACCGAAAGACGACCGCGTTCCTCGATGAAATCTCCCAAGTCCAGGTTCTCTCGCACCGCTTTCTCCACAAGGATACTCTGCTGCTGATCGAAGGATGCGTCCTCGAATAAAACGAGGAGGGAAAAAGGCCCGTCCGAAAATCCCGAGTCGCCGCGACCGGCGGCAACGATCAGGTCTTGCGGTCCGACTCTAAGTACCGAAAAATCGATCTCCCGCGTCGCCCAACCCGGGCACGATAAATTTCCTGTCGTTCAATTCGGGATCCAGTGCCGCCGTGATAATCGGAACGTCCGGATGGGCTTTTCGTACTCGATCGACTCCGGCCGGAGCGGCGATCACCGAAACGAGCCGGATCGATTCCGGCTTTCGCTCCTTGATCCTCGCGATCGCGTATTCCGCCGAACCTCCCGTCGCCAGCATCGGATCGAGCACGAAGACATCCGTGCCTTTGAGACTTTCCGGCCCTGAAATGTGATATTCGATGGGGCGAAAAGTCGTTTCGTCCCGGTAGGCGCCGATCAACCCGACGCGGGCATGCGGAAAGACTTCCAAGGCTCCTTCCAAAAGGCCCAACCCCGCCCTCAGAATCGGATAGAGGACGATTTCGTTTCTCAGATGCAGCGCGTCCGCGGTTCCCAGAGGCGTCTCCACGGTTCCTGAAACCGTCGGCAATCCCCGGGCCGCTTCGTACACGAGAAACGGCGCCAGAGACTTCATCGCCGTGCGGAACTCCGAGGGTGAAGTTCCGGCATCTCGTAGAATGCGGATCCTGTCGGAAACGACCGGATGCTCGGGAATATGAAGACCCGTCACGACCTCGCCTCCGTCTTCCATCCCCGTTCCCGCTCTTCCGCTTCTCCATTTTCGTCCAATTGCCTTACGCGGCGCGCGTGGCGCCCGCCGGCAAACGGTGTCTCGAGAAAGATTTCGACCATCGTCCACGCCGTTTCCGGTTCCAGAAACCGGCCCGGTAGAACAAGAATGTTGGCATCATTGTGCTCGCGCCCCAGCCGCGCCAACTCCGGACTCCAGCAGAGCGCCGCGCGGATCCCCGGGATCCGGTTCGCCGAAATACTCATTCCGATCCCGGACCCACAAATGAGAATTCCTCGAACCTCCTCGGTCGAATCGGCGGCCGCGGCAAGGAGAGCGTGTGCCACGGCGCGGCCGATCGGCGGATAATCCACCGACTCCCCCGTTTCCGCACCGAACCGTTCAACGCGAAACCCTCGTTCTTCCAAACGGCGCACCAGTTCGCTCTTCAACGAAAACCCGGCATGGTCGCTTCCAATCAGGATTCTCATCGCACCACCATCTTCTTCTCTCCCGCCGGAATAATCAACAACCTCTCTACCTTCCGAAATGGTATTCCCCCATTCGAAAAAGTAAAACGGTATCCGCAAGCGCGCAGCCCCGCCGGACACCCCCGCCCTGGCCGGATTCGTGCTCGGGCTTCGCTTACCTTCAGGCACGACGCCTGCACTCCCCGGGGCTCCCCCTTTTTGCTCTTGGCCTTGCCCCTGCCCTCTTCCTTTTGCCTTTTGACTTTTGCTTTTCTTCCTTCCGCGTGTTCCGTGTGTTCCGTGGTTTTCTTCCCTTCCGTACTTTTCCGTGTTTTCCGTGGTTTTCTTTCGCCTCCGTGTTTTTCCGTGTCTTCCGTGGTTCCCTTCCTCAAAAACCTTCCCGGAAAATCCGTTTCGCCGTTGTCGAACGAACCGCTCTCGGATAACCTTCCCCCTATGGTTGCTTTGATCGCGGAAACATACCAACCCTTGATCCTATTTCTGTTGGCGTTTCAGTACGTCTTCGTGAACCTGGCGTTTTCGACGTACACGCAGAACATCGTTTTGATCAAGGACCTCTCGGCGCCTCTCTTCTCCATGCTGATCCTGATCGTCTGGATCATCGGAGACTTGGCCAAGGAGGGGCGCTGGCGTCTTCCCCGTCATCCCATCGTCCCCCCTATGGTGGCCGCGTTGCTCTACTGGGGAACGACGGTCTTCTTTTCGCCAGTGACGGCCGCCAGCATCGAGGAGTGGGGAATGTTCGCTTCCTACTTCGTCCAGACCTGGGCGCTGATCCGTTTTCTCGAAACCGATGAGCAACTCCGCACTCAAATGTTCTGGGTGATCCTCTGCAATATTGCCGTCACGGGCTACGGTCTGAGCCAGATGATGGGCCAGGACCTTTTGGTCAACCTCGGCCTCATTCCGAATTGGGGAAACGACGTCTTCGTCTCGACTCACGGAAACACGAATTTCCTCGCAGGCTACATCGTCACGACGTTTCCCGCTTTGATCGGCTACTGGTTCGTTACCAACAATATCGCCTGGCTTCTCCTCCTTCCACCGTTGATTCTGCTGAATCTCGTTGAGGTCCAACATTCGGATGCCCGCGGGGCCTATATTGCGACGGCGGTTGTGTTGTTCGTAATGGTAGTTGGGATGTTGGCCAACCTGCGCCAACTCACGTCACTCAAGGAGCGTTGGCGGCGTATCATTCTCGGAACCGCGGCTGCTCTGGCTGTCGTCGGCGCTCTTCTCCTCGGCGTCATTTATCCCGATCGAGTGGAAAAAATGCTGACGGACATCAAGGTACAGGTTGATTCGATGAAAGGCCTTCAAGGTCACTGGACGAATCGAGCGAGGTTGATCTTCTGGCAAACCGGCATCGACGGTGGCCGGTACAATCCATGGTTCGGCCGAGGGATCGGCGGGTTCAACTATTACATGCCGGAATTTCGCCCCCCCTGGTACCACCGTTGGGGTGTTTCGCACAACACGATGCATTCCCACGATGAATACTTCGAGATGTTTATGGAGACGGGCGTCATCGGTTTGGCCTGTCTCCTCTGGATTATGCTTCATTATCTGATCATCACACTTTCGGACGCTTTTCGTCATCGGCGTCATCTGCTCTTTCCCCTGATTTTTTGCGGTTCCTTCGGCCCCTGGGCCGTTTGGATCCAGTCACTCTTTGATGTCGAGACACGATGGACAGGAAATGCCGTTACGATCTGGTACACGGTAGGCCTGATCTTGGCGGCGGGAACACTTCCTCTGCGAGAACCGCAAACGGCTCTCCTTGCGACCCAAACGGCCGAAGAAGAACCGCGGGCACGGCGGCGGAACCCGCGGGCACGACGGGAGCCGCTCTACACACCCTCGCCGTACCTCCCCTACGTAGCCAGCCTTCTTTGTCTCGCGTTCGCCTTCTACTGCGTCAAGGCTTACCATTATTGGATGGCCGACCACTATCTACGGGAAAATATGGCCTACACCGACTACAACATCGGTAATAGCAAGATGAATGCCTTGAAAGCGGCGGAAAAGGCCCGTGAATACTCTTATACCAATGTCTCCAACTATTACAAATTGGCTTATACCTATCTTCAGGCAGGAAACGGCTTCAAGGCCCTGGAGAGTTATCGCATTCTGCAATCTTTTGCGCCGAACTATGCCCAAATCCATATCAATCTCGCCTATCTCGACGACCGGCTCGGATATCGGGCCGCGTCGGCTTGGGAGCGGGACCGAGCCGCCTTAATCGAACACAACGGCCGCAACCACCGCGACGCCGCGAATTACTGGCTTCAACTCAGTTATCCGAATCGCGCTCTCTCCCACCTCTACCTCGCGTCCCTCATCGAACGTGATCGGACCGACGGCTCCTATTTCTTCTGGTATATGCAGGACGAAATCAATACCGACCTCGCCCAGGTTCTCCAATCGATTGGAAGACTAAACGAGGAAGTCGAGGACGCGCTGGAACGCGCACTGAACTTCAACCCCGGAAACGTCCGCGCCGCCGTGATGCTCATCAGACTCTATAAGCGCACGGGAAGACCTCAAAAAGCGGCACAACTGCTCGATAACGTCATCGCGATGACCTCGCCAAGGACACCGGAAGGCTTGATACTTCGTGCTCTGAAGTTCGTTGAAGACGGCGATTATTTCGAGGCTTTGCAGGCTCTCGAACCAGCAGTTCTCGCTCTTAAACCCGTCAAGAAACCGAATATCAGTCCCGAGCAAGGCTTTCTTACAAACACGATCCTCGAGCTACTACAGAAAATCTTCTCCGCGAATATTGACCGTGTTACGTGTATGAAATTGGCCGGATGGGTTTACGCTTCCCAGGGACGATTGCGGGAAGCGGAACAATTTCTCACCCAAGCGTATCAGGCATCACGGAATCCCGACATCGCCGAGCTCATCGGACAGCTCAAGGCTTTGAAATGATTTGCCCTGTTTTTGACGATCACGAGCCGGCCCGCCCAGCACGCCCGGCCCGAAAGAATCCCGCAATAACGGGTGCATGGCGAAAAACGGGCACCTCTTTCCGAATCGTATCGGTCCACTCCTGGGCGAAACCCTGCATATGATCGGGGGGGCCGAAAGGTAACCCTCTCCGAGCCCATTATTGCAGGCACGATGCCTGCCAGCCAGCAGGCGGGCCTGCGCTCCCAGGAATGTCTGTTTGGCTAAATTTGACCTTGCCCAAAATTTGCCATATACCCCGTAAGAACGGAAAAAAGGAGCGAAAGCGAAGGGGAATCCCGTCCCCCTGACTCGGATTCTCCTTCCGCCATTTTATCGTTTCCCCCCGCCTTCGTCGGTATCCTCCGTGATCCCGCGCTGAACCACCTTTCCGAAAAACTCGTACGATGCTCCGGCGAGAAAATTACCGTTTCTTCTTCTTGTGGCGGTCCCGTTTGCGCTTTTTCCGGCGCTTGTGATTCGCCATCTTTCGTCTAAGACGTTTCTTACCGCAAGGCATTCTTGACACGCTCCTTGATCAACTTTTCTCCTCCTTCTTTCCGGGTGAAACACCTTTCTATCATAAGCTTCACGCCCGCGCAAGTCCGGGTTGGATGCAATGGCGAATAATGGGCACCTTTTGCCGAATCGTGTCAGTCTGCTCCTGGGCAAAACCCCGCATAGGGTCGCGGCGGCCGAACGGTGATCCTCTACGAACCCGTTTTGGCGGGCAAGATGCCTGCGTTCCCAGGGGGAAAAACCGTGTCTTCCGGAACCGCACCCGATTTCCGGGGCCGAAATCGTCTAATCGAAGCTCTTCATTCCTTTCTTCAAGATGAGAATAATCGCCGTGATTCCAAGAATCATCCCCCAGAAAGTATAGGCGGCGGCATCCTCGCTCAAGGGCCGTCCTGTATAGGCCCCGAAGGTGGAGTTGATGATCGTGGCCGCGATGGACTTCATAAAACCCCAAACCGTCCCGACAACCTTGAGAAACATCCGCGCCAATGACTCAAAAAACGCCATCGCGGTCACCTCCCCGGTAATACGAAATTCTCACTGAGAGAAACGCCAAGCCGTAAGACGTCAGAACGAAAACCGGCCCGAGGAACGCCGGAAGATTCTCAGCGAAAGTGTCAACCCGAGTCAACAGCCCCTCTCCGGCCAAGAATAGAACCCCCGTGGCGGCAAGCCCGGCTCCGGCAACCGCCTTCCGAACAGACCCGCCGCTCACAATCGCCCCTCTTCTCACCATCCCGCAAGAATCAATCGCGCAACGCGGTGGAGCCGTTCGGAAGAGGGATCAAGAACCCGCGCCCGCTCCAATGCCGCGACAGCGGCCTTCTTCCTGCCCAGGCGAAATTCCACGAGAGCGATATCGATCTGCAATTCTGGGTCGCCCTCCCGAAACCGCGCCAAGTCCCGATATACGGCCAAAGCCTTCCGGTAATCTCCCGTTCGGAAATAAATCAAGGCTTCCAAAAATCCGGCTTCGGCAAGAAAGGGATCCAGTTCGCGGCCGCGAGCGGCTTCCTCAACGGAACGCGCCCAAAGATCGCTCCGAAGTTCGCGGACACGATCGCCCCAAGAATACAACGCGCGCGCGAGTCGCAGGTGACCTTCCGCCGCATACGGCACCTTCTCAACCGCTTCCTCATAGGCTGAAACCGCTAAAGCGAATTCTCCGGCGGCCAAATGCGCGTCTCCGTGGCGCAAAGACTCTGAAAACCCCGTATCCACAGCCCCGCTTCCATACGGATGCGCGGAAACTCCGAAGGCAAATACCAGCAGACAGACCCCCGCAATCACCGTTCTTTTCACTCGTTCCTTCCTCCTCGAACCTTCTTTCCCCTCCGGACACTCACTTCTTATCGGCATTTCCGTGCAGGATCTGCGACAATTCCCTGTTCACTCTGCTCAAACGATAACAGAGGACCTTGTTGATCGCCTGAATGATCTTGAAAGCCAGCGTCGGATCCTCCAAAACGATCGAATCGAAATGATTGCGATGGAGAAGATAGAGGGACGCGGGGCCATCCGCCTCGGCCGTGGCCGAATGCGTCGTCCCCATCAGAAAGGCGATCTCACCGATGATGTGACCCGTGCTCAGATGCGTGAGAATGTTCCGCGTTCCATCCTCGTTCTCGATCACGATCCGTATGCGCCCACTTTTTATGATATAAAGCGTCTGCCCCTCTCCCCCCTGCTCGAAGAGAACCTCGTCCGGAGCCAGTTCCCGCTCTTCGAGATGCTCGTAAAGCAGCTGAACCTCCGCATTCGTGAGAAAATCGAGCATCTCGTCGAAGCGCGGAAGTTCCTCGGCCGTCAGTAAGGCCCCTTTTTTGTCCTCGTCTCCCATTCCGCCCTTAATCATTGACCAACTCGCCGGAAAAGTAAAGCGACTTTCAAACGTTAAATCAGCGTCCGTCAATCCCCCCCCACGACTGCCGCACCTTTCCTGCCGTCCGGTAGGCGGCGCGGCCGAGGAGCCGCGCTTCCCGTTTTTCTCCCTTTGCCTTATACGACTCGCAGGAATCCGATCCTAAATTTCCACGCGAATTTCATCAAACCTCCCCTCGTTACCACCGATAAGGAGGAAAGAAAGCGGTCGATCACCGCAAGTTTCTTCTTCGCGGACCTCTCAAAAAAACCGCCGCGGAAGGGCTCGGAGGAGAAAGCCGAAGATGAGAAAGTGAGGAACGTCTGAAATGTTGGCCAAGATGAAATCCCGTCTCAAAATGCTTTTCCCGAACGGATTCCGTTTCCCCGAAACGGCCGGGGACCGCGTTCGTCTTCTCCTTGAAGCCCTCAGTTTCCGAATTCGGATGCGCGTTCAAAACCTCGGCCGCCTCCTTCTCGAACGCTTTCTCCACAAACCCGGCCTCGTCCTCAATTCGGTTGAAATCGCCCTCGGATTGCTTCTCTTCGCCGCTGGATTGAATTTCCTGGAGACTCCGGTCTCTCCGAAGGCGCTCCTCTTCCTTCTGCTCGCCCTCCTCCTCCTCTCTTACCGCCGCTTTCTCACATTCTTCCTCCGCGCCACGAACCAGAATATCTCACCCCTCGACCAAAACATCGAACGGCTCTTTACGAACCGAAAGATTCTCGCCAACCAGATCGACGATCTCGCCGCGATGCGCGAAGTCGCTCTCGCCGTCAGCTCCATCCTCGATTTCAACGAGATGATCCGTTCCATCCTGACTCTGATGACCGATCACTTCGGCGTTCAAAAAGCCCTCCTGTATATCGCGGACACGGAGGAAACGGAGTTGAAGGTCGTGGGGGCCCGTATCTTCCGGAAGGATGTTCCGATCGAACGGGTTTTGCAAAAAAAGTTTCCGTTCGGTACGGGTCTCGTGGGCGAAGCGGCGGAGCAAAGGCGGGAACGGACGGATTGCCGACCGGACCGGGGAATCGCGGCGGCGATCCCTCTCATCGCGAAAAGCCGCGTCATCGGCGTGCTCAAACTCAGTGATCCCGATCCCGAAATCTTGTCCGAAGAGGAATTCCGCAGACTCAGGACGATCTCAGCCTCACTCGCCGTCGCGCTCGAAAACGCCCGACTCTACAAACTGGCCGTCACCGACGGACTCACGGGGCTCTTCGTCCATCGCCACTTCCAACACCGTCTTCAGGATGAATTCGTCCGGAGTCGCCGGTATGGAACGCCCTTGGCTCTGCTTTTGACCGACATCGACCACTTCAAGAAATTCAACGATACCCACGGCCACCGAACCGGTGACGCCGTTCTGAGGCAAATCGCGAAATTGCTGCAAAGGGAAGCGCGGGAATCGGATATCGTCTGCCGCTACGGCGGAGAAGAGATGGCGATCATCTGCCCGGAGACGAGATTGAGCGGTGCGCGGCAACTGGCCGAACGCATCCGATCCGCCGCCGACCGAACGACCTTTCGAGACGCGGATGGGAAGCCCGGTCTGCACGTGACGCTCTCCATCGGTCTCGCCACGACCTTCACGCCCGGCGTTCATGACCGGTATCGACTCATCGAGGAGGCCGATGCGGCGCTTTACGAAGCCAAGAAGGCCGGCCGGAATCGCGTCGTCGCCGCGCCGGAGATTCAGGCGGCTCCCGCGTAAAAAAATTCGCCTTCCCTCATCGCATCAAGAAAAAAACGTAAAGGAGATAACCGGCCAACATCACCCCGCCCGTCTTGCGCCCCACGCGCCGTTTCCGAAGGACCGTCAACCATAGAACGAGAGTAATGACCAGCATCAACGGGTAATCCAGAAACACGATCTTTTTTTCGACCGAAAACGGGTGAAAGAGCGCCGTAAACCCCAGGATATTGAGAAGGTTGAAGATATTCGAGCCGACGACGTTTCCGAGTATGATATCGCTTTCCTTCCGGATCGACGCGGCCACCGATGTCGCCACCTCCGGAAGACTCGTTCCGACGGCCACCAGCGTCAAGCCGATTACCCGCTCGCTGATCCCGACGTGGCGCGCGATCGCGACCGCCCCGGCCAAAAAGCGGTTTGCTCCGAAGAGAAGAGCCGCTAGGCCCACCCCGGCCACGAGGAGCCCGATACCGACCGAGAACCCCGATTCGACTTCGGGTTCCGCCTCCCGGCGCTCCCTTTTCTCCAGATAGACCGAACCGCCCAAAACGAAGAAGAAGGCCGAAACGAGCAGCAGACCATCGCCCCGCCCGATCTCTCCGTCCATTATCAGCCCCCATATCGCCGCCGTCGCCGCAAAGAGCACGGGAAATTCTCTCCGCAACGACTTCTCGCCCACGGGAACGATCGAAAAAAGCGCACTTCCCCCGAGAATCAGAAGAATATTGCAGACGTTCGAACCGACCACGTTTCCCATTGCGATGGTCGGGTTCCCGCGAAAGGCGGCCGTAAGTGAAACGGCGAGTTCCGGCGCCGATGTGGCGAAGGCCACAACCGTTAAACCGATCACGATCTTCGATACCCTCAAACGCGCCGCGATAGACACCGACCCCTTGACCAACCATTCCGCGCCCAGCCACAGCCCGAGAAACCCGATTCCGACATTGAACCACGAGAAGAACATGATGCCGTCTCGAAGTGTAACGAAAAATGGTCTTCCTGTGTTAAGATTCCCCCTCGCCTTCCCCTTCGCAATCAGCAGTTGAAACAGTGCTCAAAATGTGTTTATGCTTTCTCCGTTCCTCGAACGAGTCAGGGGGGAGAAGGGCGGACACGAGAGATGACGGACGTTTTCGACGAGTTCGACATCCCGAAGAACCGTTTTCTCACGTCGTACCAGATCTCCCGCTGCCTCGGAACGGCCATCTCCACCGTCAATTACTGGATCGATCAAGGAAGACTCAAGGGTTTTCGGACGCCCGGGGGGCATCGCCGGGTTCGGCGAAAGGATCTTCTCGAGTTTCTCCAAAAATACCACTATGTCCCCGGTGGAAAGAAGGAACGAACGATCCTGGTGGTGGACGATGACGCCTCACTACGCCGCGCCTTGGGCCGGCTCATCAAATCTCAAAAGATTCCCGCAAAAATATGCTACGCGGAGGACGGCTTCTCGGCCGGAATCCAACTTCTTTCAGAAGAGCCCTCCGTCGTAGTCCTCGATATTCATCTTCCGGGAATCGACGGGTTCAAGATTATGAACCAAATTCGAAGGCTCAAGGATCCGCCGGCCGTCATCGCAATTTCCGGAGAATCCAATGCAGCGCTTCGCCGCAAGGTTCTCGAAAACGGGGCCGCCGAGTTTTTCCCAAAACCGTTCGACAAGAAAGCATTCATCGAAACGATCAAACGCCTCCTGGATTGACCCGGATCCTCTTTCGATAGCGGGACAGACGTTCGAGAAATTCCTTCTTCCCTTCCGCCCCGACCAATCGCAATTCCCGAATCTCTCGTCCGGTGGAGTCGAAGAAAAGCATCGTGGGCACGCCGGCCACGCCGTATTTTTCGAGCCATCGGCGAACCGGGGACGGAGGCGTATTCGTAACATCGATCCGATAGAGGGAGATTCCGGCGGCTGCGCGCGCCACCTCCTTGTCCGAAAAGACCGAATGCTCCATCTCCAGACAGGGAACACACCACTGGGCGAAAACATCGACGATGTGAGCCCCTCGTTCTTCATCGGTGCGTTCCGCGTCCCACGGTTGAAAGACCAGGGAAGGAGAAGAGGGATGATATCGGAGGAGGAAAGCCCCGGTCAGAAAGAGCAGGATTCCTACTGCGATTCGCCCCCCCCGAAAGAGCCGTCGGCCGGGCGCGGAATCGACGGCCAACCAGAGCCCTCCCAAGCAAAGAATCGTTCCGGCCACGGCAAGGGCGCGATCCACTCCGATGATACCCAGGAGCGGGTAGACCGCTCCGAGGAAGAGGAGGATCGCGAAGAAACGTTTGATCCAGTTCAACCACGGTCCTGGTTTCGGAAGGCGAGCGACGGCGGAGGAGAGATAACCGAGAAGCGCCAGGGGCGCCGCCATTCCCAATCCGACGGCCGCGAAGGCCTTCACGCCGAAACCGAAGTCCTTCTGCTGGGCGACGAAGAGAAAAAGCCCTGCGAGAAACGGACCGACGCAAGGAGCCGCCACGACCCCCGCCGTCACGCCCAACAGGACCGCACCGGGAATTCCCGAACGGATATCGAGATTCGGAAGACCGGGCAGCCTCAGTTCGAAAACCCCCAGGCTCCAGAATCCCAAAAGAACCATAACGACGGAGACGAAGACGAGGACCAGCGGATGACTCATTACGGCTCCGAACAGGGACCCGGTAACCGCCGCCAGCGCCCCCACGAGGGCGAAACTGGCGGCGAGTGAAAGGGCGTAGACGGTCGCGAGGCCGACGCGGCGAAGCCTTCCCCCACCGGACTCCGCCTCCCCCACCCCCGTACCGAAGAAGCCGACCGTCACCGGAATCAACGGATAGACACAGGGAGTCAGATTCAGCGCCATACCCAGCCCAAAGAGAATCAGAAAGGCCACGAGGCCGCCTTTTCGAATCTTCTCCGCATACCGAAACTCCTCCGCGGAGGTCTCCCCTGTTCCCAGATCTTTCCATTCTTTCTCCGGCGGTGCCTTCGGC
>RFFU01000101.1 GCA_003697085.1 Candidatus Hydrogenedentota bacterium
AATACGCCCCCCTCACCCCAACCCTCTCCCCCGAGGGGCGAGGGAGAACGAGGCGGTTGTCAACAATCTTGGGAGTGGCCGATCGTGATGCGCAGACTGGAGAGTCTACGCTCCACGGTGGAACGGAGATACCGCGCGTGGGAGATTCCTCGTCGGGCTGCGCCCTCCTCGGAATGACACCAGGGTCGAGCGAAGCGAGCCACTGGTGTCATCCCGAGTCTGCCGTAAGGCGGACGAGGGATCCCCCCTACGCGGTATCCCGCTTGTTATCATTCCCCCATCGCCCCAAAGCGAACGAGGGATCCCCCCATGCGGTATCCCGTGTCGGGATGGTTCCGCAAGCAGGATGGCCGTCCTCCCGGTGAGAAATCCCGGGTCCCGGTCTTTCCGCTTCTTCTGATTCCTTTTGACTCGAGCGGGATCAAGGGATAGAAAAACCATCAGAGACGATGGAACCGGAGAAGGAAGAAGAAGAGGAGAGTCGAACGGAATTTTCCCGTCGGCTCTTCACATTGGATGAAGCGCGGGAATTGCTCCCGAGAATCAAGAAGATCACGCGGCGGTATCAAGAGGAGGTCGATTATCTTCGGTCTTCCGCGACGGGGAGAAGTGGACGGGAAGCCGCGCACCGGCAGAGACTGATCGAAGATCGAATTCGGAAATGGTGTCGTGACATCCTTGCTCTGGGCGCCGAACCGAAGGGATTGTGGCTCGTCGATTTCGACAGCGGAGACGGCTTTTATTTTTGTTGGCGGTTGGGGGAAGAGGACATCGAGCACATTCACGAATACGACGCCGGGTTCGCCGGCCGCCGAAGAATCTCCTGGAGGTGATGAGCGATGCCCGACATTGATATGAACCGGCCGTTGGAACGGAGCGATACGTTTCTGCCGTTCCAGATGATGCACGAAGCGGGTCCGATCGAGAATGTCCGGGTCGTCGATGTGACGCGCGCGGCGGCGGTTGCCGTCAAACCCTGGGTGGGACGCGGGCTCAAGAACGAGGCGGACCAGGCGGCGGTCGCGGCGATGCGCCGCATGCTCAATCGCGAAATCCCCGTCCGCGGAACCGTGGTGATCGGCGAAGGCGAGCGGGACAAGGCGCCGATGCTCTATATCGGCGAGGAAGTCGGAATATACCGGCGCCTCACACCCTACGAACTCACCAAACTCGAACTCCTCGATTCCGTTCCGGAAGGAATGGATCCGTTCCTGAAACTCTCGCGCGAGGACCTGCTGGACCTCGGCGTCTTCCGCGACGTGCGAAAACGCAAGATTCCGGAGGAGCGCTGGATGACGGACGAGGAGCTGCGGGAACTGGGGATTCCGGTCGTGGACATCGCGACCGATCCGTTGGAGGGAACGACCCCGGCCGCCTATAACCTCGAAGGGGCCACGACCGTGATGGCGATGGCGGAGCGCGGAACGGTGTTGCACGCGCCCGACATCTATATGGAGAAACTGGTCGTGGGACCCAGCGCCGCGGGGCAGGTCGACCTTCGGGCGCCGGTCAAGGAGAACCTGGAAGTGATCCGCCGCTCGCTCAGGCGCGATTCCGTGCATGATCTCAATATCGTCGTGATGAACCGCGGGAGAAACAAGGCCCTGATCGACGAGATTCGATCGTGTGGAGCGACGGTGAAGTTGATCGAGGACTGCGATATGATGCGGGGGATCGCCGCGGCGATCCGCGGATCCCAGATCCACGCGCTCTTCGGTATCGGGGCCGCGCCGGAGGGCGTATTGACCGCGATCGCGATCAAGGCCTTGGGAGGGGAAATCCAGGCGCGCCTCGTCTCGCGCAACGTCAACCATCGCGACATTGCCGCCAAGGACGATGCCGCGGAGGACACAACCAATGCCTTCGCCTTTTCCCAGGAGGAGATTGCGCGGATGAAGAGAATGAAGGTTCCCGAGATCGAGAAGGTCCTCGAAGGCGAAAAGATCTTCCATACCGAGGACCTCTGTTCTTCCAAGGATTTCGTCTTCGGGGCTACGGGGGTCACGACGGGAGACCTGCTCAAGGGAGTGATCGTCTTCCAAGCCGGGGGAGCCATCACGGATTCGCTCAAGATCGGCGGTTCCGGAATCTTTCACACGATCAAGACGATCTACATCAAGGACAAGAAACGCAATCCCGTACGCATGCCCGGATCTTGATTTCGGAGGCGGATCGCGCACCAGCGGGTTCAAGCCGAATGATGGAGAGTGAGAAGCGGGGGCGAGACGCGTTTGCCCTGAGAGGAGTAGGAGAAGCCTCGGAGAAGACGCGGGGAGTGCGATGGTAGAGGAAGCGACGGCGGCGGGTGAGCGGAAACCCGGAAAGTACATCGTTGGCATGACGAGGGTCGTTTTGTTTCTCCTTCTTCTCAACCTGCCTCTCCTGTTTCTCCTGCGCCACCTCGGAGGATTTCAACTCGGTTACGATGAAGCCTGGAGGATCCTGGCCGCAACGGCGGACGGAACCTGGCGCGCCTTCTTTGCGAGGTGGTTCGTCGACGGCCTGCCCGTCCCCGTGTCGATTCCCTACGAAGTCTTCGTTCGTGTCGCGGCGGGAGCCCTTTCCCGCGGCTCGCTGGTCTTGTTTCTCCGCCTCCTGAATCTCGGCGTCTTCCTCCTGATCGTTTTCCAAACCAGAATCCTGGCGCGACGGTTGGGCCTTTCCGCGCCCGCCGCCGTCCTTTCCGCGCTCGCCGTCGCCATCCACCCGTACCTGGCCCCCTCCGCGCTCGTCATCAAGGAGCATACGATTCTCGTCGCCCTTTTTCTCGCCTGGTGGATTCGACTTGCGGGACGAATCTCGCGGGGAAGAGAACCCGGAGTGGGGGAACTCTTCGCAGCCGGAGCCGTGATGGTGTGGAGCCCTCTGGCGGCGCTTCCCGCCTTCCTCACGATCGTCGTGGCGGCGCTGTTCCTCCGCCGCAGAGGCCGAGCCGTTCCGCCGATTCTCCTTCTTTCGGGCGTTCTCGTCTTGCTCCTTGCGGGATGGTATTACGCCGGTTCGAGGAGCCTCTTCGAGAAGATACTCCATTGGTTCGACCGGCACGCGGTCGCGTTGCCGCGGCGAAAGGGGCTCTTCTTCAACGAGGATGAGCAGACGTTCCGGGCGTATCTTCTCGGAACCGCCTCCCTGATCGGGTTCCGGCGGACGATCTTTCCGGCGAACCTCATTCTTGGATGCTGCTGGGGTTTCGCCGTCGGTTCGGCCTGTTGCGGACTTCTCCGCGGGAAGCGTCGTCCGGAGCCCCTTTTCTCTTTCGGGGCGTTGCTTCTTCCGCCGCTGGCGCTGGGAGCGACCTTTCTCGGAACCGGCGTTGCGGCGGCGCGGATGGTGACCTGGACGATTCCGCTCTTCGTGATCGCAATGATCGGTTTCGGGTTCGAGGCGCCCCGACGGACGCCCGGCCGGGCCGCCGCGACACTGCTCTTTTTCCTGGCGCTTCCCGTCGGCTGGCACTCGCTGCCGACGACCGGACGGCCGATTACGGCGTTTCTCGATCAGGCGCCGGTTCCGTTCGACCGCACCCGCGATGTCGTGCTCCATTCTTCCGTGCTGACCTATTTCCCCCACCAGGTTCTCGACCCCGAGGCTCCGAAGGGAGTGCTTACCGATCCGAACGTCTGGTTCACCGAATACCTTGATCCGAGTTTTCCGATGCGGCGGCATTTCATTCCGAAAAACGCGTCCTGGAATGACGATCGGTTGCGGCGTTTCTCCGGAGGCGCGATCTGGAACGTGCACTGCTACGAGCGTTACGAGCCGATCGTGAAACGGCTCGAGACTGTGCCGTTCGGCGGGCGGGCGCGGGTGGAGGCGTTCGACCGATGGCCGCTGTTCTGGTTTCGCGTGACGCGGGCGGATTCGCCTCCCGCGGGGACGGATTCGTGACGGCGCGGAACGGCGCGGAATGAGATGGGGTTCGGAATGAGGTCGAATTCCGAGCGAGCGAAACGGGCGAATCCCGCGCGGGAACACGGGTTTATCTTCCTCGGCTTTCTGGTTCTGGCGATCGTGGCCACGTGGCCCCTGGCGTTGCATTTTACCTCGAGCCTTCCCTTCGAACCCTCGTTACCCACGATGAAGGGAGGAGATATCTGGATTCACTACTGGAATCTCTGGTGGGTGAAAAAAGCGTTGTGCGAACTGCACGCCAATCCCTTCTTTTGCCGCTGGGCGTTCTATCCGAACGGCGTTTCGTTGGCGCACCATCCGCTCAATCTCGCCGGAGCGCTTCTTTCGATGCCGGTTCATCTTCTTTTCGGAGCGCCGGCGGCCTACAACTTCCTCCTGACGGCGTCGTTCGTTCTGGCGGGGTTCTTTATGTACATACTCGCTTACGAGATCACCGGTTCGCGTGTCGGAGCCGTCGTCGCGGGATTCATCTACACGCTCGCGCCGTACCACTTTCAACAGTGGAACCACCTCGAGCACGTCTCGATCGAATGGGCGCCGTTCTTCCTCTTCTTCTTCCACCGCCTCATAAGAGCGGGAAGAGACTGTGATCTCTTCGGCGCGATCCTCGGTTTCCTTCTCGTTTTCTATACCGATCTCTACGTGGCCGTGAACGTCGCGGTCGCCGGGTCGATTCTGTTTCTCGCGTTCCCGCCGCGCCGTGCTCCGTCGCTTCGCGCGTTAGTGATCTTTCTCGCCGTCGTCGGAATCGCGACGCTCCCCGTCACGGTTCCGATGATCCACGCGGCCTTGACAGCCGCCTTTCTCGCGCCGCCGCGGTGGGTCGTCGAGGCGAACGGGGCCGACCTCGTCGCGTTCTTCGTACCGCCGTTCTACCACCCGCTTTGGGGCCAAGCCGCGGCGGCGATCTACGACCGGATCGCCGGTTTCGAGAAGATCGCGTATCTCGGGTTCGTGCCGCTGGTACTGTCGGCAATTGCTTTGCGTTCTTCGGGACAGAGGCGGCGCAAGTGGGCTTGGGGCATTATTGCGGCCGCCGGAGTGTTCTTCTCGCTCGGCCCCGTCCTCCAGGTGGGAGGCGTTTTCCTCCGGGGGCTCCCGATGCCGTACGGTCTGCTCGAGAAGATTCCGGGGTTGGGGGCGGGTCGCGCGCCGCTGAGGTGGCTTCTGCTCTTCCATCTCGGAACGGCGGTGCTGGCGGCCGAGGCGTTTCGCGCCGGAGTGAAAAGCAGCGGGAGGGGTGTTCTCCTCGTTGCGCTCGTTCTTCTCGAGTTCTTCCCGAAGGTCCCCGTGCGGCTCGAACCGCTCGGCGCGGATCCCTTCTACGAACGTTTGAGAACGGAGCCGGGGGAATTCGCCGTGATCGAGGTTCCGGTGACGGAATGGCCGGAGAAGATCACGTACTACCAGACGATTCACGAGCGGCCGCTGCCGATCGGGATACCGACCTTCGTCCCGCGCACGGCCTATCGTTTCATCGCGGAGACGCCGTTTCTGAGGGAACTGTACAATCCGAGCCTGGCGACGCCGGAGAAGGGGCGGGATTATTACCGCGCGGGTCTTCGACGGTTGAAGGAAAACGGGTTTCGGTACGTGATCGTGCACGAGGGAATGTTGCGGGAGGTGACGCGCGCGCGCGTCCGGAGGCTTCTGGAGGAAGTGGCCGATTTGCGATGCGAATACCGTTCGCGTGCGTTACGTGTCTATCGAATCGAATAGGACGGCCGCGGCGGGTGGCGACCCGCCCCCAGCGCGGGATACCGCGCGGAGGGGATCCCTCGTTCTCCTTACGGCGACTTTCGGAATGACAAAAGACGGTGTCATTCCGAGGAGGCCAAAGGCCGACGAGGAATCCCCCACGCGCGGTATCTCCGTTCCACCGTGGAGCGTAGACTCTCCAGTCTGCGCACCACGATCGGCCACCCGCAGGTTGAGAACCTTCGCTCCGTGCCGTGCCTACATCCCGCTCCCCTTCCTGCAGGCAAGATGCCTGCGCTCCCAGGAATGCCTGTTTACCTGGATTTGACCTTGCCCACAATTTGCCATGACCCCCCAGCGGCGGGCGGAACTTGACCGGAGCAGGGGTCCTTGATAGGGTGTGTTCCTGTTGCGAGTATTAGAGAGGGTTCTGTTCCTTGGAAGAGAAAGACCGCCTGCCGTCGCGGCTTGTTCATTCAACATCCTGGTATTTGGTTTTCGGGAAGCGGAGTGAGGGGGGCAACGCGTTTTCCAGGATGGGGGAATGGAAAAGGAGATGAGTGTGACAATAAGGAAAATCGAGCGGGTTCTGGTGGCGAATCGCGGGGAGATCGCAATTCGGGTTCTTCGCGCGGCGACGGAGTTGGGTTTTCGTACTATCGCGATCTATTCGGAAGAGGATCGACTTTCACTCCACCGGTATAAGGCGGATGAATCCTACCTCGTCGGCAAGGGCAAAGGGCCGTTAAGGGCGTATCTCGGTATTGAGGAGATCATCGCGCTGGCGAAAGAGAAGAACGTGGACGCGATCCATCCCGGGTACGGGTTTCTTTCGGAGAACGCCGATTTCGCGCGCGCGTGCGAGCGGGCCGGGATTCTTTTCATCGGGCCGCCGGCGCGGCAGATCGCGCGGATGGGAGACAAGGTTGAAGGGCGGAAACTGGCTCGCCGACACGGCCTTCATTTGATTCCGGGGAGTCGCGGGGCCGTTTCCTTGAAGGGAGCGCTCGATTTTGCTTCGCGGGAGGGATATCCGGTCATCTTGAAGGCGGCTTTCGGTGGCGGGGGGAGGGGAATGCGGGTGGCTCATTCGGCGAGAGAACTGAAGAAGTATTACGAGGAAGCGCGGCGGGAATCGGAGACGGCGTTCGGGCGGAGTGAGATTTTCGTCGAGAGGTATATCGAGAGGCCGAAGCATATCGAAGTGCAACTGATGGGGGATCATTACGGAAACGTCGTCCACTGTTGGGATCGAGACTGTTCGATCCAGCGGCGTCATCAGAAGGTGATTGAGATCGCCCCCACTCCGCTTTTTCTGGACGGTGAGGCGGGGATACGAATGCGGGAAAAGATTTGCGAGGCGGCAGCCTCGTTCGGGCGGGCTCTGGGGTATCGCAACGCGGGGACGGTCGAGTTTCTGTATGACGTCGAGGCGGAACGATATTACTTCATGGAGATGAACACGCGGATTCAGGTGGAGCACACGGTGACGGAGATGGTGACCGGGCTGGATCTCGTCAAGACGCAGTTTCTCGTCGCGCAGGGCTACCCGCTTCATGATTCTTGCGTTGGAATTCCTTACCAAGCGGCCGTGCGCTCGAGCGGAGTGGCGATCCAATGCCGCATCACCACCGAAGATCCGGGAAACGACTTTATGCCGGACTACGGGCGTCTCTCGGTCTATCGTTCTCCGGCGGGGCACGGCATCCGACTGGATGCGGGAAGCGCTCATACCGGAGCCGTAATCACGCCATACTACGATTCCTTGTTGGTGAAGGTGACGTCCTTCGGACGGGACCTTCGAGAGGCGGCGCGACGGATGGATCGCGCCTTGGCGGAGTTCCGTGTTCGCGGAGTGAAGACGAACATCCTTTTCCTTCGGCGCGTGATGCAGGACGGCGATTTTCTCGCGAAGGATTTTCGAACCGATTATCTGGAGACGCATCCTCACTTGGTGGAGGCTCCTCCGGCCAAGGATCGCGCCTCGAAACTTCTTCAGTATATCGGTGAGATCACGGTCAACGGGAATCCGATTCTGGCCCGGCGGGAGAAGAAGCGGCCGGAGGTGATCGTCGAACCGGCGGGTCTGGATCCGAAGGATGGTAATCGTGTTCCGGAGGGAACGCGGGACAAGTTCCGGCGTCTCGGGCCCGAAAAGTTCATCGAGTGGATCAAGAGGCAGAGGCGGCTTCTCGTCACCGATACGACCTTTCGAGACGCGCATCAATCGTTGTTGGCGACCCGTGTTCGAACGAACGATATGGTGCGCGTGGCACGTTATCAGGCGGAACGTCTTCCGGAGATCTTCTCTTACGAGATGTGGGGCGGCGCGACCTTCGACGCCGCGATGCGTTTCCTCAAGGAAGATCCCTGGGAGCGACTCGACGCCCTGCGCTGCCGGATCCCGAACACTCTATTCCAGATGCTGTTGCGCGGTTCAAATGCGGTGGGCTACACGAATTACCCGGACAATGTCATCAAGGAATTCGTTCGGCTGGCGGTGGAGGGCGGGATCGATCTCTTTCGAATTTTCGACTCGCTGAACTGGCTGCCGCCGTTGAGAATGGCGATCGAAGCGGTCCGAGAGGCCGGTGGATTGGCCGAGGCGGCGATCTGTTATACCGGAAACATCGAGGACCCTTCCCGGAAGAAGTACAACCTTGCTTACTATGTAAAATTGGCGAAGGAGTTGGAAAGAGCCGGCGCGCAGATCTTGGCGATCAAGGATATGGCGGGATTGCTCAGGCCGTTTTCGGCGCGCCTCCTCGTCAAGACACTCAAGAACGAGATCGGGATCCCGATCCATCTCCATACTCACGACACAGCGGGGATTCAAGCCGCGACGTTGTTGGTCTCGGCGGAGGCGGGGGTGGACATCGTGGATGCGGCTCTGGCGGCGATGAGCGGCTTGACCTCCCAAGTGAACCTCAATTCGCTCGTCGCGGCCTTGGAATTCCACAGGCGGTCGACGGGCCTCGATCGAACCGCGCTCGATGAACTCGCAGCCTATTGGGAATCCGTCCGCCGGAATTACGCCCCGTTCGAACCGGATCTTCGCGCGGGTACGGCGACCGTCTATGAACATGAGATGCCGGGGGGACAGTACACGAACCTGCGGGCTCAAGCCGAGGCGATGAACCTCGGGCACCGATGGAAGGAGGTCGTCGAGGCGTACCGAGCGGCGAATCGTCTCTTCGGCGACATCGTAAAAGTGACGCCCTCGTCAAAGGTCGTCGGGGACCTTGCGCTCTTTATGGTCACGAACGGGATCACGGAGGAGAATTTCTTCGAGAAGGCTCCGTCGCTCTCTTTTCCCGAGAGCGTCATCGGGATGTTGAGGGGGGAACTGGGGCGCCCGCCGGGAGGATTTCCCCCGCGGTTACGGAAGGTGATTCTGCGCGGAGAAGAACCGATCCGGGGCCGTCCCGGATCCGTGTTGCCCCCCGCGGATTTCGAGAAGACGCGAGCGGAATTGAACCGGAAGGAGCGCCGACGGGGCGGAGAACCCGTTTCAGACCGCGATGTCGTCAGCCATCTTCTTTATCCTCAGGTCGCCGAAGAATTCCGCGAGCATCGGCGCGAGTTCGGCAATACCTCGGTCCTTCCCACCACCGTCTTTCTTTACGGATTGAAACCGGGGCAGGAGATTTCGTTCGATATCGAGGAAGGGAAGACCCTGTTCATAAAATTGATGGCGGTTTCGGAACCGGACGAGGAGGGGTATCGCACGCTCTTTTTCGAGTTGAACGGGCACCCCCGTGACGTTCGGGTCTTTGATCGAAGTCGCGGTGAACCGAAGAAGGAACGTCCGAAGGCGGATCCGGATAATCTCCACCAACTCGGTTCTCCCTTGCCCGGCCGTGTGATTCAGGTGAAGGCCGAGGCGGGGGCGAAGGTGGCGAAAGGAGAGACGCTGTTCGTGTTGGAAGCGATGAAGATGGAGACGAGTGTTGCAGCGCCCCGGGACGGCCAGATCCACGAAGTGCTCGTGGCAGTCGGCGATACGGTGGACGCGGGCGACCTGATCCTCACCTTCGAATAGCGGATTGGAGGTCTCTTGCTTCGGGGAAATCAATTACACGCTTTATTCCGAGACAGGGAAGAAAAGGAAGAAATGATAGAGAAATCGGTTCAATAGCGAAAGTTATGAGCGGGAGATCGTTTCTTTTTTCTGGCAATGAATAAGTCAGGGGAAATCAAAGCACGAAATCCGAATCCCGACATTCGAAACAGATTCCAAATTCCTACATCGAAGCCGCCTTGTCGCGCCCCCCAGGCGGGAAGATCGTTCTTGTTTCCTGCGGTTCGAGGTAGGTTTCCGAAAAAAGCACGTAGACCCGTGGCGGAATTTTTTGACCGGTCTTCAGGAATCAGAAGGCATCATCATGTATGATGACCTCAGTTTCGTGCTTCGGGCTCCGGCTTCCCACCGAATTTCGATACGTGGATTTCGAATTTTGCTCTTCTTCTTTTTTAACCCAAAATTCTGCCGAAGAGCCTTCCGTTCAAAGGCCACTCAAATACGTTATCGCATTGTCCGCCGCAGGAAATCCTCGAGCCGGTTTTCGTATTCCTCGGGGGCATCGGACCACGAAAGGGTATGATCGGATTCGGTTTCGTAAAAGGTCTTCTCGCCGGAGGCGGCCTGGAAGAGTCTCTGCCCGCGCTCGATGGGAATCCTCTCATCTCGGCGGCCGTGGACAACGACGAGCGGCACCGGGCGTTGGGCGAGAAGGGAGGCTGGAGAGATCGCGGTGGGCGGTGTTCCGGTGAGAAATCGATACGCCCAGAGGGAGAGGCGGGCCGCGGCTCGCGGAAGGTGGTAGGTATGCTCGGCGATGTCTCCGAAGAGGGCGTCAAGCGAATCGAAAGGGGAGTCGAGGAAGAAGCCGCGGAGTCCGGGATGACGGATAAGGGCCGAAACGACGGTGGCGGCTCCCATCGAGAGGCCGTAACCGACGATGCGGTTCCGGTCGATCTCGTCGCGGCGCTCGGCCGCTTCCACGGCAACGGTCACATCGAGTGCCTCGTCCAGTCCAAAGGTTGTGCGCGCCGGGCCGCTTCCTCCGTGGTTTCGGAGATCGACGAGGAGCGCGTGGGCTCCGGTCCGATGAACCACGCGCGCCAGCGGGAGGAGGGAGGACTTGTCGGCGCCGAGACCGTGGACCATTACGACGAGTCCCGCTCCGGAGTCTCCCGGAATCAACCAGGCCTCGACGGGGACTCCGTCGATGGTAACGAGCTTGAGCGTTTCGAAGGACAGTTGAAAATCGCTCGGCGAAGTCGTGGCGGGAGGGGAAACGGGATGCATATTGATCCAGAGGATCCCGATCGGAAGGAGGATAGCAAGAACGAGTAGGGAAAGAAGAAGGACGATGCCGAGGCGGGGGAGAGGAGCGGAGAGAAACGAGAGGGGAGTCATCGAGTCAGCGGAAGATCCGCGTAAAGTCGATCGCCTCGGTTGCAAGGACGAAGGCGGTCGGGGGAAAGCCGGAGGTTTTCTCCAGAAGCGAGGCGTAGTAGCGGCTGTAGGATTCGGGAGTTTCGTTTTCCATCGGCTCGCGCATTCCGAGAAAGACGATACGGGCCGGCGAGGAAGCCTCGCGGATGGTCTGGAAGACGTCACCGGAGGTATGGAGTACGGCCTCGGCGGTGCCGGGAACACGCGCGGCGGCGATGACCTCTTCGAGGTTGAGCCGCGCCTCCTCGATATCTTCGCCCTCACGGACGACGGTCTTGAGCTCCAGCGATGTCTTTCCCTCCCACTCCGGGCTGGTCATCAGAAGATAAGCGAGCGTAACCATCAAACCGGCGTTGTTCTTCTTGCGGCCCCACCAGACGTGGATCCGTCCGTGGCCGTGGACGAGCCGATCGGCCGTCGGCTCGCGCACAATGATCAAATTCCGGCGCAACTGATGAGCGGAGCAGACGATTCGGGAAAAGGCGGTGAAGTGCTCCGGCTCCTCCGTCTCGCCGAGAATGATCGTATTGGGGACGAGCGGACCGATGCCATAGTTTCTGACGAGATTGACCGCGCCGGTCATTATGTTGTCGGCGGGGAGGACCTTGACGAGGGCGGGGACGTTGCGTTTCGAGAGAAATTCCTCGATCGATGTTTTGATGTTGGTGAGGCGGTCGGCCGAAGTATTTTCGGGGACAAGCGTCGCGAAGGTGCTGAAGCCTTTCCCATGGGTGATTGCGTCGGCGAGCGCAATGAGGTACCAGCGGGAGGTGGGGCTGCCGCTGAGAACGAGCAAGTGGGGGCGCCAGGTCTTTTCGTCCGGAGGGCGTTGGGCGAGTTTATAGATGGAGTAACGAGCCACGAGCGAGAGGATTCCATAGCGCAGATCCCCCCAGGCCGCCCGCATCTGCCTCCGCTGGATCCAAAGATAGATGGCGGTCGTGACGGACAGCGCGATGATTGTCGCTCCGGAATTGATCATCAACATCACGGCCAGGCATCCGGCGGCTCCCGCCGCCGAGAAATACCACGGAACTCGGAACTGTGGTCTCCAAGCGGGCCCGGCGATCAGACCTTCGAAGGCGGCGGAGGTGTTCACGAGACCATAGGAGGTCAGGAAGAACATCGAGAGCACGGGCGCAATGAAGTTGATTCCACCGGCCAAGATTCCCCCAAGTGCGACGAGAAAGGTGACAGCTGTGGCCAATCGGGGTTCGTCCTTCGGGCCCGAGGCCTTTCCGAACACCCGCGGGACGATGCCGTCGCGAGCCAAGGCCTGGAGGGTTCGTGGCGCGCCGAGAATTGTACCGACGGCGCTCGAAAGGCTGGCCCCCCACAGCCCGAGCAGGATCAAGTCGCCCCAGCGCGCCACCCGGCGCATCACGAGCGGGTCGAAAAGAAGTGCTTTGTCGTGGACCTTGATCGAGAGCCAAACCGGAATGGCCAGGTAAACGAGGTATCCCGTCGCAACCGCCGCCAGGGTTCCGCGAGGGAGTGACCGCTCGGGCTTTTCCAGGTCTCCGGAGAGGGCAAGCCCCGCCTCGATGCCCGTCACTGCGGGGAAGAAGACGGCGAAGACCTTCCAGAAATGAGCGCGTTCCGGCACCGGGAGAGGTGTATCGGGGGGAGGCGGGGTCGAGCCGAGGAAGAAGGAGAGGAGCGAGAGCGCGATGACGCCGAGGATGAAATACTGGGTCTTGAGGGTCAGGTCGGCGGATTTGAGAGCCAGAGCGGTCAAAACGAGGAGCGTGAGGATTCCCACGAGTTGAGGGGACCAGGAAGGATTGAGGCTGACCAGCGATTCGCTGAAACCGGCGATGTAGAAGGAGATTCCCAGCGCCTGAGCGAGGAAGAGCGGCAATCCGACGGCCGCTCCGATCTCGAGACCGAGGGAACGCGAGATGATGTAGTAGGCGCCGCCGGCTCCGACCCGCATATTCGTCGCGACGGCGGAGATCGAAAGCGCCGTGAAGAAGGTGATGGCTGTCGAGATCGTGACGATCAGAAACGTGCGGGCAAGCCCCACGTGGCCCAGAACCCAGCCGAAGCGGAGATACATAATGACTCCGAGAATCGTCAGGATGCTCGGCGTATAGACCCCCTGAAAGGTCCCGAATCGGTTTCCTGTTCCCGAAGCGGAGATGTTTCTCCGGCGGCGCCGCCGCGGCAGGCGCGGGCGAAAGCGGAGGCGTTTTTTGGATGGCAAAAGTCGCATTGAAGAAAGATGATAACACGGCGTGGGAGAAAGGAAACGGAAGAGAGGGAGGAAAGTGGGAACGATCCGGTAGGTTGCAAGGGAGGGGAGAAGGAGGAGGGCGGAAAAAGGAAGGATTCCCTGGGACCGCAGGCATCTTGCCTGCACCGAAAAGATGGAGTGCAGACTCTCCAGTCTGCGGAGTCCTCCTGGAAGCGCGGGCATCCCTGCCCGCACAAAGACCGTCGCCGATACCCCTTTTATGGGTCCGGACAGCGAACTTGACTTGAGGACCGGGGAAAATTCTAGTAGATTATGTTTGAACGCAGTTGGGCGCGTAACTCAGATGGCTAGAGTGTCACCTTCACACGGTGGAAGTCACAGGTTCGAGTCCTGTCGCGCCCAGAAATGAGAAACCAAAAAGGAAACGTTTTCCGATCGAACCAAAGGAAAAGCCCCGTGGACTCGAAGCCCGATGAGCGTCCTGCCTGACGGCAGGCGAGGCGCAGGGATGCGCCGAGAGCGAATCGGGCGGGTCGGAGAGACGGACGCAGGAGGCGGACGTCGCGGAGACCGAGTCCTGTCGCGCCCAGACATGGGAAACCAAAAAGGAAACGTTTTCCGATCGAACCAAAGGAAAAGCCCCGTGGACTTGAAGCCCGATGAGCGTCCTGCCCGACGGCGTCCCGAGGCGCAAGGATGTTCGCGGCTCTGGGGACGGTCCAATTGAAAATTTTTCTACACCTTGTCTTTTCCATCGCTGCGTCATCCGCCCTTGTAAGGCGTGCCGGGGGAGGATAGGATTGCGGCATGGTGAAAGCGGTTTGGGAAGGCGGGTTTCGGAAGGCGGCGGCGGTCTCGTCCCTCGTTGCAATTCTTCTGGTCGGGATGAAAACATCGGCGCGGGTGAAACTGGCGACGTTGCCGGATCGCGCCTTTCTTTCCCTCTCGCTTGAGAATCCCTCGCGCAGTTTCGTTCAGGAGGAGCGGATTCTGACGCTCCAGGCGGGACTCAACGAGGTCGATTTTTCGTGGCAAGGCGTTCGAATCGATGCTTCCGCAGTACTGATTGAGATGCTGGATCACCCGGACTCCGTGAAGTTGGTGGCGGTTCGTTATCCTCCGGGCGAAGATGCGCTCGTTTGGGAGATCGTCTCGGCCGAGCCGGTGACGGAGCGGGTCCGCGTCAGTTATTTTCTGAATGGAATCCGTGAGAACTATTCCTACGCGGCCGTCGCCGACACGGAAGAGACACGGCTCGATTGGCGGCAATACATCCGCATCGAGAACGCCAGCGGGGAGCGTTTGGAGAACCTGATCGTGCATACAGGGATCGCGGACCCGTATCAGACGGAGCTGGAAGCCGGCGAGATGCGGAAGACGTTGGTGAACAAGGAGCGGATTCCCTTGAGGAAGCGGTTCGTGTGGGACGCTGCCAAGAAACCGCATGACCCCTCGAAGGAGAAGAAGAACGTCGGGGTCCCGATCTTCTATGTGATCGAGAACTCCTCGGCGCAAGCGTTGGGGCGTTATCCGTTGCGTGCGGGGAAGGTTCGCGTTTATCAAGAGGATGCTCACGGATCGAATGCGTTTCTTGGTGAGGATTGGGGACGCTACACGCCCGTCAACGGCGAGATGGAGATTCAAGTGGGGGAGTCACGGGACATCGTTGTGACGCGGAAGGAGATATCGAGGGTCAGGAATTTCGAACGCCGGGATCGGGATAACCGCGTCGTCCTGTACAGCGAGCGTTCGGTTTATGAGGTTACGATCGAGAATTTCCGGAAGGAGGAGTGCGAGGTTCGCGTCCTCGACCATTTCTCAGAGTCGTGGTCGGTGATCGAATCGACGCATCCGTGGGAAAAGGTGGACAGCCGGACGTTGCGATTCGATGTTCCGGTGCCGGCCGGAGACTCGGTCCCCCTGCGGTTTACGATCGAGCGACGAAATTTGGTTCCGGGCGGAGCGCTGGGGTGAGTGCGGAGAGGAGCCGAAGGAGAGGGGAACCGCGCGGAGCGGCGCGAAACCGGTGGCGGTTTTCTCTTGCCGTAACGCTTGTTCTTCTCGCGACCCTCGCCGCCGATTCCCGCGTGGGGTTAGTCACGTTGCCTCGGCGAGACGAGGTTCAGTTGACGATTTACAACTCGGCGGACATCACGTTGGTCCGCGAGCGGAGGACTTTGACGCTTTCGGAGGGAACGAACCGACTGGAATTTTCGTGGGCGGGAACCCTCATTGATCCGACCTCGGTGCAATTTCTCCCCCTGACGCATCGAGACGACGTGTCTGTTCGGGATATCTCGTTTCCGCCGGGTGCTCCGAACTCCCTCGTGTGGATCCTTCACTCGGAGGTGAGCGGACCGGTGAAGGTTGAGATTTCCTATTTCACGTCCGGATTGAATTGGGGCTCCGATTACGAAGCGGTCTTGGATCCGAAAGCCGCGGCGATGGACCTCAACTCCTATGTTCGGGTCGAGAATCATTCGGGGGAAACCTATGAAGATGCGCAGGTCCGTCTCGTCGTCGGGACGATCCACCTCGTGGAAAAGATCGCCGACCTGGCGCGGCGCGGAGGGCGCGCCATCCCGCCGAAGGTGCAAGCCAAATTCCGCAACGCCGTCCAGAGGACGGCGGGGATTGAGTTTCTCGCGGAGGCGGAAAAGGCGGTTCCTCCGGCGGCTCCGGAGATCATCAAGGAGGGACTGTCGGAATACTTCCTCTATACCGTTTCCGGTAAGCATAAAGTGGAGGACGGTTGGAGTGTGCGGTGGCCGAACATTTCCGTTCGTGATATTCCCGTGGAGAATTTCTATCGCGACCGCGGGGGGGGAATCGAGCGCAGAGGAATCGAGGGGCCGGCAGGTCATCCGGTCCGGCGGTATTTGAAGTTGAAGAACGACGAGGAGCACAAATTGGGCAGTGAGCCGCTGCCTGACGGAACGGTTCACGTGTACCAGCGCCGTCAAGACGGCTCGCGACTCTTCCTGGGCTCATCGCATTCGAAGTACATTCCCGTCGATCAGGATTGGGAGATCGAGGTGGGAGAGGATCCTGACGTTCTCGTGAAGGATGTGGAGAAGGACAAACAGGTAGAGAATGTCGTCTTCAATTCGCGCGGGCGGCCGAACGGTTACGATGTTCATCAACTGCGGGAAATCTCGATCACGAACAGCCGTCCGTTTCCGATCCAGATCGAGATCTTCCGCGATTTCTCCGGTGATTTCACGTTGGAGGGCGTCTCGCCGGCGGAGAAATATGATCTCGATACGGTGCGTTTCCGGAGAAGAATCGCGGCGTTCGGGGCGGAGAGAATTTCTTTCGGAGTGATCACGCGCAAAGGTGTGCGCGCGCGGCGATGAAGAGATCCTCCACGTGCGGGACGCGTCGTATTGCGCTCTGTTTTGTCCTGATTGTGACGGCGGTAACGGCGTACGGCTGTGGGGGAACGAAGTCGGCCTCCTCGAGCCCAAGCGACGCCAAGAGTTTGTTGGGGCGGGACTGGATGAGGATCGCGTTAAAGGCGCATATGTCCCTGGCCGCGGAGAAACAGCGGGGAGGCGATGCGGATCGGATCGAGATGTTGGCGAACCAGGCCCGGCGTGCGTACGAGGAGGCGAGCCGTGACTCCGAGACGCGGGTCGACGCGCTCTTCGCTTCGGGGCAGTTGGAGCGCTTGTTGGGAGACACGGCGGCGGCGATGGAACGATGGGAACGCGTGGTCGGGGACTCGGAGGCCAGGCATTCCTTGGCTCACCTCAGCGCCTTGAAGTCGATGGGAGATGTGTCGCGGGCGGAGGGGGAAATCTCTGCGGCGAAGAAGTATTATCGTGCGATCATCGAAGAATTCGGATCGGATTCGCCTGCGGCTCCTTTGGTCGAAACCACCGTCGGGACGGCAAGGAGGCTGCTTGGAGAGGGGGAACCGGGCTCGTGAAGATCATTCTTGAGGCGTACGCGGCGGCGCGGGACCGATTGGGGTTCGCGCGGCGGGAACAGGAGACGGAGGCGAAAACCATCGCCGGGTTGGTGGGCGAGTTGGAGGCGGAGTTTCCGACGGCGAGGGGGATTCTGGCGTCCAGTCGCTACGCCGTCAATTCGGAGTATGTCGAACGGGAGGCGGCGCTGCAGGAGGGAGACGAAGTCGCGATTTTACCTCCGGTCTCCGGCGGCCTTGATTGGATCGAGAGTTCGGTGGTCGTGGACGACGGGGAGATCTCCTTGGACGAGGCCTTTCGGGCGGTGGCCGGAGCCGGGGCGGGGGCTGTCGTTCTTTTCGTCGGGACCGTTCGTGATAGGAACGAGGGGCAGGAGGTTGAGACGATCACGTACGAAGCGAAGCGGGATATGTGTCGCGTGGTGTTGCGGGAGGCTATTGCGGAGGCGCGGGAGCGGTTTGAAATCGAGGATGCCTTCATCCGCCACAGACTGGGGCGGCTTGAAGTGGCGGAGATGTCGGTCGTGATCGCCGTCGCGGCGGCGCACCGGGAGGCGGCTTATGAAGCGAACCGATTCCTTCTGGAGCGGCTCAAGGAGGCGGCGCCGATCTGGAAGAGAGAAGCGCGGCGTATCGAGGGAACGATTGAGGAGGTATGGTTGGGCGCGGGGGGCGGCTGAACCACGGAGCATACGAAAAACACGGAAGAGAAAAAGGCAAAAAGAAAAAGGCAAAAGGCAAAAGTCAAAAGGCAAAAGGAAAAAGGGAAAAAGGAGATGGGGAGGGCGGACATTCTTGTCGGCGGGGCACGAAACTACATTCGTTTCACTCTTTTTGCTTCTCCCGTGTCATTCCGGTCGTTTCTGATCTGAAGAAGTTCGGAGTAGAGTGATTCGATGTCAGAAAGCAAGCGGTCGAGATTGTAATGACTCCGAGCAAATTCAGAGGCGCGGCGGATCGTTTCGGAACGAAGGGGTTCGTCGCGAAGAAGGCGGAGGATGTTTTGGGCGAGCAGGTCGGGCTCACCGATCGGGCTGAGGAGTCCTCGACCGTCCGCCAGGAGATCGATGCAGCCGCCGGCCGCAGTGGAAGCGACAGGGACGCCCGCCGCGAACGCCTCGATGATCGAAAGCGGCGTTCCCTCGTTTCGGGAGGAGAGAGCGAGGAGATCGATCTCGGAGAGAACCTCGGCGATTTCCGAACGGTTCCCGAGGAAGCGCGTTCCTGGAGGGGCGATTTGTTCCAGTTCCGAGCGGAGTTCGCCGTCACCGGCAATGACGGCGACGGCATCGCGTTCGGTTTTCTGAACCCGGCGGATCGCTTCCAAAAATACATGGGGTTCTTTGATGGAGGTGAGGCGGCCGATAAAGCCGATGCGTGGTGGTTTTCGCGGATGGGATGGGCGGTTTCGGGCGACGGCTTCAAGCGGAGCGAGGTCAAGGCCGAGAGGAATGATCCGAAAGCGTTCCTGGGGCGCGACCTTGTAACGAAAACAGAGTTCTTCGAACTGCTGGCGCGAAATTGCGATGACACGATCCGTGGCGACATGGCCGAGGAATCGCTCGAGAAGGCGGAAGAGGAGGCTGACCGGAGCGGAGAAGTAGCCGTGAAGGACGTGACCGTGGAACGTGTGCACCGTACGGATTCTCCTTCCGGAAAGGTTAAGTAACAGCGCGGCGGAACGTCCGAGAAGTCCGGCCTTGGCGGTATGTGTATGGACGATATCGGGACGAAAACGGCGCATCTCGCACAGGAGGCGGAAGAAGGCGGGCAGGTCACGGAGGCCGATGGATCGGCCGAGACCGCGGATATAGACGGGGGTGATGCCTTCCGCCCGGTAGAATGAGGTCATTTCCTCCTCGTTTGCTTCGACGAAGCCGGTCACGAGGCGGGTTTCGAAGCAGCGATCGAGGCGCGCGGAAAGCCAGACGACGTGCCGGGCTGGGCCGCCGACGTTGAGGCGCGCGATGACACGCATAACCTTCTTCTTTTCCATCGCAACACTATAAACCGGAAAGGAAGTCGACGCCTATCGAAAAACCACGGAGCACACGGAACACGTGGAAAGATGGGGACCACGGAACACACGGAATGACACGGAAGAGAAAAAGGCAAAAGGAAAAAGGCAAAAAGAAAAAGTCAAAAGGAAAAATGAAAAAGGCGAGGGCAGGGTTGAGGGCATGGGCAGGAGAAAGGAAAAAGGGAAAAGGCAAAAAGAAAAAGGGAAGAGAAGATTTGGAGCGTAGACACTCCTGTCTGCGGATTGCCGTTCCGCCCGTGGTGTCATTCCGAGCGGGGCGGCGCTCGGAATGGCAACGCGGACGCCAATCCGCCCCGCAGGTTGGAGAACCTGCGCGCCATTCCCGCCAGCAAGAGGCTGGCGTTCCCAGGTTGGAGAACCTGCGTTCCGTTTCTCATTTTCCCTCCTCCCTTTTCCCTCTCTCCTCCTCCTGCTTCCCACTTCTCACCTTTCACCTTCCTCCTGCCTCCTTCCCCCTTTCTCCTTCCTTTTTCCTTCTTCCGTTTGCCTTTTTCCTTTGGCCTTCTTTCCCTCGCCGTCGATCATTCCTTTTTTGGACGGTCGTTGTGTTCGTGGCTATAATGGCGGGAGGCGGGAAATTTTGAGAAGAAACGGGTTTGAATGACGGATCTATTTGCACCGATCGACTCGCTTCCAGGGGTCGGCCGGCGTCGTGTAAAGGGATTCGCGCGGTTGGGGATCGAGCGCGTCGTGGACCTCCTTTTTCACCTTCCGCGCCGATACGAAGATCGCAGGGTCGTTGTGCCGATTGCGCGGCTGGAGCCGGGCATCCCCGCGCTCATCCGCGGCGAACTTCTCCAGATCGATTCGAAGCGGATACGAAGCCGCCTGACGCGTCACACGGCGGTTCTTCAGGACGACACCGGCCGTATTCCGATCTGTTTCTTCAATCAGGATTACATTCTGGACCGTTCGAGGCCGGGGGCGCGCTGGGTCGTTTTCGGAGTCTGTGAATTCTTCCGCGGCCGGAAGCAATTTGTGATGAAAGACGTTGACCTGACGGGGACGGGGAGAAAATTGGGGCAGGGGAGGGTCCTTCCCTTCTATCCGGCGACCAGCGCGACGACGCAGGTGTTTCTTCGCGGTCTGATTCGGAAGATTGTCCGGGAGGTGGCGCGGCGGGATCCGGGAACCGCAACATTTGAAGGAGTACCGGCGTTTTCGGAAGCGGTTCGGATGGTGCACTTGCCGATCGACGTGGAGGAGCCGGAACGGGGCCGGCGTCGTTTGGCGTTGGAGGAACTGGTCGCGGTGCGACTGTGTGTCGAGGAGGCGCGGGCACGGAAGCCTCCTTTGGAACGCCCGCCGGACGATCGCGTCCCGGTCTCATTCACGCTTCCCTTTCAGTTGACGGAGGAGCAAGAGCGGGTGTGGGGAGAGATCGATCGGGATTTACACGAGGCGCGCGCAATGCGGAGGTTGGTGGAGGGGGATGTCGGGTCGGGGAAGACGGTTTTGGGAATCCTGGCGGCGGTACGGGCGGCGGGCCGGGGACTCAAGACGGTCTTGATGGCGCCGACGGAGATTCTGGCCGTGCAACATTACGAGACGTGGGGGGAACGTCTTGCGCGGGCGGGAATTCGTGCGTTTCTTCTGACCGGGGCCACATCGAAACGGGAGCGGGAGGAGATCGAGGAGGCGGCGGGGAGCGAGGAGCCGGTGATCTTTTTCGGAACGCATGCGTTGTTCTACTCGACGGCGGCGATCGAACGTCTGGGTCTTGTGATCATCGACGAGCAGCAGCGATTCGGAGTCGCGCAGAGGCGGGCGATTATGGAGAAGGCGACGGAACGCGGGACGAGACCGGATCTTTTGATCTTGACCGCCACGCCGATTCCGCGGACCCTGGCCCTGACGCTCTACGGAGACCTTGAAATTTCCACTTTAAAAGGGCTTCTGCCCGGGCGGAGGCCCGTGCGGACGATTCATCTTCCGGAGAAGGAGCGGAAGCGGTTGATGCCGTTTCTGAGATCGGCTCTGGAGGAGGGCGACGGCGTCTACATTATCTATCCCGTGATTCACGAGGAGGCGGGTGCGGAACTGATGGTGAAGGATGCACAAAGCCAGTTCCGCAAGATTCAAAAGGCCTTCGGGAAATACGGCTGCGCCTTATTGACGGGCGAGACGCCGTCCGAGGAGAAACGCGCCGTGATGATGGAGTTTCGTTCCGGAAAGGTTCAGATCCTCGTGGCCACCTCGGTCGTCGAGGTCGGGCTGGACGTGCCGCGGGCGACCCTGATGATCATCGAGCACGCGGAACGTTTCGGACTTTCGCAGATTCACCAGTTGCGCGGTCGCGTGGGGCGCGGGAAGAAGCCGGGCACCTGCATCCTCACGACCGCCGAGGAACTCTCCGAGTATGCGCAACGGCGGATGGAGGTGTTGGTGACTTGCACGGACGGTTTCCGTATCGCGGAAGAGGACCTGGCTTTGCGCGGCCCCGGCGAGATTTTAGGGGAACGCCAGCATGGGGGAACCGAACTGAAGGCGGTGGAATTTCGCCGTGACGGGGATCTGGTCGAGCAGGCGATCGGCTGGGCGCGGGAGCATTACCGAAAGGACCCGCGACTGGTTACGGTTCCCTTTTTGAAGGGGCTGGTCCAAGCGGCTCCGAAGACGGGTGCCGATGTCTATTGAGAGCGGAGCCGCGGACGGGGAGGAAGTCGTGCGCAAGACGGAACCCGAATCGTTGGAGATCGAGAGGAGCCGAACGGGGAAACCGGTGCCTCGCCGAGGCGGGCGGTATCGGCATTCGCGATACGATCCGGAAAAGGAAGCGGAACGTCTTGTGAAACGAGCCGAAGGTCGTGATCCCCGCCTCGTCGTGCTCCTTGATGTCGGCTGGGGATACGCCGTGCTGGCGGCCCGCCGCCTCTTTCCGAAGGCAAAGGTCATCGGTTTCGAAAGCGACTTGGAGTTGGCGGAACTGGCTCGCCGCAGAGGGGCCTGGAAAGAAGACGACCGTACGGTATTTCTCGCCCGGGGGGAAGATCGGGATGAGTTCGAACTTCTTTCCCGATTCATCGATGAGGTGGGCGCGGCACGACCGGTCTTCCTTTCCGCCGGATCCGCGGATTCCGATGCCGGAGACAAATGGAAACACCGGATGATCGAACTTGTGGAGAAGATCGTGGCGATGCAGAGGGAAAGCCTTTCGACTTCGGCACGGTTCGGAAGTCTCTGGTGGGAGAACTCGGTGAGAAACCTCGAGGCTTGGACGCGCGTCCCGGATGTCTCCACGTGGTTCAATAAGGCTCAAGGGGAAATGGTCATCATCTTCGCGGCCGGCCCTTCGCTCGACGATTCCCTCGAACTCTTTCAAGGCGGAGACGGCGGAGTACGACTCGTGGTCGATACGGCCGCGAAACGGGTCTTGGAGTCCGGTATCCGCGTGGATGCGGTTCTGGCCGCTGATGCGCAGGATTGGACCCTCGAACACTTCAGCAAATTGGAGGTATCTCGCCTTCTGGCGACTCCGATCGTTCCTCCGGCGTTGTGGGATCGTGGCCGCGAGCGAATTCTGATGACGCTTGCGGGTCCGCATTTCGAATGGATGGCGTCGGCCGCGGGTATGAGACGGGTGCCGCTCAAGGCCGGAGGGTCCGTGACGACCTTTGCGTTCGACCTGGCCCGACGGATGAGCCCTCGCGCGATTCTCTTGGTCGGAAACGATTTCGCGTTTCGCGCGGGGCGACGTTACGCTTCCGGGACCACCTACGAGGGGCGTTTCGGAATGCACTCTTTGGTTCCAAACCGTTTTCTGACATTTGAGAATTATCTCCTCAGAAACGCTGTTCGGGAGGAGGACGGTCAGGTTACGGATGAAGTGCTGAGACAGTATGCCCGGTGGATGGAATGGGAGATTGCGGCGACGAAGATTCCGGTCTATCGCGCGGTTGATTTCGGACTGTTGAAAAATTCTCCCGTGATTCCGCCTGACGTTCTACGGCAATTCCTCGAACGTCCCGCTTGGAATCCGCCGAGGCCTCTCGGTGGAACGTCGGAAACGGTGCCGATATCGGAAAAGCGACTCCGGCGGGCGCTGGGTTCCGAACGGTTGAGGTTGGCGCGGATTTTGACGAGTCCGCGGAAGAGATTGGCGGAATTGGGGCCGTTCTTCGAACCGATCGTTCGGCCGTTCGCCGTCGCCTCTCATCTCGACGGTCTCGACGATGAGGCGATCCGCGAACTGACGCGGCGTCTCGTTCGCGCCGGCGATCTCCTCGATGAAGTACTTTCGGAAGATGCTCGACGTTAACGCCCCTTGGTTTCGCGATAGGCCGGCATTGCTCGATCGACTTTCGAAAGCGAAGGAAAATTATGACGTGATCCCCTCCCGCAAGGGGATGCCGGTGGTGCGGAACCGTGCGGATGGAAGGATGTTTTTCTCGAGGTACGATCCGGAGCGGGAGGCACGGCGGTGGTGGGCGGCCCAGGAAATTCAACCCGGCGACCTTCCGGTCATCCTGGGCTTTCCGTACCCGGTGTTTTGCGCCGTCGAGGAGCGTCCGATCGTCTGCGCCACAACGGATGCGGCGTTTGTCAAGGCCGTCCTGGAAAACGTTCCTCTCGGTAACGCGCTCCAAGGAATCACCCTTCTCGTCACGGAAGACCCGATCCTTCTCCGTTCCGTGATTCGTAACAACTACGATCCGTTTCGCCATCGGCGGGTGCGGGTCTTGAATTCGGTTCCCGAAGGCGATCCGAAATGGACGAAGGTGATGCTTGAGGCGGCGGTCGATTTTCAGCGCGAGAATGCAATGAATCTGCTCTCTTATGCCTATCAGTTGCCGACATGGCTTCACACAATCCGCCGAAATCTCGAAGCCTGGGCGGAGTCGCCGGATCCCTCGGTTCTGGAGAACCTTTTTTCGGGAGAGACGGCCATCATCATCGGCGCGGGGCCGTCGCTGGAGAAGAATATCGGAGAGCTCCATAAGGTTCGTGGCCGCGCGGTAATGATCGCCGTCGACACCGTTTTGCGCCGTCTTGACGCCGAAGGAATCCGGCCGGACATTGCGGTGGCGGTGGATGCCAACGAGGCGAATGCTTTGGACATCGTTGATGTCGGTGGAGATGTATTGGAGGCCGTCCTGGTGGCGGATCCGATGGCCTCGCCCGAGATCGTGCGGGCTTTCGAGAAGAGACGGCTCTTCTTCCGCTCGATCAACTACACCTTCGATGCCGAAGGCCGCCCCGCGCCGATCCTGATGCCTCTGGATCAATTGCTTATCTTCATTGCGGGACGCGAGAGGATTCCGTACTGGCAGAGTGGGGGGTCGGTTTCGACGAATGCCTTCTCGCTGGCGACGTATCTGGGATGCCGAACGGTCGTGCTGGTGGGCCACGATTTCGCTTTCACGGGAGGGCGGACTCACTCGGCGGGGGTCGGTTACGAGGAGATCAGCGAGAATCTCGACCGGTTCAGCTCGTTCGAGCGGGAGCGTTGGGCCCGGTTGGCGCGGGGGGAGATTGCGGTACCGGCGTGGGACGGCGGCGAGGTCTTCACGACGGAGGTGATGCGCGAATTTGTACGATGGTACGAATCGACGATCGCGGAAGGATTCGCCCGGGAAATCCGGATGATCGACGCGACGGAAGGGGGGATGAGAAAAGAGGGAATGGAACGGCGGAGACTTTCGGAAGTGGTTGCTTCGTTGCGCGGTGACATCGCGGTCAAGACGCGGATCGATGAGGCGTTGGCGAAGACGGAGCCGACGGCGGCGCCGGGATGGATGGAGCGGAGCGGGGAACTGGTTCGCGGTGCGCAGGTTTTTCTCGCGGAACTTGAGGCTGGGGACCTTGCGTCCGGGGCGGAGCCCGTGTTTCCGGGGGGGATCCTGGGTGATCTTTTGCGGTGGCTGATATTGCCGGCGTATCTTGGAACCGCGGATCTGAAAGAAGAGGAGCGAAGGGGAGTGATCCGGCGATCCCTGCCCGCGGCGGCGAGGTTTGTGGTGGAAGAGTGGGGGCGCGGCGGGTGATCAGCAACGAAATTTTCGAGAGAAATTTACAGGTGTTAGGAGAGCGATTTCCGGACACGGCGCGACTGTTGAAGGGAAAGACGATCGAGGTGAAGGGCATTCGAATCGTTTCCTCTCGGTCGGGACGGCCGTATCTCCGTTTGACGGCGCACGGAGTCGATCAGCCGTTGGAGGATGAAGTCGATCCGGCGCGGCAGGCGAAGGAGGAGATAGCGCGGTGCGATCCGGAAGCACGGCTTGCTATCATCAAGGGGTCCGGATCCGGATATCTTTTGCGCGCCGCTTTGGCGGGCCGACGATTTGCGAGGGTGGTGTTGGTGGAGCCCGAGCCGGCGTTTTTCGGTTTGATGTTGGCAATGGGGGATCTGCGCCGGGCTCTATCCGATCCGCGCCTTTCCCTGTATGTGGGACCGGGAGCGATCGAAGAATCGATCCGCGGGTTGCGTAACGAGTACAACTTCAGTTGTGAGCCCGAACGGTTTTTGGTCGTGCTTCCTCCTTATGTAGTTCTGCGCCATCCGGCGATCGGAATTCGGCCGGGGAAGGAAGAAGCATGGGAGGTGCGTTTCCGAGAACTCGCGGTGACGAGCGACCGAAATCGCGCGACGTTGGATCGTTTCGTCGATGTGTGGCGCGAGCATATCTGGCGGAATCTTCCGGCGATTCTTCGAAGCGCTCCTCTGACCGCGCTTGAGGGAGTCGCGAAGAGGGCCCGGGTTCCCGTGATCCTCGTTGGTGCCGGCCCTTCGCTCGACCGAAACGTTTCGGTTTTGAAGGAATATGCGGATCGCGTTGCGATCATTGCAGTCGATACCGCCTTGCGCTCTCTCGTTCACGCCGGGATTGAGCCGCATTTCGTCATCGCCGTCGATGCGACGGAGGAGAACGTTTATGATTTTGATGGGCTTCCCACCCGTCGGCTCCGAACGGCTCTCGTGATGGTGCCGGTCGTGCATCCGCGGATTCCGGAATTCTTCGAGAGGCGTTTCGTCGCCAGTTACGGTCATCCGGTGCAGAACTGGATCGAGGAATCATTGGGCGAGCGATTCGGGTCGCTTCTGGTTTCGGGAAGCGTATCGACGATCGGGTACGATTTGGCTCGCTATCTCGGAGGCTCACCGATCATATTGATGGGGATGGATCTGGCGTACGGGATGGGCACGCATGCGTCCGGAGCGAGGGAACACGTCGGCCCCATGAACCGATTTGAGAGTCGAGAGCGGAACCTTTTTGAGGAGATGAAGCGGGCCAAGATCACTCGACCGGGGTGGGGCGGCGGAACCGTCGCGACGACACTGCAGATGGTTCGATGGGCGGAATGGTTCGAGCGGGAAGTGAAGAAGACTTCGTGCCGAACGATCAACGCGACGGAGGGCGGGATGCGTATCGCCGGCGCGGTCGAGATTTCGTTGGAGCGCGCATTGAAGAGTTATGCGGGGCGGAACCGGTTTTCGATGCCGAGGGCGGAGGGATTCGGAAAAGCGGCCCTCGATCGGTTCTCGAGGGCGGTGGAACGGCTGCGCGCCGGCGGTATCGCGTCCGAGACGGTCTGGCGGAGGCTGCTTTTGTGGGAGAGTGCCGTCCGATCGGAAGAAGAGCAAGGACGAATTCGGAAGGAAATCCGTCGTCTTCTCGACGAGTATCTGGCGGAGAGGTGACGAAGCGTGCCGCCGCGGCGTTTGGATTCGGCCTTGAAACGCTCGATCATATTTTTGAGTTGGGGAGAGGGGACGGGTTTTTTTGTAGGCGGATTGAAGAAACTCCGGTTAGTATTTTATGACACGTTCTCGGAATAGATCTGGAATCTTGGCAAATCGAGACTGGTGGTGATTTTCCGGACGGTGATTCGGGAATTTCCGTCGATACGATTTCGGTTGAGAATGAAGGCGGTAGAGGGTAGTGGATATTTTTAAGAAGGATACTTGGCTTTCGCGGCATCTGGGGAAGGACTGCTATCACCTTCCGACGGATTATGAAGGTTCTCCCGAAGATGTCGCTTCCGTCCTCTCCTCCCTTCCTTCTCCTTTCTTTATGGATGCGAAAACTTCAACGGGAAATTTCCGATCCATCCATCTCCTGGAGGATCTCGAGTTCCGCCTGATCGACACGAACATTCGTTTTTCGGCGGAGACCTCGAGCATTCCGGCGGTTCCCTCGCCGCCGGGCTTTCTCGTCAGATGGGCGGAGCCGGACGATGAGGAGAGGGTAGGAGATTTGGCGGGGCGTTGTATCGAGCGTTCGCGTTTTCACCTGGACCCACTGATTCCAAAAGAAACGGCCGATGAATTAAAGGCCGACTGGCTTCGGAATTTCTTTCATGGAAAACGCGGTGATCGATTGGCGCTTGCTTTTCATGGGGAAGAGCCGGTTGCCTTCCTCCAAATTATCCTTTCGGAAGAAGCCTGGATAATCGACCTTGTCGGCTGTCTGCCGCAGTTCCGCGGCCGCCGGATCGGTTCCGCCGCCATTTCCTTCGCCGCTCGGGAACTTCGTTCGTTCCCGAAGGTTCTCGTCGGAACTCAGATCGTCAACGACGGATCGGTGCGCTTTTACGAACGACTCGGATTTTATTTCCACTCCGCACAATACGTCTTTCATCTCCATAAGGACCGGCGATAATCATTTGTCTCCTTCGTTTCACCATATCCGGGAGGCGAACGGAACTCAGGAGCGATGATTTCACGGGGGTGCGGCCTTTGCACCCCCGGACAAAGAGCGGAGATTCTTTTTTCCACGCGCACAGCCGTCAATGAGAGGGGGGCACTGAAAGGCTGGAAGAAAACCGAGACTGCTGTTGTCTAACCGTTTTTACTGCTCAGTGGAAAAACCATGTTTCGTTCGAAAATTCTTGCGTGGAGCGTGAATTTCTGTACCTTTGCGCGGCAATGGTCCCGGCGAAATCGGCAAAAGAACCCGCGGTTTTGGCTCTCGAGGATGGAAGCCGCTTTTTTGGTTGCGCTCTCGGAAAACGCGGTGTCACCGAGGGGGAGGTCGTGTTCAATACGTCCTTTACGGGTTATGAGGAGATTCTGACGGATCCATCGTACGCGCGGCAGATCATCTGTATGGCCTTTCCCGCCATAGGAAATTACGGATTTTCCAAACGGTTTTGTGAGTCGCGCACGGTTCGCGCCGCCGGCTTCGTCCTTTGTGACGCGGCTCGGGGGGGAGTCGAGGGCAGAAATATCGATGAATACCTGAAAGAGGCGGGTATCGTCGGAATCGAGGGAATCGATACACGGGCCGTCGTCCGAAGGGTCCGTTCGGCCGGAGCGATGCGCGGCGTGATTCTTTCCGGAGCGGAATTCACGGAGAACACCGATCGGATTGCGGCGCGTATCGCAAGTGTTCCGCCGATGAAGGGCGCCAATCTTGTCTCGGAGTGGGAAGGAATGGCCGAGAGGGTCTGGAACCCCGACGGGAAGATGCGTATCGGGGTGTTGGATTGCGGAGCCAAGGAGGGAATCGTCCGTTCTCTTATGGAACGGGATTGCCGCGTTGAAGTTCTCTCCTGGACGCTTTCGGCTCAAGATATCCTTGGAAAAAACCTCGACGGCGTTCTTCTCTCGAATGGTCCCGGTGATCCGGAGCCCTTGGCCGAGATCATCGAGGTTGTTCGGGGGCTTTTGGGGAATCTTCCGCTTATGGGAATCTGCCTCGGGCACCAGATTCTTTCACTGGCCGCCGGCGCTCGCACCTACAAATTGCCGTTCGGCCACAGAGGCGGCAATCATCCGGTGCTCCACCTCGATACAAAGGTGGTTTCGATTACGAGCCAGAACCATGGTTTTGCCGTGGCCGGCGATTCGCTCCCGGAAGGGGTCCGCGAGACGGAAAGAAACCTCTACGATGGGACGAATGAAGGCGTCGAGATCGTGGGGAAGCGCGCCTTCTCGGTGCAATACCATCCTGAAGCGCGGCCGGGTCCCCACGATGCCGCCGTCTGTTTCGATCGGTTTCTCGCGATGATTCGAGGGGAAGATGCCTAGAAGGGAAGACATCGAGTCGATCTTGATCATCGGAGCCGGACCGATCGTGATCGGCCAGGCCTGCGAGTTTGATTACTCCGGAACGCAAGCCATCAAGGCTTTGAAACGGGAGGGGTACCGGATCGTTCTTGTCAATTCGAATCCCGCAACGGTGATGACCGATCCGAATTTGGCGGATGCAACATACATCGAGCCGTTGCGGGCGGAGGTGTTGGAGAAGATCATTGCGCGGGAACGACCGGACGCGCTCTTGACGACGATGGGGGGACAGACGGGCCTCAATCTCGCCGTGGAACTCGACGAGAACGGTGTCTTGGAGGCGTATGGCGTGAAAGTGATCGGTGCGGGGATCGCGGCGATCCGCCGGGGCGAGGACCGGGAGGAATTCCGGCGGGTCTGCCGGGCGGCCGGCTTGGAGGTCCCGGCCGCGGAGGTGGTTCGAACGATCGAAAAAGGGCTCAACGTGGCACGGAGATTTGGATTTCCGGTGATTCTTCGTCCGGCCTATACGTTGGGCGGAACCGGGGGCGGGGTGGCGCACAACGAGGAGGAACTCCGTTCGATGCTGACTCTCGGTTTGATGGCGTCGCCGGTGCACGAGGTTCTTGTCGAGGAATCGGTGATCGGATGGAAGGAATTCGAGTTGGAGGTGATGCGGGACAAGGACGACAATTGTGTCGTGATCTGTTCGATCGAGAATCTCGACCCGATGGGAGTTCATACCGGGGATTCCGTCACGGTCGCTCCGGCCTTGACCCTTTCCGACAGCGCGTACCAGCGGATGCGCGACGCGGCTTTTGCCGTACTGCGGGGGGTGGGGGTCGAGACCGGAGGCTCGAATGTGCAATTCGCTTTCGATCCGAAGACGGAGCGGATCCTGTTGATCGAGATGAATCCCCGCGTTTCCCGTTCCTCGGCGCTCGCTTCCAAAGCCACAGGTTTTCCGATCGCCAAGATCGCGGCGTTGTTGGCTGTCGGCTACCGGTTGGATGAGATCGAGAACGAGATTACGGGACGGACAAAGGCGGCCTTTGAACCGGTGCAGGATTACGTTGTGACGAAGATCCCCAGATTCGCCTTCGAGAAGTTCAAGGAAGCGGATCAGACACTGACCACATCGATGAAATCGGTGGGAGAGGTGATGGCGATCGGCCGGAATTTCCGCGAGAGTCTTCAAAAGGCGTTACGGGGCCTCGAAATCAAGCGCCTCGGACTCGGGGCCGACGGCCGGGGACTGGAACCCAAGGTGAAATCACTTCTGGAAATCCCCCGGGATCATCCGGAACGCCGCGCCTTCGAGGACGAGATCCGTTACAAACTGACGACGCCGAATTGTGACCGGTTGTTTGCGATCAAATACGCCTTGATGTTGGGGATCACACCCGAAGAGATAGAGGAACTTTCTCGGATCGACCGATTCTTCATCGCACAGATTGAACGAATCGTGGATTGTGAAAAGAGGCTTTGTGAAGAGCGGGAAGGACTGAAGCCGGAACTCCTGTCCGAGGCCTTCCGGTCGGGATTCATTCCCGAGCAGATCGCGTATCTAACAGGGAGAGATTCCGAGGACGTGAGGCGGAAAATGGAAGAGGCGGGTTTGAGGCGCGTCTTCAAGTGTGTGGATACCTGCGCCGGCGAGTTTGAATCGGAGACGCCGTATTATTACGGAACCTACGGCGACGAAAATGAACTCGAATCCAACAAAGAGGGAAGGGAACGCGTGGTTATGTTGGGCAGCGGGCCCAACCGAATCGGGCAGGGGATCGAATTTGATTGTTGTCTTTGCCATGCAACGGCGGCTCTGCGGGAAGAGGGATTCGAGGTTGTTATGGTCAATTCGAATCCCGAGACCGTCTCGACGGACTATGACACTTCGGATCTTTTGGTCTTCGATCCCGTCGTGGCGGAAGATGTCGTGGGGGTGTGGCAAAGGGCGAAACCGAAGTGCGCGATCGTGACACTGGGAGGGCAGACGCCGCTTTCGATTGCGCGTGAGATCGAGCAACGCGGGGTTGTGTTGGCGGGGACGAGCGTCGAAGCGATCCATCGGGCGGAGGACCGGGAATCCTTCGCGGCGCTGCTCGAACGGGTCGGACTGCGGCAGCCCCCGAACGCGACGGTCACGGGACTCGAAGCGGCGTTGGAGGCCGCCGAAAAGATCGGGTATCCGGTTCTTGTTCGTCCCTCCTATGTGCTCGGCGGTCGCGCGATGATGATTGCGTATCACGAGAAGGAGATGGAAAGGTATGCTCGCGAGGCGATCGAGGCTTCCGACGGCCATCCGCTCTTGATCGATCGGTTTCTCGCCGACGCGATCGAGGCGGACGTGGATGCGGTCTCGGACGGACGGAAGGTCGTGGTCGCGGGGACGATGGAGCATGTCGAGCCGGCCGGGGTTCATTCCGGCGATTCGGCGGCCACGTTTCCCGCCTATTCCCTTCCTCCGGCGGCGGTCGAGGAGATGGAGGAGGCGACGCGGAGATTGGCCAAGGAGATCGGCGTCGTCGGGTTGATCAATGTCCAGTTCGCGTGGAAGGACGGAGAGTTGTACGTTCTGGAGGCGAATCCCAGGGCGAGCCGAACCGTGCCGTTTCTGGAGAAAGCGACCGGCGTGATGTGGGCCGGCGTCGCCGCGCGAGTGATGCTCGGCCGTTCCCTCCAGGAACTCGGTGTCCGGGACGGATCGTCCCGCGGTCGGATCTACGTCAAGGAGGTCGTTCTTCCCTTCCATCGCTTCGGAAACGTCGATCCGATTCTGGGACCGGAAATGAAATCGACAGGCGAGGTTATGGGTGTGGGGAGAACGTTCGGGGAAGCGTATCTTAAGGCGCAGTGGGGAGCGGGGCACGGTCTTACGTCCGAGGGAGGCGTGTTGCTTTCGATCACGGATGCGGAGAAGGATCGTGCGGTGGGGGTCGCGCGGCGGCTCGAGAAACTTGGTATGAAGATCCTGGCGACCGCGGGGACGGCCCGGAGGTTTCGCGGAGCCGGGATCAAATGTACCGTGGTCGGGAAGATATCCGAGGGATCCCGCGAGATACTCGAGGGAGTATCCCGCGGCGAGATTCGTACGATCATCAATGTTCGGACTCCTGGACGGGACGCGGCGGATGCCCGGAGGATCGATTGCCTCGCCGTCGAGAAGAATATCCCCGTTTATACCACGATGCGGGCGGCCGAGGCGGTCTGTGAGGCCTTGGAATTTCTGGCGGAAGAGGAAGAACCCCAACCCTACCGGATCGGCGTGTGAAGAAGATTGAAAGAGGGTCCGCTGAGAAGAATCTGGAAAAGAAAAAAGGGGAGGAAGGCAGAGAGCGCGGGGAAGAAAAATCGGGCTCGCAACAGCAACGGGCGCTGGCCGTCTTGAAGGGAATCTACGAGGCTTGGGACGAGGCTTTGATCGAGGATGCGAAGGATTGGCCCGAGGAATTTCGGTGCCCCGCCGGCTGTTTCCGCTGTTGTGAAGAAACGGATGCCGTTCCCGTAACACCTCTCGAAGTGTTGGGAGTAGTCTTTGCCTTGAGCCTGGCCGCTCCGGAGTGGAAAAGGAAAGCCTTGAAACGAATCGAGCGGTGGATGGCATACATCGAGGACAACACAGCCTCGGAAGGAAGAGAAAACGGGGGTGGGGAAAAGAGAGAGGGCGGAGCGGCTTGGAGGGGTTGCCCGTTACTGAGGGACGGGCGCTGCAGCATCTACGAATGGCGGCCGTTATATTGTCGAGCGTTCGGTTTCGCGGGGGCGTCCGACGGGAGTTTCTTCGGCTGCGAAATTTTGGCGAAGGCGATCCCGAAGGGGAAGCGGATCTCTTTACGAGATTACGAGGCGGTGGCGCGCGCGATGCCGCAGGTCAAGGTGAAGACGACGGGAGGAAAGTGCTTGCCCGATGTGGGCCCATTACCCGAAATGCTCTCGATATTTTTCGATCGGAGCCGAACGTAGGAAGACGGAACGATCCCGGGAGCGCCGGCATCCTGCCTGCAAGAATGGGGCGCAGGTTCTCCAACCTGCGGGACGGACCGGCGTCCTCGTTGTCATTCCGAGCCCCTCGCATTCGCTCGGGACATGCTCCGCGAGGAATCCCCTTCAGGTGGTATCCCGCGTAGTGCCAATACGCCCCCCTCACCCCAACCCTCTCCCCCGAGGGGCGAGGGAGAACGAGGCGGTTGTCAGCAATCTTGGGGGATTCCTCGTC
>RFFU01000102.1 GCA_003697085.1 Candidatus Hydrogenedentota bacterium
ACGCGCTCCTGAATCTGTTTCCATTTTTTTCCGGCTTTCTCGATCTTCGCGATGTTCTTTTTCAGCCGCGATAGCGCTCCCTTTCCGCCGGACTCCGCTTCGGCCTGGGTAAGCGACATCACTTCGCGGAATCCCAATTTTCCCGTTTTGAGTCTCTGGAGCATAGAATGAAATTCGTTGTGAGCCACGGCCGAGGTGGCCAACATCGTCTTGATTTTGATGTCTCCACGCTCGATCCTTTGCGCAATCTCAACCTCCTTCTCCGCTGATAAAAGATCAACTTTTCCAATTTCACGCAGGTACATTCGAACCGGATCGTCCGTGGAGGGAAGGGGCCGCTTGAAGGTGAGCGTCATCTGTTTCGTGTCCTGCCCGGCATACTTTTCCTCGATCTTCTTCTGCTGATATTCCTTCGGATCCTCGACGATCTCAATCCCGTGATGGATCAGAAGGCCGAAAATCTCGTCGATCCTGTCACTGTTTGTGATATCGTCCGGAAGATAATCGTTGATCTGATCGAGTGTGAGGTACCCCTCGCGCTCGCCTTCCACCAAGAGTTTTACGAGTTCAGGGAGGTCATGCTCGAGGGCAAGTTCTCGAATCTTTTCCGTCGTCAACTCCGCTGCGGCTATGTCGAGTGATTCTTCTTCCTTTTCCTCCTCCTCCTCCTCCTCCAGAGTTTCCTCGTTGCTCTCAATATCTTCTTCCTCCTCCTCCTCGATCCCGGCCGGGAGAATCTCGATATTTTCGTCGGAAACCAATTCCTCGGGTTTCTCGGAAACGACATCCCTCTTTTCGAGGGAGTTGGGGATGTTCCGAGAGGGCTTTTTCCCCTGCTTCGAGTCTCTCCGCCTGCTCTTTTCCGAACCTCGTGGCGGTGTCTTCTTTCTTTTCACGTTACCCGATGATTTGGCGGTTCTCTTTTCCTTGTCGGATTTTTTTCGACCCGCACCCGACGCCTTCGGGTTCTTCTTTTTAACCTTTTTCTTCGAAGGTGTTGCAGCCATAGAACTCCTTACCTCTATTCAGTGAATTTTTCGTTGCCCGTCGAGGACATTAGTTTTTTCTTCAAAGCAATCCATTTCAGAAGTTGTTGTCGATTTTCATCCGGTGAAGAGCCGGGGGAAGCCGGTTCTTCGATCTCGGAGGTACACTTGCTGATTTCGGCATTGACGCGCTGGAGCTTTATTTGCCGAGAATAATCGAGAAATTGACGTTGGGGATCCTGAAGAGGCATCTCGGAAGTCGCGATTTCCGCTATCAAAGCCAGGCCACGCGCATCCAACCTTCCCCCGAGATCTCCAGTGAGCGGTTCGTTGTTTTCGATCGCTTCTCGAATCGAACAATAGAGAGAACGATATTCCTCCGAGGTGAAATCCTCCGGATCCGGAAGCATCCGCGATTTGCGGAGGAGAATGGGTTGGTCGATCAATAAACGGAGAAAACGAAATTCCGCTCCTCTTTTTCCGGAGACATATTTTTCCGGACGGGCTTCCTCTCGGGAAGGCCGGCGAGCATCCACCGCCAGCGTGTTCTGGAGGGAGCGTTCCGGGATGCCGAAGCGTTCCGAAACGGTTTTGACGAGAGTTGCGCGAAGAAGCGGGTTTTTGAGGCTTGAAAACGAGGCCATCAGGTGCTCGACTTCCCGCGCGCGATCAGCCACGGAGCGGCATTTCTTGAGGGCTCCGCGAATCCGGTACTCGATGATGTCTTCCGCTTCGGCGAGCCGTTTTCCGAAGGCTGTGGCGCCGGAGTCGAGGAGGAAAGAGGCCGGGTCGGCTCCAGGGGGAAGAAGAACGATGCGAACATTGAGGCCGGCTTCGAGGCAAAGGGAGATACCGCGATCGGCGGCGCGTTCTCCCGCTTCATCAGCATCGTACACAAGAAGAACGGTGTCGGTAAGGCGGGAAAGGATGCGGCACTGAGCCTGGGTCAAAGCAGTTCCAAGGCCGGCGCAAGCCTCCGCAAACCCGAAACTATGCGCAAGAACGACGTCGGTGTAACCTTCAAGCAGAAGCGCATATCCGGAGCGCCGGATGGCGGTCCGGGCAAAGGGAAATCCGTAGAGTGTTCGCCCTTTCGTATAGATTGGAGTTTCGGGGGAATTGACGTATTTCGGAGCGGAGGTTTCTTCTTCCCGCCATATCCGGCCTCCGAAGGCGACGACCCTTCCGGTGGGATCGAAGATCGGGAAAAGAATGCGGTTTCGAAAGAGATCATAAAAACCCGACTCCTCGTTTCGCTTTCGAAAGAGACCTGATTTCTCAAGCAACTCTTCGGAGAACGTCTTGCGAAACTTCTTGAGAAGAGAATCCCACGAGTCTGGAGCAAGGCCCAGCCGGAACTTGTCGATGTATTCTGGAGTGATGCCGCGATCCTGGAGATATTTCCGGGCCTCTTTCCCCCTTGAAGAAAGCAAGATCTCGTGGTAGAAGGCGGCCGCCGATTCGTTGATCTCATAAAGCGCATCGATGATCTGGTCATTCCGTTTTTTTCCCTTCGTCAACCGAACACCCGCTCGGTCGGCAAGTTGCCGGAGTGCTTCCCCAAAGGAAATTCCTGATATCTTTTGCAGAAATGTGAAGATGTCGCCGCTTTCGCCGCACCCGAAGCATTTGTAATAACCGTGTTGATCGTTTACGAAGAACGACGGTGTTTTCTCATCGTGAAAGGGACAGAGCCCTTTGAAATTGGCTCCGGCTCGCTTGAGTGTCACGAATTCTCCAACCAACTCCGTTATCGGAATACGTTCGCGGATCGTCTCGATCTCTCTCCGGTCGCTCATTCCAATTCCACCTTATCTCCTTCGTGAATCTCCGAAACAAAGGACCCAGGATTTCCGTTGATACGAATGCGCCGAATTCCCGATTTCGATTCCCATTGAGGTAGAATTTCATAAAGCCTCCAGGCGGGGCGCGCCGTTTCGATGATCGCGTTTTCGGGAAGGGGCTCTTTCTCATTCCGCCGTTCTCCATTTACGATTGCGGAGCGCGTTCGATCTGGAATTCTTACCGGATCGCCGTTCAGATCCACTCGGATTGCGCGCTCGATAGGAAGAGAAAGGAGTTCTCCGAGAAGAATCGGAGCGGTTTCCGTGATCTCCCTCGGTGCGGTAACTTCCTCACCGTCGATACGAAAGATCCGCGATGTTTCGGAAAGGGAAACGGAGGAAGAGATGTTTCTCTCCGCGTCAGGCCGTCCCTCTTTCTTCACGCGCGCGAGTTTTTCCTTCGTGGTCTCGGAATCCTTGGGGGATGAATACTGTCTCTCACCTTTGGGAGAGGAAGAGGAACCGATCGTGGCACTTTTGTCAGCGGGAGAGGGAACCGCTGCGAAGGAGGCGGACTGGGAGGCGTTTGAACCATCAACGCCGCGCCGAATCAAAACGTTATCTCCGTTGTTCACGAGTGTTTCCAGAGTCGCACTGACACCGTTGATCTCGACTTGCGGGGGGCCTCCCGGCTCTCCCCCGACGATGGTTCCGTCCTCGAGGAAGATCGGTTCACCCGGGCGACCGTAAAACTCCTCAAGTGTCAAACCGCCCGCCAAAGCGATTTCTTCGACGGTCATTCGGTCCGTCTCCCGAATACAAAGACGAGGTTCATTATTGAGAACGATCTTCCGGATAGTGGGGAACGTATGCCAATTCCGGCAGAGCGCAAGCAGTGTGACGAGAAGGGCTCCGTCAATCTCGGTTTCCAGATCGAGACCGAAGGTTTCGGCGGATCGGACGCGAAGTGAGTCGGTGGAGATATCGAGGTGAGAGGCAAGGGCGGTGGAAACACCTTTCTGCAAAGCGCCGCCTCCCACTAGCACGGCTCCTGTCAGGGGAGGAATGTGAAATCGAGACAGGAGATCATGGATCTTTTCCGCGATGGCCGCCGCCAACGCCTCGATAGGCTCCTTTTCGACCGCCAGAAGATCTTCTTCCGAGAGAATTCTTTCTTCCCCCCAGATGTCTCTCACGGAAACGCCCGGATTTCTTTTCAAGGTCTCCGCTTCGTGAAAACCGAGTCCAAAGGTTCGCGCAAGCGCTTCGGTGATGGAGTCTCCGGCGAGAGGAACCGAAGCGACCGCAAGGATTCCGGTGTCGGAGGCGAGGGCAATGTCGGAGGTCCCGGCTCCGATGTCAATCAGCGCAAAAACACTTCCCGGTGGAATCTGCTTTCGAAACAACGTTGCCACGGCGAGAGGTTCGAGCGTGATCCGCTCCGGAGAAAAGCCTCCGTTCTGGATGGCTTCCATCTTTCGACGGATCAAGGATAGCGGCGCCAACATGGCAGCACAGGAATACGTGGCGCGCCGGCCGGAAAGAGAGGAAAGAGAAGCGGCCGGATGATCGTCCACGAAAAGATTGTAGCGTGTCCGCGCCAGAAGCACCGGTGCGTCGGCAGGGCCGAAGGCCCTTCCTATCTTCAAGACCTTTCGTTCCGTTTCTTCCCAATCATCCCTCGACCAAGGACCGTTTTTCAAGGTGATGTCCTTGTGCCGCGTCTGTATCTCGGCTCCCGCCACAGCGAAAACGACACCGGCCTTTTCCGGAATTTCGCGCCGTTTTCGAATTTCGCGGAGATGTTCGGAGACGGCTGCGGCGTCGAAAACCCCACCGGCCCTCATATTTCGTTCTTTATGTTCCATCTGTTCGATCCAGAGAACACGGGAGTCTCGTACTTCGGCGAGCCGAATGGTTCGGGTGCCCAGATCGAGAATCAGCATTCGAGCCACACCTCCGTGGCCCCATAAGACCCTCGGAAAGGATCCGCAAAGGAAAAGGATTTTACGAGAGGAGACCGCGTCAACACGCTGCGAACCCGCTTGCAAAGCCTTCCCCGTCCCTTTCCATGAATGATCGTGATACGAAGAATTCCTCTCGCAAAGGCTCCATCGAGAAATTGGAGCAAAGTAGATTCGGCTTCGTCAGGAGAAAGCCCATGGAGGTCGAGAGAGACGAAATCAAAATCCCGTTCCGCGGTGGTTACGGTGATCCCGGTCTCGATCTCACGGGTTTCCGAAGGACGCAGTCGAGGGGGGAGCACGCGGCGTCTTTTCTTACGTTTTGCCATCGTCATTCAGGACCTTTCTCAAGAAGGGGGATTTTGGAGGAGTTCGCGAGCAATGCGATTGACTTGGGAACCGTCGGCGCGGCCTTTGACCTCCGCCAAAGCCGCTTTCATTACGGCGCCGATCTGTTTCATACTCGAGGCTCCGGTCTTCTCAATCGCCGATGAGACGATCTTTCGAATCTCTTCTTCGGAAAGTTCCTTGGGTAGGAAAGAGGCAATCAACTCCATCTCCGCTTTTTCCGCCTCGACCAAGTCCGCTCTTGACGCTTTTTCGAACTCCGCAATGGAATCCTTTCGAGCGCGAAGCCCTTTTCGAAGTACGCGGAGGATGTCTTCTTCACTCGCTTCGGCACGCTTTTCGATCTCAACATTCTTGATCTCCGCGGTCAATGTGCGCAATGTCCGAACGGTATTACTATCTCGTTCCTTCATTGCCTGTTTGAGGCGAGATTGGATTTGTTTCTTGAGACTCATACCGCTTTCCTTCCTTTCCGGAGAATTTCCTGCTTTCCGAATTTCGAAATCAAAAAAATCTTTGTTTTAGCCGGGGGGCCACTGAAACGGCCGACCTGCCAAGAGATGAAAATGAATATGTTCCACTTCCTGGCCGGCGGCTTTGCCAAGATTCATCACAATGCGGAAGCCTCCAAGGCTTTCCAGATCTCTCTTTTTCACGGCGGCTTCGATGCACTCGAACAGACTACGAGCAACACCGGGAACCTTTGAGAAAACTTCAATATGTTGCTTGGGGAAGGCAAGGTAATGGTGCGGCGCCTGCGGATTTATATCGGAAATGACGAGAACTTCGTCGGTTTCCGCGATCCGCTCCGCCGGTATCTCACCCTCCACGATTTTGCAGAAGACACATGCGGTTTCAGACAACTTTTCAAGAACCTCCCAAGGTTAGATCGTTTCGTGATGCCAAAGGAAACGTTCTCCTTCAGGCAAAAACGAGCGTCCAAACACACATAAATAACTGAAATTAAAGAAGATAGAACGTTTTTCCGCCTATGGAGACGTTTCGAAACTTATATTGTATGTACGGAGATTCACAAAATCAAGGGGGGGAGCGAAAATAGTTCAAGAAAAATCGAAAATGTGACGTGAAAAGGAGGAGTTTTTTGGAAACGATGCTGCAAAAAAAAGGAGAAGGCTGTCTTCTTATCTCCCAAAACACAAAAGCGAGGAGAGCGCGTTCGAAAGGACGTGAGGAGTGTTGAAACTTCCACCCAGGACAAAACCTGGCGGAGAACCATTTTGTCCCTCTTCGGCGGTATTTGTGGGTTAGAGAGTGGCAAAAAATTCGAAATTCGAATATCGAAATCCTAAAGGAGTTCGAAGCAGAAAGCATAAAGCACGTAACTTGTGTCATCGCTGGAGTCCTGCAGATTCCCTAAAAAAGGAATATACCACAGAGAGAGATACCCGAGATCACAGAGGATGAAACGAAAAAAGGAAGAGAACCGAAAAAGCCTGCGGATTTAAGGATTCTTTATTGTTGGAAAATAAATAGAAATGATTAGAAGCGGTTTCATAAGGCCCCCTTCCCCCTTGATATTGAAGGAATTCCGAGGTCGTGACAGCATTTATGAACCCGCTTCTAGGAATTAAGAATGCGCAGAAGAAAAAAGCAAGAAGACACGGCCGCTGTATCTGTTTTTAAGGTTGTATCGCCAAGAGAAAAGAGAAAAAGATTTCTCTTCTTGAAGAATTCCCTCTCTTCATCACTCCAGCCCCCTTCCGGACCGAGGAGGACGAGCAAGGGAAAAGAGAGATTCTGCCGAAACTCCGTGGAATCCGAAAAAGGGCTGCCGGTGGAATCAAGGACAACAACGGTTCGTTCGGTTTCCCTCTCGAGCAGTTCCGGAAGGGTTATGGGATTCACGTCGAGAGCAACGGGCCGCGAACGACCTGATTGAAGCGCGGAAGACAAGAGAAGACGATTCCAACGGGAGATTTTCGTTTCTCCGGCCGGTTTGGGAGTTCGGGAGAACCGAGTTCGGATACACTGAACCTTTTCGATTCCGATCTCGCTCGTCTGCCGCAAAAGTGTTTCAAAGCCAGCGTCGCGGATGGGGGGAAGAGCGAGGAGGAGAGGGGAAGGTTCCCTCCCCGGCACGACTTCGGCCGTCGCTTGGAAGCGGAGCCGTCTTTTCTGATTGAACCCGAGACAGATGCATTTTCGATAGACTCCCGTCGAGTCGAGAAGCCACACGAGATCGCCCTTTTTCAGACGAAGGACGCGTCGAGATTTTCTTTCGGCAAACTCATCGAGCGAGAATGGTTCGTGGCGGGGGATCGTGCCGGAGAACGGAAGACGATAGGCACCTCGGTGAAAGCCGCTCATATCTTTCCGATCGTGGAAGGTTTCCTGAGAGCCAGAGAAACCCATTCCTCTTCCGCGAGAAGGATTTCAGGTTGAGGCCATTGTCGAGGCCAGGGATCTTCACGGAGAAGTCCGGAAAGGATGAGCACGCCGCCTTCGGCCAGATGGTGCCAGAAGAGAGGGAAAAGCTCTTCCAGTACTCTCCGCTCGATATTGGCGGAAATGATGTCGAAGCGGGTATCCTGCGGAAAAGGTGCCAGAGAGGATTGGATCAAGTGGAAAGAGACTTTGTTTTGCATTCGGTTTTCGAAGGCATTGGAAAGAGCATTGGAGTCGATCTCGGTACCGCAAACCATTTCAGCACCCAATCTTCGGCCCGCTATAGCGAGGATACCGCTGCCGGTGCCGCAGTCCCAGTAGCGTGTATCGCTTTTCACGAAACGCTGGAGCAACGCAAGGCAATGGCGAGTCGTGGGATGTGTTCCCGTTCCGAATCCCATTCCGGATATGATGGAGATGACGGATTCATCACCTCCTCCCTCATTCGTGGGCCCAGGAAGAATTTGAATCAGGAGCGTTCCCGCTGGAAAAATTCTTTTCGATTCCTTGAGCCGATAATCGTCAGCCTTCCATTCAAACTTTTCGATAGAGATGGGGGTGAGCCGGAGAATCTTTTCCCGGGGAAAGGAGAGGGGGAGATAGAGGAGAGCGAAACCGCTTTTCGGTTCCTCGGCGATTCCGAGAATTTCCCAAAGATAGATTTCCGGAGGAAGATCATCGAGGGGGACGGGAAGAAGAGCGCGAAGGCAAACGGATGATTTCACCGATGCCGAAAGATGTGGCGGATTTTTTCGGAAAAACGGCTGGATTGCGTGGGCGACGATATTTCCTCGAGGGAACGCAGGAGGTCCGCTTCTTCCCGGGAAACCTTTTTCGGAATCGCGATTTCGACACTGACGAGAAGATCTCCCTTTTGGGAGGAGTGAATGTCGGGCAATCCGAACCCCCGAACGCGGAAGATCGTATGGGTATCGGTTCCCGGCGGGATGCGGATGCGGGTGAAGCGTTGATTTCCGCGGGAATCCTTCTGGAGAGTGGGCACCTCAATTTCCGTTCCGAGGACGAGTTGAGGGTAGGAGACGGGAACGTGACAGATCAAATCTCGTCCTCGCCGTTCGAAAAATTCATGTTCTCTGATTCGAACGGCGACGTGGAGATCCCCGGCGGGGCCTCCGTGAGGGCCGACATCTCCCTCGCCACGAACGCGAATGATCATACCGTCCTCGATTCCCGGAGGAATCTTAACCTCGATCGTTCGACGGCGGTTCACGCGCCCTTCTCCCGAGCAATCCCGGCACCGTTCGCGGATTTCCTTTCCCGATCCGTGGCAGGCGGGACAGGTTTCCACGGAAGAAAAGTGGCCGAAGAAGGTCCGCTGTGTGCGGCGAATCTGACCCCGTCCTCCACACTGAGTGCAGGACACAGGTTGCGATCCGGGCTTGGCGCCGGTTCCTCCACAAGTACCACAGGGCTCCAGACGATTCAACTTGATGTCAACGGTGGCTCCCCGCGCGACCGTTTCGAGGTCGAGCGTCACGGTGGTGCGCAGGTCATCACCGCGAAGAACTCGATCACCTCCCCAGCCCCCGCCCGCCCCCGTGAAAAAGTCATCGAAGATGCTCGAAAACCCTCCGCCTCTTCCTCCGAAGATTGATTGGAAAAGGTCGAAAGGATCGACTTGTGCGTATCCGGCTCCGGCCGTCGAATCAAAGGCGGCTTCGCCGAATTGATCATACTTCTTTCGTTTTTCCGGGTCGGATAGCACGGCGTAGGCCTGGGCAATCTCCTTGAACTTTTCCTCCGCTTCCTTGTTGCCGGGATTCTTGTCGGGGTGATAACGCATTGCGAGTTGGCGATAGGCCTTCTTGATTTCGTTTTCGCTGGCGTCGCGGGAGACCCCCAAAATTTCATAGTAATCGCGGGGCATCGGTTACGCTTTCCTTTCGAGAGAATGTTTTCCATGCGAGGAGAATTCCGCCTTTTCCGTCCCCTTCGATTCATCCGGGCATTCCCGCGCCACCGCGACCTGAGCGGGACGAAGGAGCCTGGGGCCAAGAAGATAACCTTTCCGGATGACGCGGGCGATTCGTCCGGAAGGAACCTCGTTCGTCGCGACCTCCTCGATCGCCTCGTGAAGGTTCGGATCAAACACCGCGCCGATCTCGGCGGAACAAGTACGAAGATCGTATCGCTGAAGTACTTCGCCGAACTGACGGAAAATAAGATCGATGCCCTTGGCCCAAGAAGGATCCGTACGATCCTGCCCCTCTGCCAGAGCGAGCTCGAAATGATCGAGAACTTGGAGGAGGTCTTGCATCAAACTTTCGGTGGCGACACGTCGAATCCGCTCGTTTTCCCGATTCATCCGCTTCCGGAAATTCTCGAACTCCGCCTGAAGGCGAAGATTCTGATCCCGTAGTCGCGATATCGTCTCCCGGAGCACCACGGAATCCTCCGAAATAACAGGTAAGGATTCCTCTTCCACGGTAACGACGCTCTCCGTACTCTCCATCGAACTCCACCTCCTCACAAGAACAATTCCATTCCAGGGATCAAGTTCTTCCTCTTCGATCCTTCACGATTTTTTTCGTTCAAGGATGTTTTGACATATCTTTCGAACGAGACCTTCATTTTAAGGGAGATGTCAAGAAAAGAGAAGCCGTTGAATTACGAACGCCCGCCGAAATGCCAAACTTTCCGGCATTGGATCCTTCTGACGAGAGAAACGCCGTTTTTCGTCTGTGATCCGTTAGATACCGATCAGTCGCGCTAGGCCCAAGAGAAGGGCTGTGTTGACGAAAAAGGCATCAAATCGATCAAGACACCCTCCATGTCCGGGAAGGAACAAACCGGAATCCTTCCGGCCGGAGAGCCTCTTAAGCCTTGACTCCGCGATATCTCCGAAAGGGCCGGCCAGTCCCGCGACGGCTCCGGAAAGGATCCCAAAAAGAAGACGACCGCGGGAGAGACCGAGGATCAAACCGGCTCCAAGGGCGATAACGACTCCTCCCCAATAACCTTCCCAGGTCTTCTTGGGAGAGAGTGCGGGGGAGAACGGCCGGGTTCCCCAGCGGATTCCAAAGAAATAGGCTCCTATATCCGCGGCCCAGGTGCAGAAGACTGGGATCAGCAACTCGAAGCGCCCGTAGGAATGACGAAGAACCAAAGCGGAAACGAATCCGGAAACGATGAGGAAGACATAACCGGGAAAGGGATGTTCGGAGCGGATCGTGAGCCATAGGGTTATTCCGGTCAGAAGAATCATCGAAACGGTTCCGATTTGATGTTCCCAAAGGGCCAAGACCCCCCCGCCCATTCCCGCCAAGAGGGCCGCTCCCAGGGGTCGTATGGCGAAGGAATGCCGGGAAAATGCGTAGATCAGGGAGGAAAATTCCACGAACGCCAGAAAAGTCAGGAAGCAGAAGAAGATCAAGGGAAACGGAGCCGGTGCCAGGATTGCTCCGAGAAAAATGATTGCTCCTCCCGCGCCCCAGAGGCTTCGGCTCTGAAGGTCAGGATAGACTTTCCTTTCGTCGGCACTTGTTTTTTCGCCGTTGTGGAGAAAGCGGTCGGAGGGAGAGGAAGGAACTTGTTCTTTCTCGGAAATCAAGGACGTTCCTTATCTTCATCTCCTCCGATACCCCCGAAGCGCCGCTCCCGCCGCTGATATTCGGCTATCGCAATGAAGAACTCGAGGCGGGAATAATCCGGCCAGAGTGTATCGGTGATGATGAGTTCCGCGTACGCCAGTTGCCACAAAAGAAAGTTGGACAGACGCATCTCTCCGGAAGTGCGGATCATAAGATCGGGATCCGGAATACCGGCGGTATCGAGGTAATCAGGAAGGATATCTTCGGTGATCCGGGACGGTTTGAGTTTTCCACGTGCGACTTCGGAGGCGATTCTTCTGGTCATCTTCACAATTTCGTCCCGCCCCCCATAATTCAGAGCGAGCACGAGTTTTTGCCCGGTGTTCTTCTTCAAGCGCTCACGGACACGGATCAATTCGGTTCGCGCGTACGCCGGGAGTTTATCGATGGTACCAATCGTGAGCATCTTGACATTTGATTCGTCGAGTTCGTCCACCTCCTTGCGAAGATATTCCTTGAGCAGATGCATCAGACCCGAAACTTCCTTCCGAGGCCGATGCCAATTTTCGGCGGAGAAAGCGTAGAGCGTGACGTATTCGATATCCAAGTCACGCGCGGCCTTGAGTATTTCCCGGACGGTTTCCATCCCTTGCCGGTGCCCGAAGAGGCGGGGCAGTCTTCTCCTTCGTGCCCAACGGCCGTTTCCATCCATAATGATTGCTACGTGCCGGGGAATGCGGTTGGGATCCAACCGGGACAAAATCTCGCGTTCGCCGTCAGAACGAGCCTTGGCGAGGAATGCCGGTTCCGCGGCGGAAGAGGTGTTACGATTCCCTTCCGGTTTCTGTTTCCTCCGGCGATATTCGCTTTTCCGACCGGGCATCAGAAGTTGAGAATCTCCTCTTCCTTTCCCTTGCCTATCTGATCGACGGTCTCGGTGAAGGAATTGGTAATGCGCTGGAGCTCTTCTTGCGCGCGCTTCACCTCGTCTTCCGAAGCCTCGCCCTCTTTCTGAAGACCTTCCAACAACTCGCGCGCATCCCGCCGGACGTTTCGGATGGCGATCTTTGCATCCTCGCCTTTCTTCTTCACTTGTTTTACAAGTTCCTTTCGCCTCTCCTCGGTCAAAGGGGGCAGGGCCAAACGGATGACCGAACCGTCGTTTTGTGGGGTCACGCCGAGATTCGCAGCCGAAATGGCCTTCTCGATGGGTTCGATTGCATTCTTGTCCCACGGTTGAATAACGATGAGGCGGGCTTCGGGAGTGGAAAGGGTCGCCACCTGATTGACGGGAAGACGGCTTCCGTAATATTCGACCAAAACACCGTCAAGCAGGGCTGTCGAGGCACGTCCCGTGCGAAAGGCGGCCAAATCCTTTTTCAATGCTGAAATTGCCCCCTCCATTCTCGCCTTTGCGTCTTCCAGGATGTCCTTGATCATAATCACCGTTACCTCCCTTTCGGAATCTTGGGACGATCACCGCTCGAAGCCCGTCTCGAGGAGAAAACGGTATGCGAGAGTCTGGCAATCGTCAATGAAGCGATGGAAGGAATTAAAATTTGCGCCACGAGAACATCGGTTGGCAAATCGGGCTGGAAAGTTTCAAGTCGAAGTTCAAGTTGTAGGCGAGGAAACCCCGGAGGCCACGGAGGACACGGAGAAGTCACAGAGAAGGAAAGCAAAGAAAAAACTGGCGAACGTCGTGTTCTGGAAACGTAAGACCCGAAGACCGGCCTTCTTCTGTGCGAAAGAAAGGAAAAGAAAAAAGCAAGTGCGTAAGATCCGCGAGCTTTTTTATCTCTTCCTTTTTTCATTTCACCCTCTGTGATCTCTGGGATGTATCTCTTTTTTTCGGGAACCTGCGGAACTCCGGTTCCGAAAAGAGACGTCAGAGGGAAGGAGAAAAGAAATCAGCGAACGAGTGTTCCGACGGTTTCTCCCTTGAGGATCCGCACGATGTTTCCGGATTTCGTGATGTCGAAGACAAGGATGGGCAGGGAATTTTCGCGGCAGAGGGAGGTCGCCGTCGAGTCCATCGCCTTGAGATCTCGCAAAAGAACCTCCTGAAACGAGATACTCTCGAAACGCGTGGCGTCGGCGTTTTCGATGGGGTCTGAATCATAAATCCCGTCCACTTTCGTGCCCTTCAAAATGATATCGGCCGAAATTTCATTTGCGCGTAGGGCCGCCGCCGTATCGGTGGAAAAATAGGGGTTTCCGGTTCCTGCGGCAAAGATGACGATTCGACCTTTCTCGAGATGACGGACGGCTCTCCGTTTGATGAAGAGCTCCGCGATCTGCCGCATCTCGATCGCCGTCAACACTCGTGTTGGTACTCCCTTGTGTTCGAGCCCGTTCTGGAGCGCAAGCGCATTGATGACGGTTGCAAGCATTCCCATCATATCTCCGGTCACGCGATCGATTCCCAGCGCTGCCGCGGAGGCCCCTCGAAAAATATTACCGCCGCCGATCACAACGGCGATTTGGATTCCCAACCGATGGGCCTGAGCAATTTCATCGGCCAAGGCGTCAACGATTGTCGGATCGATGTTGTAACGCCGATCCCCCTGCAGAGCCTCCCCAGAGAGTTTCAACAGAATACGGCGATATTTCAGTTTTTCTCTCCCAGTGCTTTTTCTCTTGGTATTCTTTTTCTTCGTCATCGTCGTCACCCGGAGCGAATCCTCTTCCAACCCGGGACGTTTTTCAAGCGTTATCGGAGGCTATCCGTCGACGAAAGTTTTCCGATCGAGCGATTCATCACCATGACGAAGAAATCACGAATTCGACTCCCCTATCTCGACTCGTCGAAAACCAAAAACTTCGACTTCGCCCCCCGCTTTCGCCGAGACGCTTTTCGAGACGTATTCCTGAACCGATTTCGACTCGGCGTTGGGATCCATCAGGAACTCCTGCTCCAAAAAACAGACTTCGCGGAAGAATTTTTGGAGTTTCCCGTTCACGATCTTTTCGACGACGGCCTCGGGTTTTCCCGTCTGAATCGCTTGTTCACGATAGACGGCCTTTTCCCGTTCCAGCACGTCAGAGGGAATTTCCTCCGGATTCAGATATAAGGGGCGCGCAGCGGCAACTTGCATCGCCAACAATTTTCCGGGCTCCGCGAGAAGTGTCTTATTGACGGTGTCGGGGATCTTCAATCCAAGTAAGACTCCGATCTTTCGGCTGTGGTGAATGTAGGAAAAGAGAGCGACATTTTCATCCGACGAAGGAAAAAGAACCGCGCGGGAAACGACGATCTTTTCCCCCAATTTCGCTGACAGCTCGTTCAAGGCGTCCTCGATCGTGGAATGAGAATCAACGAGGGATTTTTTCATCAAGTCGGTCAGATCGTCGGATTTATGAGCCAGAATACTTTGCGCCAAGAGAGAAGCGAAATTCGTGAAATCTTCGGTGCGGGCCACGAAGTCGGTTTCACACATCAGGGAGACCAAGGCTCCGCGATCCTTGTCCGCGTTCAAGGCCGCGGCAACGATTCCTTCTTCCGCGCTTCTCACCGCGCGCTTCGCCACAGCAGCCAAACCTTTCTTTCGGAGTATATCACGCGCTTTCTCGAAATCTCCGTCTGCTTCCGTCAGGGCCTTTTTGCAATCGAGCATCCCGGCTCCCGTTTCCTCCCGTAACCTCTTTACATCCTCGATACCGAAACTCATCCTTTCTACCTCTCTTTTTTCAAAAATATAATTTTCGGCGGAAAGAGGGATTTTGATCCCCTCGCCGGGGCATACGAGATCAGAGAAGGACGTCCTCCGCCTCTTCCTCCTCCTCTTCGTCGATGGCCTTCTTGCGAGCCGCGATTTTCTTTTTCCGAAGAACCTCCTCTTCTTCTTCCTCCTCGAACTCGTCTTCGTAGTCCTCGAAGGCGGTCAATTCCTCCTCCGTCGGAGCAAAAGGCTCTTCTTCTTCGGAAATATCCGGGGCGGTTTCCGCATCCTTGGCCGCGCGTTTGCCCAAAAGACACGCGTCCGCCACCATCGTCGTGATGAGGTTGATGGCGCGGATTGCATCGTCATTACCCGGAATGATGTAATCGATCGGCTCGGGATTGCAGTTCGTGTCCGCCAGCGCGATCACGGGTATTTTCAATTTTCGCGCCTCCGCTATCGCGATCGCCTCGCGCCGAGGGTCCACGATGAAAACCGCTCCGGGGAGGGCCTTCATTTCCTTGATTCCTCCCAAAGAACGGTTGAGCTTGAGAATCTGCTTCTCGATCGATAACTGTTCCTTCTTCGGAAGAAGCCGCAGATCCCCGCTCTCCTTCTGTTCTTCCATCTGTTTCAGACGCTGGATGGACTTCTTGATCGTGGAGAAATTCGTCAGAGTCCCGCCCATCCAACGTTGGTTGATGTAAAACATCCCACAACGCTCTGCTTGCGCCGCGATGGCGGCTTGAGCCTGACGCTTCGTACCCACGAAAAGCACACTTTTGCCCTCTTCCGTAAGGTTTCGGACAAAGTTGTAGACGATCTTGATGGCTGTCATCGTTTGTTGGAGATCGATGATGTGGATGCCGTTTCGCTCCGTGAAGATGTAGGGCTTCATCCGCGGGTCCCATCTCCGTGTTTGGTGTCCGAAGTGGACGCCCGCCTCCAAGAGCTGTTTCATTGTGGGGATTCCCATTGTAACGCCTCCGTTCTTTCCTCCGCGGCCGGATCAACTTCCCGAGGGAAGCCACGGATGGAACACCGACCGCGTGCGAATTTTCGCCGCCGCCG
>RFFU01000103.1 GCA_003697085.1 Candidatus Hydrogenedentota bacterium
ATTGATGCTCGACAGCGTCGTCGTCTCGCCGTTGACCGGACGGATCGGACCCGCCGCCGTGGGTCCGGCATTGTCCACCAGGAAACTCGAATCGCCCACAGTCGTGGAATTGGACTGAGCATCCGTGGCGGTGACACGCCAGAAATACCACGCATTCGACGGCAACATCACACTCAAGGACGTCAGCGTCGTCGTCGAATCGACCGCCGGCGTTCCGAACGCCGGATCGTCGTCCACCAGCAGCCGGTACGTGATCGGCAGCGACGAATCGTTCGACGCCGACCAACTGAAGGCGATACCGAATGCGGTGGTTTCGTATCCTTCCACCGGGCTGATGAGTGTGAAGGAATCCGGCGGAACCGTCTCCGATGGCGTGGCCACCACCTGGAAGGAGTCGGTGCCCGAGAGTGCCGTGTTCCCTACCCGGTCGGCCGCACCCACCCGCCAATAATACGTGTCATTCGGAAGCACCACCGTCGTTCCCGGAGTCGAAACGGTTGCGACGAGCACCGGATTGAGGAAGGTCCCCGCCGTATCCACCTCGACCGTGTACGAAGCCACGCCGGTTCCCGTGTCGGAAGCCGCCCCCCAATCCAAAAAGACCGGAGAGACGACGGACACGCCGCCCACCGGCGCGATCAACGCCGGTGCCGTCGGCGCCATCGTATCATGGATCGCCCGGAACGGAACCGCGGCGCTCATATTGCCGACGCCATCCACCGCATTGACTCGCCAATAGGTGGTATCGTTCGCGACAAGTCCCGCCGTCGTACTGAAAATTCCCGGCCCCAAGAGCGTGTCCGCGGAAAGAATCGAGAAATTCGAAAAGGCCGAGGTTTGGAAGCGATAGCCGGCCACGCCGGAATGGGAATCGAAGGTGGAATTCCATTGGAAGAGAACGTTCCTCACCACCGTCTCTGTTCCGTCCGCCGGAGCCAACAGGACCACCGTCTCCGGAGGATCGATGTCAAATAGAAATCCCGAATCTCCCACGGTCCGCGAATTCGCGAAGAGATCGGACGCCACCACGCGCCAGTAATACGTATCCGAAGGAAGCATTGAAAAATCGAGGAGAATCGAATCTCCCGTCGTCATCGTATCCACGGCGGGAGAAGCGAAAGTGGAATCGTTGTCGATGAGAAGCCGGTAGGTTATCGGCGGCGAGGAATCAACCGCGAGCGACCAGCCGAAGAGAATCGAAGCTACGTTCGTCGCCGTCCCCTGCGCCGGCTGGAGAAGTGAAAACGGTCCCGGCGGCGCAAGGTCCCCGAGCGCGGCTTGAATCGTATCTGTCGTCACCCCGAAACTGACACTCTGATAAACGAGCCGAACCTCGTCGCCCGGCGTCACGTAAAGAACGCCGTTTTCGGGAGGCTGAGTCGCGGAATCGACGGAGGTCGAAAGCGCCGAAAAGAAGACATCCGAATCGGGACCGTCCTCGGGAACGATCAGTGTCTCCGTGTCGCCCCGCACCGCGTTGGTCACCGTGACGATGATCGAATCGAGAGAGAGCGGATTTCGGTTCTCCTCCGCATCCTCCACGCCGATATAAAGCGTCTCGCCCACCGCGAACGTGTCGCCGGCCGGCGAGTCCGCGGAGGCTTGCGTGAACAGCGCCAAAGGAAGAATGGCGTGGACGGCCGTCCCGATCAGCGTGTCCGGCGGCGCGGAACCGCCCAGAACCGCCTTGACTCCTCCCGGTCGCACGAGCCACACCCCCGTGTCTCCGCCCACGACTTTCGAGGAATTCGGCAACACGACGACGAGCAGATTGAGCGAGTCCGAGCCTCCCTGAATCACCAACACCAGCGAATCCGCCGTCCAGACCAGCGGAGCCGTACCCGAAGCGACCATCGACGCCACGAAACTGTCAAGCCCGGGATCGTATTCTCCCAAGGTTCCGGAATCGAGATACAGCGCGAAGGTGTCGAAATCGGTGCTGGCCTGCGGATCCACGTCCTCCATCGTGACCGAAACGGTCGTGATCGTGTCCACCCCGCCCGACGTGACCACACGGAACGCCAAAACCCCCGTCTCCTGGAAGGGGAAGTGCTTGTCTAGCGTCTTGGCGGAGGTCGGCACGAGAGAGACCCCGATGGTGTCCGGTGGAGCCGCGATCTGGTGCACCGCCGTCTCCACCAAAACCGAGGCCGGAGCCGTCCCTCCCAGTATCGCCGTCACCCCCCCCGCCGGAACGGTCACCCAAAAACTCGCCGTCGGCAGAGCGAAATCGTTCACCGAGACCGTCACAAGACCTCCGACAACAATCCCCATTCCCGGCAAGATTATCGGAGTATCATAGACCCACTCACCAGTCACCGAATCATAACTGAAATAGCCCTGGAATTGATCAATCCCGGGATCCCATTCACCGTTCATATTCGAATCGGAATAGGCGGATACCGTATCGAAGGCGGTGTCCGAGACCAGTCCTCCCTGGAATTGGATGCGTAACTTGATTATGGTGTCCGCCCCCGAAGAGGAGATGGCGAAGGCTGCAACCCCCGTCTCGTCCGCGCCGGCAGGCAGAATGAGTTTGCTCGAAGTGGGAACGACTTGAACGTCGATCGTATCCGGCGGCGGCACCAGTTGCGCCGCCGCGATGGAATCGGAATAGAACGACTCGTTGATCGGAAAGGCGTCATCGTAGGCGGTGACGCGGTAGAAATAGGTCTCCGGAGCCGCTAGACCCGAATCGATGAAATCCGTCGTCGGCGCGAAGATGTCGGCGATCGGCGCCCCCCAATCGCTGGTATCGGGATTTGTGGAGCGGTAGAGCCGGTATCCCGCCAGGATGACCGGACTCTCCGGCTCCTCGGAACCGACCGAGAGCGACCAGGAAACCTGCACGGCTGTTTCCGAAAGAACCGCGGCCTCGACGGTGTCCGGCGCTCGGGGCGCCACCGTGTCCGCGCCAGGCGCGGTATCGACGGCCCCGAGCCGGAAGGGTATATAGACGATCGAATCCGCACCGATTCCCCAGATCTTTGACCATATCACGGACGAATCCGCCGTTCCCCACCAGTTGCGGGTGAACGAAAATCCGCTCGTCGCCTCGACCCGCAATCCCGAATCCGGATTCGTGGCACCTCCTTCGATATTGTTCTTGACGAGCGTACAAGACGTCACCGCCGCGCCGATATCGAACGCGTATCCGCTGTTACCCTTCGCCGTATTCTGCGCGAGATAAACGCCGGAAATGGTAATCTTGAATCCGCTGCCGAGCGATGTCGTATTGTTTTCACTGAGGTTGCCGATAAGAACGTTGTTTGTTCCCCCATCAACGAAAAATCCCGCGCTCCCATTCGCTCTTGCCATGTTCGTCTGGGCAAAGCAATCCCGCATATGAAACCCCTGCATGGCGTTTCCTTGGGCGATGTTTCCTGTCAGCGTCGATCCGCCCAAGGGAGCGAATCCCCGCCCTCCGTTCGTTTCAGACACGTTATCCACGTACAGATTGCCTGCCGCCAAGGATACCTCGATTATGCCGTCCGATCCGTTGTTGTCGACTCTCACGCGACGAACCGTCGCGTTTGTCGCGCCAGAAAGACGAATCCCGTTATAGCCGTTCGTAATTCGAAGGCTTTCGATGCTCCCTTTCGAGCCTGAGACAAAGACCATGCGGTATCCCCCGATCGTTTGGTCTCCAAAGTCGATGACTGTCGCGGTCGAATCACGCCCGATGAGAAAGACCGTCGTGTCCAAAACGACCGTGTCCGGCTCCTGATAGGTTCCCGCATCGAGATAAATCGTGTCCCCCTCCGTGAGAAACGGCTCGACTTCATCGAGAAACCGCTTCGGGGTGGCTGGGCTCAATCCGTCGTTTGCGCTGGATCCCAACGCCGTCGTGAACGTGTCGCCCGTCGGGTCCGTGTCGTTCACGTACCAGACGTTCGGTCCCGGAGCGGGATTGGCGACGACGATGGAGGCAATCGAGTCGGAATAGAAGGACTCGTTCGGATAAGGCGCCGCGTTGTCCACCGCCGTGACGCGATAGTACCACGTCTCTCCTTCGTTCACCGTCGAGTCACTGAAGAATGTGCTCGGCGCCGCAACCGTCCCGATCAAGGCCCAAAGGGTCGTGTCCGGCGTCGCGCTGCGGTAAATCCGGTACTCCGCGACGTTCGGCGGCACCGCGCTGGATTCCTCGTTCACCGAAGAGACAGCCCAGGAAAGATCGACCTGGCTCATGGATGCCAGTCGCGCTTCGACCGTGTCCGGCGGGGCGGGCGCGACCGTGTCTGCGCCGGGGGCGGTATCGACCGGCCCGAGTCGGAATGGAATATAAACGAGGGAGTCGGCCGCCCATCCCCATATCTTCGCCCGAACAGCGCTCGAATCGACCGTCCCCCACCAGTTCCTGATCAGACTGTGCGATCCCAGCGATATGTTCTGCACGCCCGAATCGGGAATGGTCGCCGGCGGGAGGATATTGTTCTTCTCCATCGTGTCGTTGAAACTGTTCCCGTCGAACACGACCTGATAAGCCTTGTTCCCGAGAAACTCGTTCCCCGTGACGACATTGTTCGAACTGTTGAAAACGTAAAGCCCCTTCAGGGCGTTTTGTCTCACGCGATTATTCCTGATCAACACGTTCGAACTGCCGTCGAGATAGATTCCATACCAGGAATTGCTTTCGGTCGTATTGCCGGAGACCAAATGATTCGAACTCGAAAACAGATAGATTCCGTTGCTGCTGTTCCCGGAAGCCACATTGTTACGAATCGTGTCGTTCCCGCTGTTCGAGAGATAAATACCGTAGGAGGTGTTCGAATTCGTCGTGTTGCCGGTCACCTCGGTTCCTGAATCCCCCGTCAAAAAGATACCGTAGTTCGTGTTTCCGTTGACGGTGTTTCCGGAGATGACGTTCCCCGTCCCGCTCCATACATTGATGCCGGCCGCCGAATTCGAAGACACCGAACTCGTCTCCACCGTGTTGTACGAAGAAGAGGTCTGAATCTTGATGCCGTACGCACTGTTTCCCGACGAAATGCTTTCCCGGATAATGTTCGAATCGGAACCGTTTTCCAACAAGAAGCCGTTGCTGCCGCAAATGATCACCCAGGCTCGTTCGATCAGCGCATTATCGACGTTGTCAAACCAGATACCGTTGTATCCTTTCTCCACTTCGATGTCCCGCAGAAGCAATCCCGAGACGTTCTTGGCATAGATGCCCCTCGCCGCAGACATCGCGGTGCTGTCGAAAACGATAAAGGTCGCGTTGGAATCCTTCCCGATTACCGAAACACTGTCCATCGTGATCGTAAAGGTGTCCGATTCGTAGTAATACCCCGCATCGACATAGATCGTGTCGCCCGGGGATAAAAAGGCCTCCAACGCGTTCAGTGTCCTCACCGGCATCGCCGGAGAGTTTCCAGGATTGGAATCGCTTCCCATCGCCGTCGTGAAGGAGTCCCCCGCAAGCGAGGTATCGTTGACGTACCAGACGATGGCCGACGCCGGCGCCGGGACGGCGAAAATGCCCGCGGCAAAAACGAAGAGCAGAAGAACGCGCAGGCGATTCATTCGACTACCTGGATCTCCGGGTCGTTGAGATCCCGCCCGACCTCGACGGCAGTCGCGCCGTTCTTGTTTCGAATGGAAATGTCCCACATCTGCATCGCTCCGGCACCTAGGATCATTTCGCTCGTCAGCGCCGGCACAACCAGCGCCTCCACTTCGATCGGATGCCCCTCCAGATTGACGCCCAGATGAACAGCGCCGATTACCTCGATCGTGCCCCCCCGTGCAGCCGTCCCGAAGACCTTGGGCTTCCTGTACCGTGGGACCTGCGTCCCGGCCGGCAATCGGTCCTCCCGGATCAGAGTGAAAAACGAGCCTGTGTCGAGCAAGGCCTGAACACTGGCAGACGCTTCCTCTACCGTGGTCACCTCCACCTCCCGGACCGGCTTGCTCACGCCAGCATCACCCGCGTCGGTTTGAGCGTGCGCTCGAGCGGGTCGAGAAACAATCCCATCGCCTCCAACGCCACGCCCCCCAATAGATTAGCGTCCTTTTCCTCGCCGAAAATAACCGGTGAAACCCGGCTCTTCCCCGCCGCTTGGAAGAGCGCCTCCCCCACACTACGGGTTATCTCCGTTCCGTCTGCCAGGGCAAGCGTAATCTCGTCGTCGGGTCGGATTCCGATTCCTTCGAGAATCTTTGATCGGATGACCGAATACGTCGCGTCCGTATCCACAATGCAACGTACTCTCGCCGATTTCCGCCTCTTTCGTGGATTCGCAACAAAAATCGCCAACGTCGTCAATCCCATCACATCACTTCCCCACACCGATTCATCCCCGCAAGCATCATTTTCAGAGGCCGAAGTTCGCGCCGGAAAGGATCGAGAACAAACTGTAAACTCTCCAACGTAACCGAACCCAAGAGGTTTGAATCTCCGGCCTCGCCGAAGATCACCGGCGAGGCGCTCTCCCGCCCCTGAAAAAAGAAGAGGGCGTTTCCTATCTTTCGAACCACCCTTTCCCCGTTCGCAAAAAAGAACTCTTCCTCGCGATTCGGGCGGATTCCCAGTTCGCGAAGTTTCTTCCCGTCAATGAGACTAAAAACGGCGCCGGAATCGACCAGGCACTCCACACGGCGCCTCTTCCGGGAATTTCCGGGATTCGCAATATAGATCGCCAACGTCGTCAGTCCCACGGCACCGCTTCCCCTTTCCGTTTCTCTCTCTTCTCGAATAGCCCCTCAATCTGTATCTGCACCTCGGCACCTTCAAACGGTTGACGGCGGTTGATCAAAGACGACGCCTGCGCCCACAACCGCACCACAAGATGCCTCGATCCACACAACCGTACGGTATTTTATCAAGAAAAATGGTCGTTTTCCACCCTGAAAGAGTGTGAAAACTGTTACACGCTTTTCTTCATTCTCTAATCCCACATTCGAACTCTGAATTGACGGAGAAGTTTCCGGCTCGTTCTCACTACACATACTTCCCGTTTTATGCATGCTTCCACGATCAGCCCCTACCGTTCCTTTCCACCCTATGGTAATCTTTCTTTATGATCAACGGAGCCCCTTCCAATCCGTCCTCTCCCCGCTCCCACTCCCCACGCCCGTTTCTCCTTTCCTTCGCCGCTCTGCTTCTCCCCGCCCTCTCCTCCTGCCTCTCCATCCCCCGCGCCGACACTCCCGCCTTCGTCTCGCCCAAGATCGCCCGCGTTCTGCACGCTCCCGTGGCCGTCCTCCCCTTCAAAAACTCCTCCGGAACCCTCGGCGCGGACTACCTCTTCACCGATGAATTCAACCTCCGCCTCGGTCAAACCGGCCTCTTTCGCCTCGTCGAACGCGTCCGCGTCCGAGACCTCTACCGCGAACAGGACCTCGATCCTTCGCGAATGAGCGATACCGACGCCATTCACACTGGAAAGATGCTCGGGGCAAAGGCCGTCGTCTTGGGAACCGTCACGAACTACAAAAGCGCCAATCGGCCGCCGGAGCTGCCCGTCGACGCCTTTCCCGTCGCACCTCCGACGCCCGCCAGCGACGAGGACGCCGTCGTCGCGGCCGCTCTGGCCAACGCCGTCGGAGCCCTCGTCACGTTCCTGCTGATGCGGGAACCGGTCGCCGAGGTCGGCGCCACCGTTCGGCTGGTCGATACGGAAACCGGTGAAATATACTGGCAGGCCCGCGACGATTATCGCGGAGACGAGGAACGAGTGAAAAAACGATTCCGCCGGGAAGAATGGCCCCGACTCCGCAAAGACGTCGTTTACCTCGCGGCCGTTCTCGCGAAAGATCTCGCGAACAGCCTCGCGGGGGAATGGAAATTGCTTGAAGAGAAGGAAAAGGACAAAAGATCTCTGAAGGAGGCCGAAGAATGAAGAGAACTTCCGCGTTTCTGTTCGCGTTTCTGGGTTTCGCCGCCGTCGCTGTCTTCTCCGCTTGCGCGACAGTCCCCTATAAGGTCACGGGGTATTTCGTCTCGGAGAAACTCGATTCCTACAACGGCGCCACCGTGGCCGTTTTGCCGTTTCGAGGCGGAGCGGGAGCGACGGTGACCGATATGGCGAATCTCGAACTCGGACGCGTCAATCGTTGGCGTCTCGTCGAACGAATTCGTGTCGCTGAACTATACAAGGAACAGGATTTCGATCCCGATCGCGTCGATGACAAAACGGCGGCAAAGATCGGCCGGATGCTCGGCGCCAAGGCCGTCGTGCTCGGGCAAGTCTATGAATACACGCCCGGACGATGTGGCGTCTCGATGCGACTCGTGGACAGCGAGACCGGCGAGCATCTCTGGCAGGCACGCGATACGCTCGAATACCGGAATCCGGGTGTGCGGGAACTGGCGAAAGGACGCTTCGATTATTGGAGATTACGCAAGGATCCGGAGGCGATGGCGTTCGTTACTGTGCGGGCATTGGCTCAAACCCTCTCTCGATAAGACGCACGATCTTTTCCGCCGCCGCTGAAATCGTCAGACCGCGCACCCGTTCTCGCGCGCCTTCGATCTTCTCTTCCGTATCCGCCGTCCCGCGGAAATACGAATCAAGCGCTGCCTCTAATTCCTCCCTCTTTCCCACCCAGGTCACGGTATCGCCGAAGATCTCCCGAAGTTTCACCGTCGGCGTCGTCAGGCACGGAAGGCCCGCAAGCGCCGCAAGCAACGGCCGCTCGTGGGTTCCGCGAGGCGTCTGTGGCGGGACGACGTTGATCAAAACCGAGCACTCCGAAAGGATTTCCGCCAGGTGAGAGAAAGGAACGGTCGAGCGCAACACGACCCCCTCCGGCAAAAACGCCCGCCACGCCGGCGAGCCGCAGACCAGAAGAGGAAATTTCGAAGCCGCCGCGACGAACTCCGCCTTCAACCGGTTCCGAAGATACAACTCCACCTCCCGAAAAAGCAGCAGCTCCAGCGCCGGCCTTCTCTCTTTCGAAATCTCAACCTCCATCCGCTTCAGAACATCATAAAGAACAATTCGAAGATCACACGGATACCGGGTTCTCCCCTCCTCCGCGACGGCCTGGAGTATCTTTCCCGTCACCCCCATCCTCTCTTCCCACTCCCGCGGTTTCGAACGGAAATCGCCGATACTTCCCGGGAAAAGTACCGGCCCGGCGGGATTTCTTCCCGAAGGGGCTTCGAACTCGTCCGGAAGATGGTGCGGAAAGAAAAACGCGTTTGAGATCCCTTGTTCCCGGAACCACTCGACCCACGAGGGACACGCGGCGCCGAAGAGATTCTCTTTCCTTTTCCATTCCCGTTGCGCGGGATCGAAATGGCGTACGGGGTGATCAACACACCATGCGAAATGAAACGTTCCCCGAGCCAAAAAGTTCAACCCCCATTCGTTGATCCCGATCGACAAATCGCAGGAGCCTGACGGCGCACGTTTGCCGAGACCGACGATCTCGACGGGAAATCCGCGCCTCTCGAGCGCTTCTCCCAACCGAGGGAGAATCGTCTCCCAGATTCCCCCGAAGGTACGCCCGCAAAAAATCCGGATCCGGAAACTCATACAACGGATATTAGGCGAGACTTTCAAATCCGGCCAGAAGCGACCTGGACTTTCCCGCACCGTCCGAGCCCAGCCCCTCCGCTTTCTTCCTGTATCCCGCTCGCTCCCTGGTGGCAACTTGCATCGGCGCGCGGGTTCTTCCGCCAGCGGAGAGGAACGAAACTATGGACGGGCCGGAGCCTCGCCCGCCCACGGGCCGTCCTTCCTTGTATTGACCAGAACACCGCGACCTCCATCAGCCCATTCCCTCCCCAGAGCACCCTCCCCGGGGACCGCGGCCATCCTTGCCCTCTTTCATGCCGGCTGGAAGCCGGCGCTCCCAGAACGCCGTCCCCCGGAACCGCGGGCATCTTGCCCGCCCGAAATCCCGCGCGGGACTCCCGTCACCGATAGGGAAGATGAACGAATTTGTGGCGGCGTGGAGGAAAGTCTTTCGTGTTTCTGGTAACAAGAAGAAGATTGTGGTTTGTCGCCAGAGCCGCCTGAAAGGCGTCGGGAAGTTTCCAATGATATTTCTTGCGCAGTCTCGCCGCCGTTTCGGCGACCTCCTGCGTGAGAAAAAGACACTCGAAACGTTCAAGAAACAACCTTATAACGTCGATCTCTTCAGGCGCGCACCCGACCAGAATCTCCGCAAACGTGATGACAGAGATGAATAATTTGCTTTTCGAATTCCTCTCGATCCACGACGTGGCGGCGCGTTTTCCGTTGAAATGATCGATCAGGACGATGGAGTCGAGCAGGAAGCCCCGCGCCGTCAACCGCCCCATTCGTTTCTCAGTCGGGACACGTATTCCAAACCGTCGCCGTTCCTTTTCCTCCATATTCCCGAGGTCTTCCGGAGAACATCGACGTGGGCGTTTCTCTCCAACTCTCTCCGCAGTTGCCGCAGCGCCCGCCGGATAATCGAAGCCATGGACACCTTGTGAGCACGACTGTACCGTTCAAGCCATCTCTTGTCGGCATCCGGCAGTGTCACAATAGTCCGCGTCATAATCTCCTCTCTTGCTCGCTCCGTGCCGTTAAGATATCATATTTATTTTAATTTAATATATCATTTCACTTCCCGGAAAGCAAAGACTGAATGCCAAATTATTGGCCGGCCATCGATACAGACCGGACACCCGGCTGTAAAGACCTCGACCCTTCGCTTTTCCATCATCTTCCACCTCCAAAAACGTTCTGGTCTTTCTCCGGTGATCAAAGTATAGACTCTATACCCGGGTACCGACTCAACCCCCTTTTTTCACCCTCGAAATCGCACAGGAATATCTCTCAGCATGATTCGGAAATGGTCATGACTTTTTTCGGGTACACTGGGTGGATATTATCAGGAAAATTCCCTCGGAATGAGGTATCCTCGCCGTAAGGATAAGGAGGACTCGATGTCAAAAGAAAGACCATTGCAGATCGGCGACGTCGCGCGGAAGGCGGGAGTGAATGTTCAGACGTTGCGTTACTACGAACGCCGGAAACTTCTGGCCCCGGTTCGGCGCAAGGCATCCGGCTACCGGATCTACGACGAGGATGCGGTTCGGACGATCCACTTCATCAAGCGCGCCCAGGATCTCGGATTTACCTTGAAGGAAATTCGTGAACTTCTGGCGTTGAAAGTCACCGCGCGGGGACAGTGCCGGCGCGTCCGGGATCGCGCCACCGAGAAACTGGAGAACGTCCGCGCCAAGATCAAAATGCTCAGGAAAATCGAACGGACTCTGGTGAAACTCGTCAAGACCTGCGAATCCGAAAACACCTCAAAACCCTGCCCCATCATCGAAGCGCTGGGGAAGGAGAAGATGGCAGACGCCGATAAGTAACGCTTACGGTTCGATAACGCAAAGACCCGAAAAACATTTGCGATAGAACCCGCGATCGCGCGTCAACAGTCGATCAGCATGATGAATCGCATGAGCCCCGATAAGAAAGTCCGAAATAATCCTTCCGCGCCTCCCACCTTTGCGTACATAGTCCCTCCATACCTTCCCTGCCCTCCCCAGGGATTCTCGCGAGGACGGTTCCAACCGTATTCCAAATCTCTCCAGGAGAAGATCCAGTTCCCTCACGGAAAACCCCGCGCCCAACTCCGCATAGACAATTTCGGATATCAGAAGCCCTCCCTCATCGGCGCACCGGGCCGCAACATCAACTCAGGCTTCCTCTCCGGAACAAAGATCTATCACTATATTCGTATCCAGCGCCGTTCTCACCGCCCGCGAATCGCCTCTATAAACTCATCCGTCGTCTTAACCCCCCGCGGAAACTTGAATTTGAATTTTCCGGCCCACTTCTGAACCCGTCTCCCGCCGGCCTTTACCAGAACCAGTTTCCCCTTTTCACTCCGAAACTCCACCTCATCGCCCGGAACAATTCCGTGCTCCCTACGTATCTCCGCGGGAATCACAACCTGCCCCTTCGCATTCACCTTCATGATATGTATTACCTCCTGTGAATCACCTTAATTGTAATACTTCCCCGTTCCGGAAACAACCCCGGCACATCCCACGGAGATCATCCCGCCTTTACAAACCCCAATGGTTTTTGTTTCTCGTAAAACGCACTGAGCAATTGCTGAAATTTCATCAGTAGCATTGCACAATTTCTCGGGCATGGACGCGACTCTCGGCCCGAAAAACGCGCCGGGACGCGCATTGTTCATTTCGCGCAAGGCGCTTATAAGAGAGCGAACGGATTGATTCTGGAGAACCCCATCGACCTGAAAATCCTCTCGGTCTGAAAGAGAGGAAAGGATTTTCGCTTTTTTCCCGCAACACTCTTGACCCTATACCATGAAAAAGGGTTTATGTTTTCAACGAAACACGAAAGCAACGGGGAACGCGTGGAAACGACGACGCCCCGCGTGGAACAGAAAAGCGAGGCGAGAAAAATGAGCGATTGTTGCGGTGGTGATACTTGCGGCGAGAAGAAAACGCCAGAAGATTCGGGTTTGCCGCTGTGCCCGGAGTGCGGAAAGAAGGGGAAGAAGGTCGAACGGGTAACACTGATGGCGCTTTTGACACCACAGGCGCGCGGGCGACTCACGGACGACGCCTGGAGGTTCTGTGGGACCGGCGGATGTGACGTCGTCTATTTCTCCGGCGAGCGGATTCTCCGGCAGGAGGACGTCAATGTTCGCGTGGGCCAGAAGGAGACCGATCCTTCCCGCTACGTATGCTACTGCTTCAACCACACGGTGCAGTCGATCCGGGACGAGTTCGAGAAGACCGGTAAGACCACGGTGGTCGAATCGATCACGGAAAAGATCAAGGCGAAGAAATGCGCCTGCGAATACACGAATCCCCAGGGAACCTGTTGTCTGAGGAACGTTCGAGCGGCCGTGAAAGAGGTGATTTCCGGAAAGTACTCGACGAATGGAAGGGAAAGGAAGAAGGCCTCATGAAGGAAAAGATCGGGGCCGTTTTCAGTTGGATCGGGTCATTCGGATCGCTCTTCGCCGGGGCCTGCTGTTTCGGTATCGCCCCTGTTCTGGCACTGACGACTTCGCTGGGATTGGGTTTTCTGATCGACGACGCGATCCTCCAACGTCTGATGATCTTCTCTCTCCTGATCACCGCCATCAGCCTCTTCGTCAACGCGCGAAGACACAAAAAGTGGGTGATCCCCGTTTTGGGTACCGTTGGCGGCTTCGGAATGTGGTACTTCATCTTCGGCCATTACGCGGCCGTCCCGGCCTACTCCTTCGCCGCCGTGATGTTTCTCGCCGTTGTTCTCGATGCGGTCTTTCTAAGAAGATGCCGGACCGAAAGGAAGTCCTCCCTCGTTTGAAAATGTAAAAATGTAAACCCCAGGGGCGTTAATTCTACGAACCCCCTCCAATTGGTGTATTTTTAGCCGTCTGGCCGAAATGTCGAAAAGTAAACCCCTGAGGCAAATCATGCGCTGGGGCAAATCAAAAAGGAATTGCACTCCTGGCTCATTTCACGAAAGATATCCCAAAGAAAAAACCTTCCCTCGAAAAAGGGAACACTCCGAAGAAAATGAGGTGAAAACGCGATGAGCCGCAACGAAGAGATCCGCGCCGAACACGACCGATACGTCCTCCCCACCTACGGGCGGATTCCGATCGCTTTCGAGAGCGGTCGCGGGATCACGCTGACCGATGCCGACGGGCGCGAGTACCAGGATTTCCTCGCTGGTTTGGCGGTTTGCAGCCTGGGGCACAATCACCCGGCGCTCGTCGAGGCGCTTCAAACTCAGGCCGCCAAACTCTTGCATACCTCCAACCTCTTTCTCATCGCCAATCAATCCAAATTGGCCCGCTACCTCGTCGATCTCTCGTTCCCCGGAAAGGTCTTCTTCTGCAACTCGGGAGCAGAAGCGAACGAGGCGGCGCTGAAACTGGCACGCCGATACCAAACGACTCTGCGCAACGCCCCCGACCGCACGGGAATCCTGGCCTTCGAGCGGTCGTTCCACGGACGCACCTTCGCCTCCCTTTCCGTAACGGGACAGACCCGTTATCACGAGGGCTTCGCCCCACTCCTGCCGGACGTCCACTTCGTTCCCTTCAACGACTCCGAGGCCGTCGGCACCACGCTCGATGCGCATCCCGAGATCGGAACGATCATCGTCGAATTGATTCAAGCCGAAGGGGGCATTTATCCGGCGGAGAAATCCTTCATCGAGTCTCTTGCGGCGGAGGCACGGGAGCGCGACATCGTTTTGATCTTTGACGAAGTGCAAACGGGAATGGGACGGACGGGAACCTTTTTCGCCTGGCAACAGTACGGCGTTCAGCCCGATGTGATGACGCTGGCGAAAGGTCTGGCGGGGGGAATACCGATCGGAGCGATTGTCGTTCAGGAGCGCGTGGCGGCGGCCCTGACGCCCGGAACTCACGCCTCGACCTTCGGAGGAAACCCGTTCAGCACGGCGGCCGCGATCGCGGTGATCAAGACGCTTCTCAACGACCAGTTGGTGGAACGAGCGCGGGCGCGCGGGGAATTTCTTCTGAAACATCTCGCGGAGGCCTCGCCCCAACACGTCGTCGAAGTCCGGGGACGCGGTCTTCTCATCGGCATCGAACTCGACGGAGACGCGGCCTCGATCGTCGCGGCGATGCGCGAAAAAGGATTCTTGATCGGTACCGCCGGCACGAACGTTCTGCGGATCACGCCGCCGCTGATCGTCTCGGAAAACCAATGCCGGCGCCTTCTCGACGCGCTTCTCCCCCTTTTGGAATCCGGCTCGTGACCCATCACTTCCTCGCACTCACCGGCGAAACTCCCGACTCCTTCCGGCTCCTCCTCGATCGGTCCGCCTTCTGGAAACGTTCCGTTCGCGAAGGAATGCCCGAAAGCGCGCGGTTGTCGGGACGCGGTGGGGGCGGCGCGGTGTTGGCTTTGCTCTTTCAAAAACCCTCGACGCGGACCCGCGTCTCCTTCGAGATGGCGATGCATCATTTCGGAGGACGCGCTCTCTATCTTTCCCCCAGCGAAGTGGGACTGGGGAGCCGAGAGGCGCCCGAGGACGTGGCTCGGGTTCTCGGACGTTATGTCGACGGCATTATGGCCCGCGTCTTCCAACACGACGACCTGATCTCCCTGGCTCGCTTCAGCGGCGTTCCGGTCATCAACGGCCTCTCGGACATCGAACATCCCTGCCAGGCGCTTGCCGATTTCCTCACGATCTTTGAACATTCAACGAAGGAACCCGCCGGCGGAACACTGACCTTCCTCGGCGACGGAAATAACGTCTGCCACTCCCTGATGATCGCCGCCGCGCTGACGGGAACACATTTCCGCTGGTGCGGGCCAAAGGGATACGAACCGCTTTCCGATTACGTCGATCGGTTCCAGGAAATCGCGGAGGAGACGAAATCCCGTTTGGAACTGACCAACGACGTCTCCGCCGCCGCCGGCAGCGACTTCCTCTATACCGACGTCTGGGCCTCGATGGGACAAGAAGACGAGGCCGAGAAGAGACGCGAGCGGTTTCGACGATATCAACTCAATGAAGACGTTCTGGAAAAATCACCCGGAGCACGGGTGCTGCATTGCCTGCCGGCCCACCGCGGCGAGGAGATCACCGACGGCGTCATCGATAATCCGAACGTCTCCGTCGTCTTCGAACAAGCCGAAAACCGCCTCTACGCTCAAATGGCGGTCCTGGAGCGCGCCTTCAGCGAATAACGTCCTTCAGCGAAAGCAGGACCGGCCGGAAATAGGCGAGCCTTTACCGAAGCCTCTCTGGATACTTGGGCTCTCTTGTTTTGAACCCCTTTCTTGGCGTTTACCGTCTCTCCCGTAACCGTTGGGCCAATATCTTTCGGGCATAATACCGATTCAAAGCCCGGCTGCGGGTTTTGCGACACCTCACCAGCGTCCCCGTGGGTCGGTGGCGCAGGATCACCCCTGTTTCCGCCTTGTTCGCCCGCTGGCCGCCGCGCGTCGAGGCTGAAAAATATTTCTCCTCCAGATCCGCTTCCCGGATTCCGGCTTCTTCCATTGCCTCCTTCAACAGGGCGAATTTGCGCGGTGTTACGCCGAAGAGATTTCTCAAACCCGAAGCGTTCTTCGATACGCTCACATCAACCGAAGGTATCGAGCCGAGGCAGGGGAACGTCGCGGCGGGCGTTCGATTCGTAGAGGTATTCGTACATTCTGTAATTGAGATCGAAGTTCTTCTGCGAGGCGGCCGATTCCGCGTACTTCTCCAGCAGGAACGGGCGAAACGTCTCCTCCATCGGACCGCCGTCGAGCAGACCGGTCCGCTCAACCGTCTGGTCCATCTGTTTGAAGAGGAGGTTGTAGAGGAGCGAAACGAAACTGTCCGCGACCTTCTTCAGTTCCTTCTCGCGCGGGGTCGAGGCGCTCTCGTAGAGGCGCCGCGCCGCGTCCCGCGACCGAATAATGTTAACCCCCTCTTTCGTGGCCTTCGGCACGCTCGCTTCCGGAGCCGCCAGGTCGCGGATAAACCCGGCGTTCTTCGGATCGACACCCGCTCCGCGAAGATCGATCATATGAACTCCAACTCCGCGTGAAGCGCCCCCGCCTCGGCCACCGCCTGCAGCACCGCGATGATGTCGCGCGGGGTGGCACCGATGGAGTTGAGCGCGCGGACGAGGTCCTTCACCGTTCCCGTCTCGGGAAGATAGAGCGTGCTTTCTTTCCCTTCCTCGAGTTGAACCGTCGCGGCGGCAAGACCTCCGCCCGCCGGAGCGTTCGGCGCTTCCTCGCCCTTGATCGTCACCGAGAGATTTCCGTGTGAAACGGCCACGAAGGAGATGCGGGCGTTCTCGCCGAAGACGATCGTTCCCGTCCGCTCGTTCACGATGACCTTGGCCGGAGCATCCGGTTTCAGGAGTATGTCCTCGATCGTGGCGACGAATTTCACGGGATCAGACGCATAATTTCTCGGGAGCGTGACCCGGACCCGTTCCGCATCCACGGCGTGGGCGATCGGCGGCGAGAAAGCAGCGTTGATCGCGTCGGCCAGGTGGCTCGCGGTGGCGAAATCGGGGCGGCGAAGAACCCAGGTCAACGTTCCGTCGGAAGCAACAAAGTCGCTCCGCAAGGTCTTCTCGATCGTGGCTCCCGAGGGAATCCGCCCGGTCGTCTTATGGAACGAGGCTCCGCCGGCCTGTTGCGCGGCCGCACCTCCCAGGCCTTGCCCGAGCCCCCCGAGGCTGATCGGCCCCTGCGCGACCGCATACACCCGCCCATCGGCTCCCAACAACGGCGCCTGTAACAATATTCCGCCTTGCAGACTCTCGGCATCCCCAATCGAAGACACGGTCACGTCAAGACGGCTCCCTTCGGTTGCAAACGGCGGAAGCGTCGCCGTAACAATCACCGCCGCCATATTCTTCGGATCAACCAATCCCTGGCCACCTTGGTTTCCAAACTGCGCCAGCGTCTTGAGCCGAGCCACCTCGACCCCCAATTTTTCCAGCATCGAAACGACGGTCAGGATCGTAAACTGCGACTTGCGGGAATCCCCCGTTCCCGCCAGGCCGATCACAAGACCGTAACCAACGAGTTGGTTGTCCCTTACTCCCTCGAGCCGAGCGATGTCCTTTATTCGAACACTTGGAGCGGCATCGGCGGCCATTACGGACAAAAAGAGCGCCAGCGTTCCGATCCCGAAGAGCCTGAGGAACCTGCCGCTCGCCGTTGTCTTCCCGCGGATCGCGGGCCTTCTTCGCTTCATCAGAAAAAGAGCCCTGAGAGAAATGACACAACCCGCTCGATCAGTCCCGGCTTCTCACCGCTTCCAAAACGCAACGTGCCGTTGACCCGAATCGAGGCATCGGCGATGGCGGTGCTCGAGACGTCATTGTTCGGCCCGACGTCGGCGGGACGGACCGTCCCGTGCAACTCGATCGTCTGTTCCTCGGAATTGACGCGCATCACCTTCCGCGCCACGATCTGAAGATTTCCGTTCGGCGTGATGTTGACGATCTCCGCCGCCACGGAGGCCGTTACGCGGACCCGGCGATCCGATTGATTGTCGGAAGTGTGTTGCGCTTCGTAATCGAGATCCATAAACGGAATGAACCGGCCGAAAAGGTTGTGGATTCCTGCACCGTCACCGGTCGGGGCCGCCGTTCCTTGAACCTTCGTCTGCTTGTCCCGCTCCGCTTTCCACTTGTGATCCGCCGAGGTGCTCTCCTCGATCTTGATCAGAAGAATGTCACCGACCTTGAACTCCCGCCGCGACTGGAACAGACCGCTCTGATTGTCGTTCCAGAGCGAGACCGCGCGGGCGACCTGAGCCGCTCCGAGCAGGATCGCAACCGCGCCGACGGCCGAAATGAGACTGAAACGAAAGAGAAGAAGCAATTTTCTATTCATAGGTTACCAAGACCTCCCGCGGCCCGCTGACCCGGCCGATGATGATTTTCTTCGATTCCTTGTTCCGAACGCGGATCGATTCCCCCAAACCTCCGTTCTCGAAGGCCGTTCCTTCCGCCGTCACCTCGATTCCGCCGAACCGAGCGACGAGACGGACCTTGTCTCCCCGCCGCACCAGTCTCTCGCGTTCGATCGCCGAGCTCGTCAGCGGCTTTCCCTCCAGAAGAAGCCGTCGCGCAATCCGACCGACGACCTCCGCCGAATCGTGCACCGCATCGCGCGGAAGAGAGAAACCATCCCTTCGCTCCACCCGCACGTCCGCCGCCTCGATCCGCGCCCCCTTCGCGATCGGATGAACCGGAACCACAACATTCACGATGCGCGTCGCGTGAACCGGAACGAAGAAGATCTTCTCCTCTTCCGCTCCCTCGCCGCCGACCTTCACCGTGAGCCGGACGGAGAAGTTACTCGTCACGCGTCGCGGCAACGTCACGCGGAACGAAAGCGGCCCCTCGGGAAGGATCGGCTCCTCCGGAAGCCTCGTGATCTGAAAGTGCGCTCCGGCCCCCTCCGGCCACGACGCCAACTCCCGTTCCAATACCTCACGCATCGTTTCCCTCGAAAGACGAACACCGCGCCGGATCACCGTCGGCTCCCTCCCCTCGATCCTCACCTCCCGCGGCGTGAACCCCTCCTGCAGGACCCGCATCCGGATCGTCTCGAGCGGAATGATCCGCTGCCTCCCGGCGGGCGGCGCAAACCCCAGAACGGCTTTTTCGAGATTCCGGGAGATCACGGCGTCCGCACCGGTAATCTCCGCAACGTCTCCCAACCTCACGTACCGTCCGCTCACCTCCGCGTCGTGAGGGATGATCGTGATGGCCGTCGCCGGCGACGCGATCAAGAGAAAAAGGAGCAACGCCTGGAGAAGATTCCGTGCCGCAACGATGCTTCGTTCCATCTTCACCCTCCTCGTTCGCCTCTCCGCTTTACCGACTATCGCTTCAGGTTCGTCGCCGTCTGGAGCATCGAATCCTGTGTCTGAATCGAGCGGGAATTGACCTCGTAGGCCCTCTGAGCCACGATCAGATCGATCAGTTCCTCCGCGACATTGACGTTTGAAATTTCGATAAAGCCTTGCCGTAATTGACCCGTTCCGTTCTGCCCCGGATTCCCCGTCAGAGGCGCCCCCGAGGCCGCCGTTTCGCGGAAGATGTTCGAGCCCAGGGCTTGAAGACCCGACGGATTGATGAAATTCGTCAACTGAATCTGCCCCAATTGGTTCAATGTTCCGTCCGGTAACTGCTCTGTCACAACCCCTTCCTGATTGATCTCGATGTTGATCGCCTCCGGATCGATCGTGATCTGGGGATCGAGCAGGAAGCCCGAGTGGGTAACGATCTGCCCCTGCGAATCACGCTCGAAGGAGCCGTCCCGCGTGTACGCCTCGCTTCCGTCCGGCAGAATGATCTTGAAGAATCCGGCCCCCTCGATCGCCAGATGAAACTGATTCTCGGTCTGCCGGAAGGAGCCCTGAGAGAAGAGGCGCTCCGTCGAAATGACCTTCGCGCCATGCCCGACCTGGACCCCCGAGGGAACCTGCGTGCCGACCGAGGACGGCGTTCCCGCCAAATGGATCGTCTGATAGAGAAGGTCCTGGAAGTGCGCCCTCACCCTCTTGAAACCGGTTGTGTTTACGTTCGCCAGATTGTTGGCGATGACATCGGTGTTGAACTGTTGGGCGGAGAGACCTGTCGCCGCCGTGTACAAGGCTCGCGTCATAATACCACACTCCTGTATCTATGATACGGCGCCTCGGTCGATCGGCGCCGCCGTGAGCCTCTCCGTGACAGAAACGGCGGAGTCCGGCTCAGTCCCTTAACCTATCGGCAACTTTCGTCCAACCTTGACCTTGTTTTTCCCATCTTTGCGCAACTTTCCAAGGGGGGATGGCAAAGGAAAAAAGGCAAAGGGGAAAAGGTAAAGGGTAAGCGCAAGGGCAAAGGCAAGGACAAGAAAAAGGAAATGGGGAAGGGAAACGAAAAAGGGAACGGGAAGCAGGTCCTGGAAGCGCAGGCATCCTGCCTGCAGCAAGACCCGCAAGGAGCACCATCCCTGGGACCACAGGCATCTTGCCTGCAAGAATGGGGCGCAGGTTCCCTAACCTGCGGGATGGAGCGCAGGTTCTCCAACCTGCGGGGGGCGAATCCTGCACTCGTGGGGGATTCCTCGTCGGGCGGCGCTCCGCACCGCCTCACTCGGAATGACAAGTATGGTGTCGGACTTCGCCCGCCTTGAAATGACACCAGGGGGGGAGCGAAGCGACTCATAGGTGTCATGCCGAGTTCTCCGAACGGCGAACGAGGGATCCCCTCCGCGTGGAATCCTGCGCAGGGCGGGGCGCGCCAACGGGTAGGGCGACCGGCCGGTCGGAGGGCGACCAGCCGGTCGCCCCTACGGAAGACGTCGGAGGTGGCAGGTCCCGCTTGCCTGCGGGCAGGCAAACCCGCGCCCCCAGCAGAAGGAATCCCGTACGCGCGGGATTGTAACTCGAACACCGGCCCAACGGGACCGGCTTCTTGGTCACACCGCCCCTACGGGGGAAGAGACGCACGATTTGTTGCAATAAGTGTTGCTTTCGAATATCATGATAATCGAAAATCATACTTTCATCTTTATCCTGCCGCCAATGCTTCCCCGGCCGGGGCAGAAACTCGGCGTTTCTCTGGGGCCCCCGCCAGACGGGAAAGACAACGCTCCTCCAGGTGCTCTTTCCTCGTGCGCCCTTCTACGACCTTCTGAGGCCGGACGAGTACGAACGGCTCGCCCGCAACCCCCATCTCCTTCGCGAGGAGATTGCGGCCGAGGGGCTCGTCCGGAACCTGCCCGCCTTCGGGCGGTTCCTCGAGGCGGCGGCCTTCTCGAACGGCGGGATCGTCAACTCCGCCGCAATCGCCCGGGAGTGCGGCGTAAGTGCCCCCACCGTCCGGCAGTACTTCGAGATTCTTTCCGACACCCTCGTCGGCCGGTTCCTCCCCGCCTTCCGAAGGCGGCCGAAGCGGCGCGTCATCCTCGCGCCGAAGTTCTACTTCTTCGACCTTTCGCTCGCCAATCATTTTCTCCGGCGCAGCGCCATCCGCGCCCGCTCGGAGTCCTTCGGGCACGCCTTCGAGCATCTTCTCTTCCAGGAACTCTCCGCCCACCGGCATTACTCGGGCCTCGAGTACGACCTCGCCTACTGGAGGACCGCCTCGGGCTACGAGGTGGACTTCATTCTCGGCGCGGGCGAGGTCGCGATCGAGGTGAAGGGGCGTCCGGCGCATTCCGGCGACACGCGGGGGCTTTCGGCCTTTCTCGAAGAGCAACCGAAGGCCCGAGCGTTCATCGTCTCGACCGACCCTCGGCCGCGCCGGATGGGAAAGATCACCGTCCTTCCGTGGCGGCTCTTTCTCGATCGGCTCTGGTGTAACAAGATCGTTCGGTGACGGCATTGGCGACGAGGCGGCGCGCGCACGCCGATCGACCTCGGGGGCGGTGACGACCGGGACGCAGACTAGAGAGTCTGCGCTGGTATGTTCAAAGTGTGCGGATTAAGCACCCATTGTGCGATAACGTAATTGAACTACGGGAGAGGACGAGTTCTGCGCGTGAAGCA
>RFFU01000104.1 GCA_003697085.1 Candidatus Hydrogenedentota bacterium
CCCACAAGCGTCTGAACCCGCACGCTCGTGATCGTGTCCATCGTTATCCCGCCCACGATGTCCTTCGCACGCACCGACTGGATGCTGTCCGACGTCAACTGTCCCACGAGATTCTGCACACGCACGTTCAAGAGGCTGTCACCCGAAAGCGTCCCGCTCACACTGTCCGGAAGTGATACCTTCCCCACAAGCGTCTGAACCCGCACGCTCGTGATCGTGTCCATCGTTATCCCGCCCACGATGTCCTTCGCACGTACCGACTGGATACTGTCCGACGTCAACTGTCCCGATAGATTCTGCACCCGCACGTTCAAGAGGCTGTCGCCGGAGAGAGTGCCGGTCACGCTGTCCGAAAACGCTACCTTCCCCACAAGCGTCTGAACCCGCACGCTCGTGATCGTGTCCATCGTTATCCCGCCTACGATGTCCTTCGCACGCACCGACTGGATGCTGTCCGACGTCAACTGCCCCGATAGATTCTGCACCCGCACGTTCAAGAGGCTGTCACCCGAAAGCGTCCCGCTTACGCTGTCCGGAATCACAATTCGATTCGTGATGGTCTGAACCTCGGTCCTTGTGATCGTATCCCCTTGCACGGCGGTCAATTGAATCGCGCTTGCGCTCACTCCCGTCAAACCGCTCCCATCTCCCGTGAAACTCGTCGCAGACACGGCCCCAACCACGGCCAGCGTATCCTGAATCTTGACTCCTCCCGATACCACAAGGCTGTCCGCGGGGCCGGAAACGCCGATTCCCACGTTTCGTTTCACCGCGTCCACGACAAAGAGCGGCGAATCGAAACTTCCGCCTCCCTGCACCACAAGCGAATCCGCAGGAACGGAAGTGCCGATCCCGATGTTCCCGTTCGTAACGTCCACAACAAATGTAGGCGAATCAACATCGAGAGCACTCCGCGATGGATTGACACTGTCCCCAGGCAATATTCCGCTTACGCTGTCCGAAAGCGCCACCTTCCCCACGAGCGCCTGAACCCGCACGCTCGTGATCGTGTCCTGCTCCACCCCCCCAACGATGTCCTGCACCCGCACCGACTGGATGCTGTCCGACGTCAATTGCCCCACCAGATTCTGAACACGCACATTCAAAAGGCTGTCACCGGAGAGAGTGCCCGTCACGCTATCGGGAATGACGATCCGATCCGTGATGGCCTGAACCTCGGTCCTTGTGATCGTATCCCCTTGAACCGCGGTCAATCTTACGGACTGCGCCATAACGCCCGTAATGTTGCTTCCGTCGCCCGTAAAACTCGTTGCAGAAACGGCCCCGACGACGGCCAGCGTATCCTGTATCTTGACTCCTCCCAACACCACAAGGCTGTCGGCGGGACCGGATACGCCGATGCCGATGTTTCGTTTCACCGCGTCCACGACAAAGAGCGGGGAATCGAAACTTCCGCCTCCTTGCACCACAAGCGAATCCGCCGGCGCCGAGATTCCGATGCCGATGTTCCCCGTTGCGGCGTCGAAGACGAAACCCGGCGAGTCGAAGTTCACCCCGCCCGCCACCTCCAACGAGTCCGCCGGTCCGGAGACTCCGACCCCCAGATTCCCACGCACCGCGTCGATCACGAGAACCGGCGAATCGAAACTCCCGCCGCCTTGCACCACCAGTGAGTCTGTCGGGCCGGAAACGCCGATGCCGATATTCCGATTTCCGAAATCCAACACAAAGACCGGCGAATCGAAATTCACGCTTCCTCCCACGATGACAAAGGAATCGGTCGGGGTCATAGTTCCGATACCGACCGTTCCCACACTGGTTACGATGAACGCCCCGTTACGAACGATAAAACTGTCCGAGGAACTCAGTCCACTGATGGTGACGTCGCCGACCACGCTGTCTGCCACCACGGCGCGATAGGCATAAGGAACCATTCCCAAGGGTTGACGAGGAGACATCTCCCCCTGCCCATCAACTTCGATACTGAGATAATACTGTGTATCGAAGAGAAGATTGGATTGGGAGAAGGGAACGGCGCTTCCCAACGCCACGGAATACAGCCCCTCGGTGTCTGTCTTCACGGCACCGTTGCTTTCCGTCCATAAGGCACTCCCGCCCGACGCCACGTCGTATATTCGAAACGTAAAGGAAAACGTTCCCTGAAGAGGCGCACCGCTGGCCGAGGTGAGGCGTCCCTGATGATAGATGATTTGCGGAACCGCGGCATCGACGCGAGACGCCGAAAACCCCATCATTGCAACCAGAAGAAGACCGACCTTGAAAAGAGAAACCGGAACCTTTGCAAAATACTTCATACCTCACCTCGTCAATACAGCGTTCTTTACCTCGTCTCAGGCATCGTTATGAAAAAGGGCTGACCCTGTACGTTTCTTCGGCAATTCAAAATCAAGATTAAGCAAAAAAGGTGTCATTCTTGCATTTTGTCAATTTCGCGGAAAAGGCTCGTCGGAAAGGAATTTCACCGTTTCCCTCACGTGGTTCTTGAGTCAAAAAGGGTCTTTCTTAGGTAGAAAACGCCTCATCGAGGATCTTCCGCATCACCGAGGGAAGCGGCTGGCCCCGTGCCTCTTCTCGAGAATACCAACATCCTCCCTTCTCCCTTGCCCTTGCCGTCCCTTTTTGCTTTCCCGTCTTTCCATTCCCCGAGTCTTTCACGAGGTATTTTACGGGTTTTAGATGATCGCGGTACCGTGTATAGGCGTGCACTCTCGGTTTCATTGAACTTGTCGAAACGACTTCCTGTCCCACGAGGAATTCCACCTCCTCTCTTCGGCGTCGAGCATTCCTTTCCTTGAGAGCCGGGAATACTCGAAGGCCCTTGAATCTTCCGGAATCGCTGGGAACGAGGAAGACGTTCTTCCGAGGATCGACAACGACGGCGAGATCGGTGTGAAGAACGGTAACCGATGTCCTCCTTCTCTCCGGGAACCTCCACCAGTCTTTCCCCCGGCTACGACAAAGAAAGCCGACGGGGCAGGGATCGCACTCTGCTTGCATCGGGCGGCAGATCGTCTCCCCTAACTCCATCAATCCCTCGACGAAGGCGGCGGGGGAAGTGGAATCCATTGCGGCCTCGAGGAATCGCCGTGCCGACTCCTCTCGGGAACCATTCCATTTCCTCCACCGGCGTATTCGACTCAAAACCCGGCGGACGTTGGCATCGATGACGGCGTTGGGGCGACCGAAGGCAATCGCGCCGACGGCTGCGGCCGTATAATCGCCGATTCCCGGCAATGTTCTCAGAGCCGCCGGTTCCTCGGGAATTTTTCCCCGAAATTCCACGACGATCCGCCGGGCCGCCGCGTGGAGGTTTCTCGCTCGCGCGTAATATCCCAACCCCTCCCATTCCCGCAATACTTCACGTTCCGAGGCTTGCGCCAACGATTCCAGATTCGGGAACCGTTTCATCCAGCGCCGGAAACGAGGCACCACTGTCGCAACCACGGTTTGCTGCAACATAACCTCGGCGATCCAGATCTCATAGGGATTTCGTTTTCGTCTCCATGGCAGATCCCTTGCGTTCCGGTGAAACCAGCGCGCGATCGCCAAGCCGAATTTTCGAGCACAAATTTCAAAGTCCATTTATACGCGGGTGAGATGGGCGAACTTCGTCATAAGATTCTTGACTTTATTCTTGAAACGGATCTGAACGACCTCGTTCTCATCGCCCGATTCCGCCACATAAAGCACAACGCCCGTTCCGAAACGGTGGTGACGAACGCTGTCTCCTTCGGACAAGACACCGCAACCCACGATGCCGGTATCGCGGGAACCGGAAAGCGTGGCCGGTGTTCGGCCGACGAAAAACGACCTTGTTTCCCGCTCGGTCCCTCCCCAATCGGACGTATCATCAATCCCTGCTTCAGAAAGAAAGCGCGAGCGCGTGCGCGCCTGGATCTGCCCATACATACGTCGTTCAAAGGCATAACTCATCGTCAGCGTATCCTTCGCGCGGGTCATTCCGACATAAGCCAACCGGCGTTCTTCCTCCATCTCCGCATCCGCCTCTTCTCCCAAGGCTCTGCCGTGCGGCAACAGCCCCTCCTCGCAACCCACAATGAAGACATGGCGAAATTCCAACCCTTTGGCGGCGTGCAGGGTGGAGAGGACGACACGATCGGCCGACGGGTCATAATCGTCGGCATCAGTGGCGAGGGTAATCCGTTCAAGAAACGCAGCCAAGGTCGGCTCGTCCGCGCTCTCCTCGAAGTCCTGGGCCGCCGAGAGGAACTCGCGGACATTCTCGAATCGCTGTAAGTCCTCGGGATCGTTCTGGTCATAGAGTTCGAGATAACGGGTTCGTTCGAGCACTTCGCGAACGACAATCGAGACCGATTCCTTCTTCAACAGGGATTGCAGTTCGTCCAACATCTCGACAAACGCCGCCTCCTTCTTTCGTTGCGCAGGCCGATTCTCGCGGTCTTCCCCGCACTTCCGAAGATACGCCATCAAGGAAAGATTCCGCTCCGTCGCAGCCGCGACAAGGCGTTCGAGCGTCTTCGCGCCGAAGCCACGAGCGGGCTTGTTGCATATGCGAAGAAACGAACCGTCATCATCGGGATTGACGAGCAGTTTAAGATACGCCACAACATCTTTGATTTCGGCCCGCTGATAGAACGAAACGCCTCTGAGGAGTTGATATTCGATGCCGGACGCGGAGAGGACCTCCTCCAGAACACGGCTCAAGGCGTGGACACGGTAGAAGACCGCGTGGTCTTTCTTCGCCGCTCCCGCCTTCAAATTCGTCCGAATCGCCCGCACGACCTGTTCGGCCTCGTCGTATTCGTTCCTCGCCCGAATCAGACGGGGAACACTCCCTGATCCGCGCTCTGCCCGGAGTTTTTTTTCCCGAAGGCGGGTATTGTTTCCGATGAGGTGCGAGGCGGCATCGAGGATTCCCTGGGTGGAACGATAGTTTCGCGTGAGTGTAATGACTTTCGCCTTTGGAAATGTCTTCTCGAAGGCGAGGATATTGGCGCGATTGGCGCCACGCCACTCGTAGATAGCCTGATCATCATCCCCGACCACACAGACATTGCCGTGGGCGGCGGCCAGAAGTCTGACCATTTCATATTGAACCGCGTTCGTATCTTGATATTCGTCCACCATTACATACTGAAAACGTTCTCCGAATCTCCGCTTTCCCTCCGGGTGACGCAAGAGTTTCACCGCCCGCAGAAGCAGACTTCCAAAATCGAGTGCGCCGGCACGGGCGAGACGCTTTTCATACTCGCGATAGACCTCGTAAATCTTCTCGGCGACGGCACGGTGCAGAAAGGTCTTCTCCAACCAGTCATCAGGATCGAGCGCGTCGTCCTTGGCCCGGCTGATCAACTCCGCGTAATGCCGCGGCTTCTCCTCTCGGGGATCCCAGCCTCGATCCTTGATGATTCGCTTCACCAGGGCTTCGCTGTCCCCCTCGTCATAGATGGTAAAATCCCGTTTCACACCGACGAGATTCCCGGCCGCGCGCAGCATTCTCACGGCCGCACTGTGAAAGGTGGAGACCCAGAGCGAGCGTACATCGAGTCCCGTCAATCTCGAAACCCGCTCCTTCATTTCTCCCGCTGCTTTGTTTGTGAAGGTAACGGCGATCACGTTCCGCGGTCCGCAAAATCCGGCAGCCAGGATGTATGCAAGGCGATGGCAGATGACCCGCGTCTTTCCGCTTCCGGCCCCCGCCAGAACCAGAAGCGGGCCCTCCGTCGTAATCACCGCCTCTCTCTGTTCGGGATTCAGTCCGTCCAACAACGTCCTTGCTCTCTCGGTTCTTGCCGCCATTCTCACGATGCTATCCTCTTCGTATTTTCCGTTCCGGCAACCGGAAGCGGCGTTGAAAAGAAGTTTATTCGTTCGTTCCAAACTCCCACGTCTCCGTCTGTTCGGAGAAGTTCAGCTCGTAGGCGAGGTCGATCATTTCCTTCGTCATCTCTGGAGGACGACCATGAAAGGTGTTGTAATCGATGATCTTCGAGATGATGTCGTTCGCGAGACAACTGCGCAAGGGGCGGTCGTCCTTCTTCATCCGCTCGATGAAGTAATCGAAACTCTCCTTTACGAAATCGACACCCGTTCGATGACACTCGAACTGGAATATCTCCTCTAATTCCTCGACGTTGGGTGAGCGCGCCAAAATTTTGTATTTGAACCGCCTCAAAAACGCCTCGTCTCCGATCTTTTCCAGCGTGAAGTTCGTGCTGAAAAGGGGAATACAATAGAACGGCACGCGGATCTGGCCGCCCGTGGCGGAAAGGACCAAAATATCCTCCCGCGACTGCAACGGGGTGATCAGGCGGTTGAGATAATCCTCCGCCTTCCCCCTCTGCCTCCCGAAATCGTCGATGAAGAAAACGCCTCCGTTCGCCTTGATGTGCGTCGGCATCTCGTAATAACGCGCGTAGGCGTTGTACTGAAGTTCGAAGCCGTCGAGCGTGAATTCCGTGGCCACTTCAACGTACGGAACCTTGATGATCGCCCAACGCATATCGAATCGTTCTTCATCCGTATCCTCGATCTCGAAATCTTTGTACTCATCCTCAACCACTCGTTTATGAACGGAATCATCGAAGAGGTTGAGTACCTGTCCGTAGGCGTAAATCGCATAAGGAATCATTAAGTCATCCTTCATCAGAGAGGTGAGACACTTCCCGGTGATCGTTTTTCCGTTTCCCGGAGCCCCGTAGAGAAGAATGCTCCGTTGAGATCGCACAGCCGGGCCGATTCGGTCACGAAATTCCTTGTCGTACATAACGATTCGGGAATAAGCGACTTCGATGTCCTTCTGTGTAAACTCGAGAGGCCGGCCGACCTGCTTTCGCATCATCTGGACGTACGTCTCGACGGGAACCGGCACCGGTCCAAGGTAACGAGTAACACGATTCGCGTCCTCGGCGCGTTCTTTTCCTTCGGTGCCGAGCATATATTCGTTCGGCTTCCCCGGCGGGGGGCCGATCAGTTTCCGCCGCGCGAGGTCCTTACAGAACTCCGTTATGATCGGCTTCGGAACCTTGAGAAACCAACTCATCCGGTGTTCGGTCATCGCTCCCTGCTGGAGCAAGAGTTTCAGAATCATATCCTCGATGAATTGTTCGGGAATCCCCATTTCGAAGACACTCTTCGGTTCCGGAGGTCTCTCGCACGCAAGAGTGTATGGTTTCTCCTCGACAGCCGTCGCTTCGCCGGCACGGGGTTCCTTTTCCTTGGCAGCAAGTTTACTGAGCAGGTCGTCTTTCATAGCGGGGATTCTATTCGAGACATCGAGCGGTGATCAACCGGAAAAACATCGCACGACGTCGATAAGAGACCGCGACAGAAAAAAAGCGGGAGCGTGGCCTGCACCGCTCCCGCCGATAGAAAGTTGGAAGTTTATATTTCCGCTTGCCTGACCCTTCTTTACCTTTTCTACAGTTCTCCTTTTCGAAACGCGTTAATTTTCGCCCTTCCGCAAACCTCTACCAATCAAAAGTCGTCATCGTCGTCGTCGTCATCGTCGTCATCGTCGTCGTCATCGTCGTCATCGTCGTCGTCGTCATCGTCGTCATCGTCGTCGTCATCGTCGTCGTCGTCGTCGTCATCGTCGTCGTCATCATCGTCATCATCGTCATCATCATCGTCGTCGTCATCGTCGTCGTCATCTCCCCCCCAATTAACGCCGAGAGCCTCAGCCAGCGTAGCACGCCCCTTAGCCAGGGTCGCAGGAAGGTTCTCGAACGGCTCCTTCCAGAACGGAACGAAGGCCGGGAAGACCCAGAAGACCGTCGCGGTCAAAAGAGTCAAGACGATGATGTACTCTGTGAGAGAAACACCTTCCTCCACCTTTCGACAAAGGCGCCGAAGAAGAGGTTCCTCTTCTCTTTCCTTCCCTTTCCCGTCAACCAAGTCAGGCAATAACATAGCCAACCTCCTTTAGATAATCGTTTCCAAAAGTTTTCCGGTCAGTTCCTCGTCGATATCGGCCGCCCATCGGCCGATATCGGACCCGCCATAACGGGCCTCGATCCATTTGCATCGTCCCAAGGCTTCATAATAATATCCGTGGCTTCGCTCCCACAAAGCCTGAACGTATTCCCACGTCACCCAGTCACGTACGTTCTCCGGAAGGCGCTTCCGTGCTTCGCATATCTCGAGATACTTTTTCGCAGAACGAAGATACTTCTTCTTCCCCACCCCTTCCGGATAAAGACGGAGATATTCCCGGAGTTCCTTCTCGCCTTGATCGAAACGACCGAGAACCCGCACAGCCGTGATCGCAGCCTCCAATCGGGCCTTCTCCGCCTGCGTCGACGCGGGATACTTCTCGAAGATATAATGATAATAAGCATACGCCTTCTCATATCTATGATACCGATAGTGGCGGTTCGCCTCCTTCATCAGCCGCGCCGTGATCCGCTCGTATGTGTACGTCGGTTGATACTCCCCCCAAACTGCCATCGAAGCGAAATTAAGGATCATTGCTCCCGCGGCAAGCCATTTCAACGTTGCTGCCTTCATCCCGCTTCTCCTTCCTCCTTCCCTCTTCTTTCCCGCCCCTCTGCCAATGGATATTGCAGAATGCGTGCCGAGAGGATGATCGGCCGGATATTTTTCGCTTAATGTCGTAACGCTAGTAATTTCAGTATTTTCTAAAAACTTGGCCTCCTCCGGAATGTCGTTCCTCCTGCCAAACGAGGCAAAAAAGCCGCGGCTCATTGCGGCCTTTTTGCCCCATGGTGTCATTCTTCCAATTTGTCAATTTGGCGGAGAAGAAGAGAAACGGAAGGTGCGACGAAATATGTGAATGTGAACGGGATTTTTGATCTCTGGTGGGAAAAAGAGAAGGGGCGAAGATTGGAGAGCCTGTGTTCCCCTAGCGAAGTTGACTGTAGGAGTTGTTGCAAGCCGTATGGCTAACCGAATCCCCTTGAAGGCAAGACAGCTGTGTTACCGCAAATGGGTTCACTATCGGCGGTATTATGCCGGCGAAATGGCGGCGGTACCGGAGGTTCACACTCCTTGCGGGTCTTGTGCGGGCAAGATGCCTGGACTGCCGCGGGGATTCGGCCCGGAGGACGAGCGTGGGGGATTCCTCGCTTTCGCTTGGAATGACAAGTGGGTGGGCAGGCAGGAATGCCTGCGGTCCCAGGACAGCGTTCGTTGCCCGCTCCGCCTTCCGCAGACTGGAGTGTCCGCGCTCCACCCCAGGAAGAATGCCCGCGGTTCCAAGAACGGGTGCTCTACCAGCCGCCCGTGGCTAAGACGCCCCCCATTTCTTCAAGAGCCGCTCCGCGCGCCGTGCATAAGGATTGTTCGGATACTCCCGGATCAGGTCGCGCAACGTCGCCTCGGCTCCCGTGTAACTCATGTTCTTCCTCAGAGCCTTTCCGGCGTAATACATCGCCAAGGGGCGAAGTGAACTGTGCTTGTATTTTTCGATCAACTCAAGAAGCACCTTGGCACTCTGTTCATAATCTCCCCGCCGATAAGCGCCGCTGGCCTTGTACCAGAGTTTGAGCGCCTTCCCCGTCTTTCCCCAGTGTTCTCTCATAAAGGCAAGATCGTCGGCGGCCTTTTCTGCATATTCGCTGCCACGGAATTCGACGACCCGTTCGAGCATCTTCTTGGCGTTTTCGATGTCATAAAAGCGACGCTTATAGATCTCCGCCGCCCGAAATCCGGCCTTGGGAGCATCGAGCGTTTCGGGATAGTCCGAAACGATTTTTTCATACTTTTTCAAGGCCGCATTGAAATCGTGCTCTCTTTCGAGGGCCCGTCCCTGGCGATAGATCTTGTGTGCCTTTGCGCGACGGTCGATATCAGGCCGAGCAAACATAACGGCCGAGACCATCGAAAAATTAAGGATTGCGAAAGCAAGCGTCCAGCGAACCAGCGACTTTCTCGTCATAAAATACCTCCCGTTTTCAGGCCGAATTTCTTGATCTTTTCGCCTAGGCGTTTTCTATCGAGGCCGACACGCCGTGAAACCTCCGATATATTCCCGTGAGCCTTTTCCAACATAAAGCGAAGATACCGTTCCTCGAAGAGATCGACGATCCGCCGTTTCGCCTCCTTGAAGGGAAGGGCCTCGCTCTTGCAAACGAAGGCTTCCATCGCCTCCTCGATCGAAGCCGGAGTTTCTGATCGACCTTCCTCAACAATAAAATGTTTGACATCGAGAAGCCCGGCGTCACGTTCCGGATCGGCCAGAATCAAGGCTCGTTCCATCGCTCCGGAGAGTTCGCGGACATTTCCCGGCCAGGAAAGGCTTTCGAGGTATTCGGCCGCCGCCTCGGTCAAGGTTTGAAAGGGCCTTCCGAGCCGCCGCGAATGGAGTCGGCCGAAATGCGTCGCCAAGAAACGAACATCCTCCTTCCGCTCCCGTAAAGGGGGAATCCGCAGGACGAATTTCGAGAGCCGAAAGAAGAGGTCTTCGCGGAACCGGCCGGAAGACACTTCAGCCTCGAGATCGCGGTTGGTAGCCGCGATGAATCTCACATCGACGGGAATTTCACGTGTCCCTCCGACTCGTCTCACCTGTCCGGAATCGAGAAGGCGAAGGAGGCGCGCCTGAAGCGCGGCTCCCATATCCGCAATTTCATCCAGAAAGAGCGTCCCCTCCGAAGCCGCCTCGACCAGCCCAATCTTTCGCGCCGTGGCTCCGGTAAAGGCTCCCTTTTCGTGCCCGAAGAGTTCGGATTCGAGAAGGGTCTCTCCGAGCCCGGAAGCATTGACCGGAACGAAGCGTCCTTTTCTTCCACTTTTGAGATGCAGCAGTCGCGCGGCCAAATCTTTTCCTGTTCCTGTTTCTCCCAAGATAAGCACGGTTGTTGGAGCGCCCGCCAATTTTTCGATCATATCCCGCACCGTTCGCGCCGCCGCCGATTCCCCAAGAAACTCGACCGGTGTTTCCGTTACGCCCTCGAGCGGACGATCTTTCCGGCGTTTTTCAACGGCCCGGTCGAGCCAAGTTTGAATTTCCGGCACGCGGACGGGCTTGGCAAGGTACGCGAAAGCCCCTTTCCTCATCGCCTCGACAGCCTGTTCGATCGCGGCTTGTGCCGTCATAAAGATGAAGATGGTGTCGGGAGCGACGGCCCGTGCTTCTTCGATGAGATCGAGTCCGCGGCCGTCCGGAAGGCGGATATCACACAACGCGACCTCCGGATTGAAGTCCCGCAATTCCTTCCTCGCCTCCGCCAGCGTCCCCACTCCCCGCACGACATGACCTTGCCGCGCCAAGGATTCCTCGAGCGATTCCCGCAGCAAAACCTCATCCTCGACGATCAATAACGTGACTTGGTTCTTCATCGTTTCGCATTCGGTGCGGGGATATGAAAGATAAAGCGGCTGCCCCCGGAAGAACGCGATTCCACGAAGGCATCCCCTCCCATCCGCTCGGCGGCCATTTTCACGACCGCCAACCCCATCCCCGTTCCACGGGGTTTCGTGGTAAAAAACGGCTCGAAAATCGTCCTTCGATTTTCCTCAGGCACCCCCGGCCCCTCGTCTTCAACGGAAATTTCGACTTCTCCCTTCTCCCCGCCGCGAATTCTCATGGACACGTCCCCCCCTTCCGGAGAGACCTCGATGGCGTTGAGCAGAAGGTTGAGAAGAGCCTGACGGAGCAGACCTTCTTCTCCTTCGACGACAGCGGTTGCCAATTCCTGACTTACCTCAACGGATTTCCGGGCGGCGTAGGGGCGCACCAACTCACAGATTTCCTCCGCCATTTTTTGGAGATCAATCCTTTCCGTTATTCCCTCGGTGGTACGTTGAAGGGACTGGTAACGAGTCACGATGCCTACAATCCGTTGGATTTCCTTCTCAAGTTTGTCGATCGAGGTTTTTGTCTTTTCGTCGTGGCTTTTTTCCTTCCAGTTTTCGAGGAAGGCGATGATCCCCGCGAGGGGATTTTTTACCTCGTGGGCGAGGCTGGCGCCGAGAATACTGAAGGCCACGGCCTTCTCGCTGCGCGCCGCCGCCTCGAGCGCCCGTTCATAGTCTTCCTCTGCTTTTCGCCCGCTCTCGATATTTCCCGCATAGGTCACTCCCAGTGCCGCGAGGGAAAGCAAACCGAAAACGGACCATTGAAAGTACTCCTTCGCGAATCCTCCCAGCAGACCAATCCCCACGGCGATCCCGCCGACCGTTATCAGCGTGCCGGTCATTCCAAAAAAGAGCGCGGCAATAAAGAGAATCGCGGGGAAGAAGAGGAGAGCCGGAGAACGAATGCCGCCGGTCCAGGAAGCAAAGATTGTCGCGGTCTCGAGGAGGAGGATCACGTAGAAGATCGAGGAGGCGGTCGGTTCGAAGCGATATGTCAAGACGACCATTATGTGAGAGATTACGATGAGGGCCACAAGAGCCAGGATATGCGCGGGTGTAATCTGAACTCCCAAGGAGGCTCCGGCCAAACCGAAGAGAAAGGTTCCCACGGAGAAGACGACGCCTGTTCCGAGTACAAGATTCCGGCCGCGGCGATATTTCTCGAGTCCCGTCATCTCTTGCTTCCGCTCAACGCGAGGCCTCGCTCGTCGTCCGCTCCGGTTCGAGGCGAAGACCATCCGGAGGCGGCGCCGACGGTTGAACCTCGGCGGCGCGTGGAATTTCTGCAATCCGCCCTGCCGGCGAAGCGCCTTCGAAAACGGGGGACGGCAGTTCGCCGCCGCGCGACAATCCCCGAACCCTCCCAGTGCGCGGGGCGGGCAATCGATTTCGATCGAGATTCCCGAAAGACCCTCTCTTGTCCGTTGCGTTCTTATCGAGGCGCAAATTCTCCGAGAGTCCCGTCGGCACCCTTTCGCCGCCTCCCCTTACTTCCCGATCGGAGTTCAACGGCGGAACCTTCGCCTCGGCCGGGTCCGCGCGGCGCACTTCTTGGTCTCCCATCCCGGGTGGGAAAGTTTTGTCGGGGGGAGCCGGAACCGTAAAGGGAACATTCCGCCTCGGTTCCTCCGCCTTGTTAATGGCCCCGAACTCCACAAAACGGTAACCACCGGTTCGAACCGCAAGTCGCTTCGATTCGGTTCGACCCGCCTTCAATCGAGTGCCGCTGACGCGTACGCTCGATTCACCCTTGAGAACCCTTTTCGTTTCAGATTCCAAATTTTTCCCAGCCAGTTGCCGTTTGTCCATAACTGGCCTCAATCTCCCATATTCTTCCTTTTCCTTTATCATCAGGAGATCACCGAGGATTTCGAGGCGCCCCACGGCCGGCTCGGTCTTCTCCCGTCCCTCGAGCGTCACCTCCGGTTCCGCCCAAAACGGCTCCATATAGAAGACCGCTCCGCCCAATCCGAGAAACGCCGAAAGGTAGGCGAAGACGATCACGGCAATTTCCTTTTTCTGATCCCTGGTCACAGTTCTCCCCTTCTTCTATCGGCAGGACAACCGGAATTCTCGCGTGGAAACGAGGGCAAAGCCAAGACATGCAAAGGACTCACGAAGGGACGGATCTCGGGAGTCATGGAGAAAAACCACTCGCCATAGAAATCCCGGCGACACAGAGAACAGAATAATACAATGACAAAGGAGTACCGTAATACAAAAAAGCATTGCCCATTGATTTTTTCTCCCCGGCGTCATCCACATTCCCCGCGTGCTCCGTCGCTTCTTGAAATGTGGTCGTCTTCTTTTTAGGAAGGCCCCGACGGCACAGGCATTCTTCATTTGGTCTTTTTTCCCCGGGCTTTCTCGGTGTCCGCCGTGTTCTTCGTTTCGGAAACGCTCCGGCGAAAAAGCGAAGGAGTCTGAAGCGCCTTTGCGGCGGCCGAGACGGCGTGCTGGGTATTGTCGATCCTCACGGCGGCGCTCCGAGGACTCGAGCGGAATCCGCCCACGAGATACCGCGCGGCTTCGCGCGAGAACCGCATCCCATCGCTTTTTCGATATTGTAATTTCGAAATAAAATGAAAGGCTGCCAGTATCGAGAAGCGATATTTTTCGATACGCGATTCATCCCGAGCGGACACCGCCGCCCGGAACGCATCGACAAGTCCCTCGAGATAGGCCGCCGTGTTGATAGACGGCCTGTGGTGAAACGATCCGAAAAAGCGCCGATGAAAATCGAGATTCTGTTCGTGATCGATGATATAATCCGCAAGTTCAAATCCGAAATCTCGAAACTCCGTGCGCCCCGTCAGTTCCGCGGCTTCGACCATCGCTGTTGTGGTCCAGGGCATAAACTTCGCCTTATGCGACACCTCGGGATGGGGACGATAGAACTTCCGCGCCCGCTCCACGGCAGCCAGATATTTCTCGTACCCCGTGGCGCGATACAATCTCACGAGCGCCAGCATCGCTTCACCCGGATAGATTTCCGAGCGCCATCTTGTCTTCTTGTCCTCCCAGGACCCGCGATATTTGGCGATACTACGGAATTCTCCGGAAGGCTCTTGCATTTCCAACAAGAATTCCCCGGCGGCGACGGCCGTATCGATGTACGGCGCCGAATCCCCGGAAAGCAGAGTCAAGAGAGCCAGCGCCGTGCCCCCCAATTTCACCTTCCCGCGAAATTCGAAAAAGACAGCTCCGGGAAACCTGCTTTCCTCCCGCCGCGCCCGGTGGAGTATCCAATTCCTCCCTCGAAGCGCCGCCGAACGGTAGCGTTCTTCCCCAAGAAGGCGATGGAGTGCGAAGAGGGAAAGCGTCGTTCCCGCCTGTCGAAGGAAGTTGTCCTTCCGGAATGAGGCATCGGGTCGAAATTCCTTCCTTGGGTTAAACTGGTAGAGAAACCTTCCGCGATCCTCGCCTTCGGTAACCTGCATTCGAAGGATCCAGTCCCCGCCTGACCGAGCCATCGCTTGGAGGCGTTCTGGTGTCACCTCGGCTTCGAGCAGTCGGCGAACGTCCTCCACGGACCGGGCCGACGCAAATTCCGCGGGCGCGGTGTTCGTAATGCTTGCCACGGGCGGGAAACCGATTCTGCCGATCAAGCCGACGAAAAAGACAACGACCGCGAAAGCCAAGTACAGCAGAAACCGAAAACTCGACCGAATCTCGCTCCCGCTACCGTTCATCCCTTTCCTCCGGAAAATCGATATTCGGTCTTCCCTTGGGAACGACCGCCGCTTGGTAGCGTATCACGTACCGCGGATGGCGCGCATAACGAAAATGCCGGTTCGGAAGAAATGGAGGAAAGAAGGCATTGACGGCGATTAGAACCGTCAGGAGATGGCCGAAGGCCGACAAGAATCTTTTCCCGTCCCATCGAAACCGTTGAAGGGGAAGTTCGGAGGAAAGAAGCGCCAGAATCACGCTTCCCCAAAAAAGCGCGCCCCCGCCGAGGGAAGAAAGAAGGAAAGACAGCAGAAAGGTCGCCGCAAGGAGCGGAAGAAAGGTCCTCGTCTCGCGCGAAAGGCACGCAATTCCGGTGAGGGTCCATGCCAGAAGCCCTCCTCCCAGAAGGAAAACCGACAGCGATACGTAGAGGAATCCCCCGTGAAACAAAAAGACGGAGGCGGAGAGTCCCAGTAAGAGAAGAGAGGCCGGAAGAGGCGATCTCTTTCGCAACGCGGAGCCGACAGCCGCTCCACCGACGAGAAGAACACCTTGCAGGGGAAGGGAGTGGGTAAGAACGGCAACGAGAAGGAGGGCATTGAGAAGAAAGAACGCCACGGTGAATTCGCCGAAGAGGCTTCCGACCACCAATCCGGTCACGGCGGCTCCGACCCCCAGGGCTCCCTGTGCGTTCAGGCCGAGCATCAAGGGAAGAAAAAAAAGGAGTGCCGCGGCGGGAGCGCGTTTTGGAGACTCACGGGAAATCCGCCAAGCCAACACCGCCCACGACACCCACGTGATTGCGAGGGCGAGGAGCCGTCCCGGGTTCCTTACAATCCGGCTCCATCCTCCGGTCACGAGATACGGGATTGCTCCGGAAGGATCCGCTCCGGCCCAGAGCATTGGTGTCGCGAAAATCGCCGCGGCGAAACAACCCAGCGACCAAAAAAAGGGAACGCGCCTCTGATGGAAGAGTCGAAGCGCGAAGAGGAGAACAAACCATTCTGTCCAAATTTTATACCACTCCTCGAAGGTGCTCGTGCGATCGAGCAGATATTCGCCTGCTTTCGGGGTAAATTTCACCCCAAAGAGGTAA
>RFFU01000105.1 GCA_003697085.1 Candidatus Hydrogenedentota bacterium
CTGTAAACCCGCTGGCATTCGCCTTCGGAGGTTCGAATCCTCCCCCCTCCAGGTCACGCGGGCGATGCTTGAGAAGCAGTGCTTCCGGTCGGCCGAAGGGGCCCTGGTGTTCTTTTCCGAGGGGAAAGAGTTGGATCGAGAAGATACTGGTCGAAGTTGCGAGTACGCGACGATGTAACCGAGGCACGAGTGGAGGAAGACTTTCCGGGTAGCGAAGCGATGTTGGGCGGGACCGCGGGGCCTCGTGACCTTCAGGGGGGAGGAGAGGGAACTTGAGGAGTCAAGGGAAGAGCGGGACAAAAGTGGGGGAGCGAACGCGGCTGAAACGGATATTGAGAGGACTCGAGAGGCGATACGGGAAGATCGAACCTCCTCCGAAACGAAAGGGGTTACCGCTTATCGTAGCGACGATCTTGTCTCAAAACACGACGGACTTGACCGCGATACGAGCGTATGAGGCGCTTCTTGAACGCTTTCCTCCCGCACGGAGATCGCGTCCAAGAAGGAATCTGCCGCGCGACAGCGATGGTAGGATCGACAAGATCAAGATTCGAATGGTTCATGTCGCGGATGCGAGGGGGGAACCGAACTGGAGGGCGATCGAAAAGGCCCCGTTGTCGGTGGTGCGGAATTGCTTGCGCGTCTGTGGGCTGGCGGAGACGAAAACGCGGGCGTTGAGATCTCTCCTGAAGGCGCTCCGGAAGGAAACGGGGGGGTATTCCCTGGAACGGTTTCTAGCGGGGTGCGATACCGATCAGGCTCTGGATAAACTCTCGGCCCTGCCCGGGATCGGGGTGAAGACGGCGGCGGTAACCCTCGCCGAGGGGTTCGGAGCGGATCTCTGTCCCGTGGACACGCACGTGCATCGAGTCAGCGGCCGCTTGGGTGTCGTTTCTCCTTCTGGAGGCAGGAACGGAACGTTTCGGGAATTACGAAAGATCTTGCCTCCGGGTACCGCTCACGCCTTTCATCACCTTTTTCTCAGCCACGGGCGTGCGGTTTGCACGGCGCGTCGCCCGAAATGTGATTCCTGTCCGATAAGGCCGGACTGCGAACGCCGGGGACTGGAAGAAGTTTAGACCGCCGATCGTTACCAGATTCTCATCACGGCGGTGATGGCTCTTCCGAAGAGGGACGAGCCGGAACCGAACCAAAAGAGTCCGATGAGAATCAGGAAGCCGTAGGGAGCGATGTCATCGAGAAAATCCTTTCCAGGCCGGGGAAGGAGCCAATAGACGACCCGGCTTCCGTCCAGGGGGGGGACGGGTATGAGGTTGAAGAAGCCGTAAACGATCGAGGTGAGGTAGAGTGTCTGGAGAAAGAGGTGAGGGAGAGCGGCGAGGGAGGTCGGGTCGGCGGGAAGAGGAAGGATGTGGTGCAAAAGGAGGCAGACGGCAGCCAGGAGAAGATTGGAGACGGGTCCCGCCGCGGAGACGAGAGCGTGATCGCGTTCGGGGTTCCGGAAGGAGGCCGGGTTGACGGGGACCCAGGCCATTCCCATCGGCACGTATCCCTGGACGGCGGTCAGGATCGGGAAGACGACGGAGAAGAGAAGAGAGGAGAGATCGTTCCAACGGATATGGCGGAAGGGATCGAAGGTCTTCAAGCCGGCTCTTTCCGCCGTGGGGTCGCCGAGGAAATCCGCGACGTAGGCGTGCGCTCCCTCGTGTAGTCCCATTTGTAGGAACCAGGACATAACGAAACACAGAATTGTCGCCGTGGAGTGTGACATCAGGAGAAGGAGTTTTTCCATGGAAGGCGACCGCGGCAAGGAAAAAAGGCGTTTTTTCAAATATCCGATTTCTTCGGCGGATGGTTTCGATGGCGGGGGGCTCCGTTGTTACTTTCAAAAGGGTCGCGAAATCAAGAGACGGAGGACTCTGTCAGCGGTTTGGTGAGAAGAAAGCGGCCGGCCGAGGCGAGAAAGACGATGTGCGCGGTGATCCAGAGAACGCCGGCCGTCCCGAGGAAGCGGATGTAATTCTTCCCCGTCCACGGCGCCGCGACACGGAAAAACATGGAAGCGAGAAGGAGAAGACCGAAGATCCAGGCGGGAGCGAAAGGCCGATCGACGAGATATTTTCTTCCGCCGTGGACGGTGATGACGCGTAAGGCCACAAAGAGGATCATAAGGCTGTAGCCTCCTATAAACGTCGTATGAAGGACGGATGGGCGGTAAGGAGGGGGCGTGGCGGCCGCGGCGGCAAGGCCCAAGGGAACGAACCAGAGCGAGAGCCAAAAGAAGAGGCGTTGCGGACAGCGAGCGGACGGCGGCTTGTGGAGACCCGCGACCAAAAGAACAGTCACGAAAGTGACGGCGCGAAGAACCAGAGGCGCCGTCGGCGTCGAGACAAAGCACTGGAGAAAAAAGGAGAGAGAAAGACCGGTGAGTGCCACGGTGACGATCGCCAGGAAGCGGGGTTTCATTTTGACGGGGGGATCGGCCGGCATTTCGAGGATTCTTCGCCCCACGACGGGGGCGGTTCCGGAGATCAGAAAAAGCACAAAGCCTTGGGCGAAGAGGTCGGTACCGAGGGCGGAATACCGGAAGCGGATAATGGGGGCGGCCCCGGCACACAGAAGCCCGGGAAGGGCCAAGAGGAGGGGAGGCGGCGGGCGTTTTCCGGATCGAAGGCGGGAGAGAATCCAGAGGAACAGAAGGAGAAAGAATCCTGAGATCATGCCGGCTGTTATCGTGGCATTTTGGAGAACCGGTGAAGAGAGAAGAAAGAGGGCGAGGAGGAGAAAGAGGAGGAGGGTCGGTGATTTCATAGGCGGAGTTTGGGTGAGGCGTTGAAAGACGGTGCCAAGGAAGCCGGCGGCCGTGAGGCCGATGTATCCGACGATTTGAAGGAAGAAGTGAAGCGGGACGTCCCACGGAGCCTTCCCGAAGGAGAAGAAGACCCAGTGGGAGATCCCGGAGAGTCCGGCGAAGAAGCCCAGCGGAAAGAAAAGGCGGTACGGTTCTGATCGAACGAGGGTCCAGAAAGGAGTGCGGACGAAACCTGCGGAGCCGGAATCCGCAGCGAGATTCCCGCTGTTGTTTCGTGGATATCTCATATGCGGAGACGCGATTCTGAAGCCGGGAATGTTATTCGTTATGAGGGATGATATACGACGAACCGCCGATGAATTCACGAATCGGCGAGGTCGAGGGGATGAGATCCATATCGGGGAAATCGGCGACGGTTTCAAGAAGGGAAGTGACGCGCACGCCGCGGATATAGGGATCGAGCCGCCCTTCCTCGCGGAGTTTCTCGATCCATTCGCGGCTGGGGAACTGATCACCGATGGCGGTCTTGAGGGCGGGGAGTTCATAGGGAAGGCCGGAATTGAGGACGGCGTCCGTGGAAAAGATGTAGGGGATGATATGCTTCAATTCTCCCTTACGAACATAGGGCCAATGGGCCAGCGTGTGTGTCATCGGGTATCCCCGGTGCTGACTGTCACGGATCATCCGCCTCATCATACGTACGTCGGCCCATTTGGTGTATTCCCCGTTGGTATTTCGAATGACGTTCATCGCCTCGATATAGATCTTGAATTTATTCCGGTTCGGAACACTTGCAGTCAGCCTCCGGTAGAGACCGTGAAGGCAGTCGATCAGGATGATCTCATCCTCCTCGACATGAAATTCGAAGGTGGAATCCCTTCGGCCCTCCTTGAAGTTGTAATGAGGCATCTGAACGGACTTTCCAGAGAGGAGAGATTCGAGGTGTTCGTTGAGGAGATCCATATCGATCGCTTCGGGCATTTCGAAGTCGTAGTCACCGAATTCATCCTTCGGTTGATGTTCGAGGTCGAAGAAATAGTTATCGACATTGAGTTGTTTAAGTCGAAGCCCCTCGGCCGCCAACGCCTGTCCGATGATGACGGTCGTGGTCGTTTTGTTCGAGGAGGAAGGTCCCGCGATGATGACGACTTTGATTTCGTCCTTGCGGTCGAGGATCGCGCGGGCCGTAGCAGCGACATCCTCGTGATAACGTTTCTCCGAGAGATCGATGAGTTCGCGCAGATCCTTTCCGTGACGCCCGTAGATCCAGTCATTGAGCGAGAAGATCGTTTCGCATTCATGTTCGATATTCCACTGGAGGGTTCGGTTGACGATTTCACGATGAATACCGTTGTTTGTGAACTGCATCGGCGAGATTTCGCCGTTGCGAATCTTCCGGCGTCCTTCACGAAAGATCATATAGGCTTCGGCGATATCCACTTCCCCGATGTCCTTCAGTTCTTTTTCGACCATATCTTGAAGGTACTCCCGGTGAGGATAGAGCAATTCAGGAGTCGGTTCCGTCTTCATCATTTCGCGGGCGCGTTCGTGAAGAAAAGAGATGATCTGTTCTATCTCGTCTTCGTTCAATTTCGGGAAAAGGCCTTCGGTGTAATGGGGGTCCACCTTGGCTGTGCGAATCTCATCGGCGATGAATTTCCGCAGTTGTTCGTCCGTTTCTTCACCGTGCCCGGTGATCGTGTCCCGGAAGGTTTCACATATGGCGAAGGCGAGGCGTTCCGTCACCTTGGCTCGTCGAAGGCGTTCCGTCCGTTCCTCGGGGTCATAGTTGAGGAATTTGACTATGAAGTCGGACTTGAGCCAGGAGAGGTTGTAGAATTCGCGATAGACGCGGGCGGCGATCTTTTCGGCGTATTTCCGCGCCCGGAGATCATGGCTCCAACGGGAAGAACCCCGCACATCCTCCATCGTCGAGCGGATGGAGCGGATGATCCGTTCGATCTCAAAATCCACGACCATCCCGCGCTTGTCGATGATCTTCAATACGGTATTCGGCAGGCTCATCTTCTCGCCACCTCGAATCTTTCTGGTTTTTTTGTGCCGAGGAAGAACCGGGTTGGTTCCCTTCCGGCGGAGAAGATTACGCCATTCTTCCTCTGAAACACAAGGCAAAAGACCGGGGAGAATAGAGGAAAATGAGCGCTTCCTTCAGACAAAGGGCGTCCCTTGGTCGGAATATCCAAGCACAATCCGGGTGTCCAAAAACTGAGAGCCCCACAAAGCCGTTTTTGCGGGCAAGATACCTGCGTTCCTTGGAAAGCCTACTTGCCGCAATGTGCTGCTGTTCCTGTTCCGTTCCGCGTCCGTCTGGGAAGGGAAGAAGGGAGAAGGGAAGAGCGGTGGACTTTCCGATTAAGATCGCGCGAATTCGGCGATCCGGGCTGTGATGATCTCGGCACCATTTTCGCGGCTCGGTTCTCCAGGCGGAGTTTGAAGCAAGGCGTCGATCTTTTTCAGCCAGGTACCGTTATGAAGAGAACGGAGTGCGATCTTGCGGGACGGAACGCGGCCTTTCAGATAGCGAACCAGGAACGGTGATTCAGGGAATGTTTCCCGGGGAATGAAGGCGAAACGCTTCCCCATCCCGATCACCTCGCTGATCGTGCTGTAGCCGACTTTTCCGACGACGAGGTCGGCGGCATTGACGAGATCGGGGTGATAGTAAGGAGTGTGATGGGGAAGTTTGACGAGGAAGCCGTCGTGGATCGTGCGCGGCGCGGTGCCGGGGAGCAGGAAATGAATCTTTCGACTACGGGCGAAAGAGGCGATCTTTTCGAGCGGGTAGCGGGAAGGGAAACCTCCAAGCGAAACCAGAACGCAGCGATCGGTTCGGCGGAGGCGGAGAATGTTGCGGACTGTGCGTTGCGAGGTTCGGGGAGGCCGCCAGACCGGATGAGTGGTGAAATGCCCCCGGCCGGTGCCGCAGAAGGGTTCGGTACGGATGCGGATTGTGGCGGATCGGGTGAGGGAGGCGAGATGGGTGCGGATGGAGGCGAGGGGTTTCGCGAGGGCGGGATGGTGGCCGTAGATCCATTCCCAGGTGAAATTTTCGACGAGGACGGAAGGAATTTGGAGTCGGCGGGCGACCGCGATACCGAGGGGAGATATATCGCAGAGAAGAAGCGCGGGGCGGAATCGTTTCACGAGACGGGCGGCATTTTCGATACGCCAGTGTTTGAGGGGATAGAAAGCATCGAGGCGGCGGAGGCTTCGGGGGATGTCCTCGTGGAAGGCGTCTTTTTGAACGAGGCCGACGTCAGTGACGAGGCGATGGTAGGAAAGGTTCGTGGTGGGCAAGGATTCTCGGAAGAACCAGAATGGGACTGTGGTGAGGACATGGCATTCGAGCGCGGAGAGCCGAGCGCGGAGGAAATGGAGGATTGCGCAGGCACGCGCCGCGTGCCCGAAGCCGTGCGGAGACACAAAGACGCCGAGGCGAAGGGAGGATGAGTATTTCCGCGTTTTCATTGGAGAGGAAATCTACGGCGGATAGGGAGGGAGGGAAAGCAAAAAGGGGCTCTTCGGTGGCGGAAATTCTGATGTCGTTCGAGCGACGGATTCAGGCTTCGACGTCGACGTGCTTTTCGGCGGGAAGGCCGGGCATGGTCGGTTCCGTTAAGGACGGTTTCGCGGTCGGGTCCGGGTGGAGACGTTGTGCCAGGGGAGTGGGCACGGTGTAGGGAAGGTTGAGTTCGACGGAATAAAGTTTGGGAGGTTCGGGTTGAGCGGAACCGGTGTCGGATTTGGTGGAGACATATTCCGTGGCGGGGGAAGAATCGGTGGAGACGACGTCTTCAGAGGTGGCCTTCCGCGCGGAGCGAGGACGCATGGGGTAGGTTCCGTTGTCGAATCCGTTCGACGGATTGGATACCGTGAATGCCTCCATCGTCTGATCCCTCCTTGGATCGTGTTTCGTTCTTATTTCCTATATCGGCATTCGTGAGGCGATTTTTAACCGCGGGGAATCTTTTCAGAGGGAAAAATCAGAGAAAAAAGGGTGTTTTTTTTCAGAATATTTCCATTGACTTCGGTTGGAAATCCGTATGGAATTTCACTTAAACAGGATCGGCTGAGGGGAGGATATGGAACCGAGAACCGGCGGGCTGTAGGTCAGGTCGCGGAGAGGCGGGCTCTGCCGGGAAGGCGGTTTATTCGGGGACATATCTTACCTGGCGAAAGAAAAAGGAGGTAAACGGCATGAAGGGTTATCGGTGGTTGGCGGCGGTTGCGGCCGTCGTCGGGGTGGTTGTAATCGCGTACGCGACGGTTTCACCGTCGGCGGATGGCACGGACGGCGTGCGGACATTGATTTTGGCGGACGATGCGGCGACGCCGGATTCCGGGGTCGGAATCTTTACATTGACGGCACAGAGCGGCGACAGTATCGTAGATCAAGGGGTATTCTTCATCGGACTCTTTTCCAGTGATACAGGGCTTCCCGATACGCGCGTAGCTCAGCCGGGACAAGGAATGCCGAAACTGCTTTACGGAAAGGTGACAGTCGCCTCGGGTGCGGCGTCTTACCGGGTCAATGCTTCCGACACGGCTTTGATCAAAGCGACGTCGACATTTTCGGATACCTATACAGCCAAACCCGGAACGTGGTCGGATTTTCTAACAGGGTCGAGCGGAACGGCGTGGGATTCCTTCGTTTCCTCCAAAACGGGGCAATCGGTTTTCGGAGCGGTTTTCAGTGATTCCGGGGGGGAATATCCTTTTTCATCGAATTTCGGCAACCTCTGGAATTGGGACACGTTTTTGTCAAGATCAATTGATACAGCCTTTAACATCATTTCGGCGAACGCCCAATTTGACACGACACACGATACGGCGCGAGTTGTCGTCTTCAATTCGTTGGGTGTCGTCGTAGCCGATTCTCAGCTTATTCCGGAGCCGCCGAAGGGTGGTGTGGACACCGGATTCACCACCGGGATACTGCATTTTGACACGGGAGAAAACAGGCTGTTTTTCGCTCTTTGGGATGCGGATACGGAGAAATATAAGTTCTTTTTCGGCAAGGTCACGGTCGGCGGTTACGGAGTTGCCGACAGTTCGGTAGTGGCGGACTCCACAGCGGTCTCGGGCAGATTGGGGGCTATCATTGCCTGTACCGTGACGGCGATGCCGAATGGCTCTCCTCCGGGCATCCGGCGGATTCAAATCTATGACGTCACTGGTGATACAGGCGGTTCTTATGCCGACAATTTCGCTCAGGTCGATTCGAACACGCCGGGTTTCGATACACGTGTTGCCAATACCGTCTTTGGGATCCGTCTCGAGGATGCCAACGGAAACGAGATTCATTCTCTCGGGGGCAATGACAGTGTTCACGTCGTAGTCAAGTTCGACTTCAGCCATCTCACTGCTTCGCAGGCGAAAACGCTTGTCATCTTGCACCGCGATATTGCGGACAACACGTGGGAGGCGGTCACGACTACGGCCGATTCCACCGCGGGGACATTGACGGCGGATATCAGCACGTTTTCCGATTTCGCCATCGGTGATCCTCCCGTTTCCAGCGGTGTTGCGACAGCGGCCAATGACAACAACTGCCTCGTCAATCGTGCGGTGGGAGGTTCAGTCTTCTCGGGTATTATGCCCGCGTTGCGCTCCTTGCGCGACGGTCTGATGGAAACCACCTTGGGGCGGTTTGCCGTCGAGGCTTATTATGCCGCGGCGGGGTTGCTTCTTTTGGGCGGAGCGGCAATTCTTGCCGGCGCCTCTCGGAGGTTTTGATCCTGTAGTGGACGAGGCCGGGCGGCGGCCAAACGCCGCCCGTGTCTCGTTCTTGATTCGACCCGAATGCCGTTGAAACCGGAGCCGCATAGGCTCCGGTTTTTTTGATGGTGCCTGCTGTCGGTTTCTGAAGACGCTTGGGCGGAATCCTGTGGAAATTCCGGTCGATTTTTCTTGCCACTGAGACCTTCGCCGTCGATAATCCGCGCGTGGTAACCGCGTCACGGGCTCCTCCGGCAATGACGGCTGGGAAACGGAGGTCGGCTCGAGGATGCGGCGATTGTAATTCCGAATAGGAAGGAGCCGTCGAGGATGATATCGAAGGAAGTAAAAATAAAGGTTATGGAGAAGGTGCGCAAGCACCCGCGGGACACCGGGTCACCGGAGGTTCAAATCGCGCTTTTGACGGAACGGATCAATTCGTTGAGCGAACATTTTGCCGTTCACAAAAAGGACCACCATTCGCGCCGCGGGCTTTTGAAGATGATCGGCCGACGTCGCAAGTTGCTCGATTACCTCAGGCAAACCGACTATGCCCGGTACCAAAAGATCGTTAAACAACTAGAGCTGAGAAAATAGATCGTTCGGGGAAGAAGGTCTCGGAAGATTCGGAAGGGGGAGGACGGAAGGGGAAGACGAAGAGGAAAAGGGGTTGTGAAGATGAATTTGAGGATTGAAAGGAGGATGAGCAGGAAAGTCGGCGAGGCGTGATTTGGAGGGGAATGCGAAACGGAAGAGAGGAATTCGGGATTCCCAATCCGCTTCAGGTCGCAACCGGGAAAGGAAGGAGAAGGGGTTCAAGAGGGCCGGCCGAGTACGCGGGGCAGTTGGAGAAAGAAATGCCCGTAGAGAAAAAACGGACGGGCATCCTTTCCCTGCCTGCCTCGAGAAGTGTTGCCGGTTTCGGTCCGCAGATCTCCTTCCTTTTAGCCGCGGTAGCGGAGAGAGGCTTTGGAGCCTGGTCGAAGAAGAGGGGCGGCCGCCCGAGAGGAACCGTTTTCCCGAAGCCGTTCGTTTCCCGATCTAACTCCGAAGGGAAAGTACGAGGTCGGGAAGAGAGGCGGGAGAGTTCCGGAATACGGAGAATGAAAGTTACTGAAAGTCAAAGGAAAGGAAGTTAAGTGATGGTGGAAAAAGTCGAACGGATAATAGACGGAGTGAAGTATTCGATTGAGACGGGGCATGTTGCCAAGCAGGCGCATGGTTCCGTCCTTGTTCAAGCCGGCGGAACGATTGTATTGGTGACGGCGGTTATGGCAAAGGAACCGCGGGAAGGAGTGGATTTCACGCCGCTGATGGTGGATTACCGCGAGCAATTCTATGCCGCGGGAAAGGTTCCGGGAGGATTCTTCAAGCGGGAATCGAAGCCGGACGAACGGCAGACGTTGATCGCGCGGTTGATCGACCGCCCGATTCGGCCGTTGATCCCGAAGGGCTTCTATCGCGACATCATTGTGACGGCTCTGGTGATCTCGGCGGACGGGCTGAACATGCCGGACATTCTGGCGATGAACGGAGCCTCGGCGGCTCTCTCGATCTCGGAAATTCCGTTTGCGGAGCCGATCGGGGGGGTTCGGGTCGGAAGGGTCGGAGGGAAATGGATCGCGAATCCAACGCTCGCGCAGATTCCCGATTCCGACATCAACATGATCATAGCCTCCACGAAGGATGCCGTAACGATGGTCGAATCCGGTTCGGAGGAACTTGCCGAGGACGAATTATTGGAAGCGATTCAATTCGGAAAGAAGATGGGAGCGGAATTCGTCGAGATGGTCGAGGAGTTACGGGAGCGGTGCGGGAAGGAGAAGGTGGTTTTCGAGCCGCCAGCGAAGAATGAAGATTTGGAGAAGGAGGTACGGGAGTTGGCCGAGGAAAAGTTACGGACGGCCAATTCGAACCCGGACAAATTGGCGCGCCAGGCGGCGATCGATGAGGTCAGAAGGAACGTCTTGGAGAGGTACGAGTCGCGGGAAGACGCCGCGGAGGTCTGTAAGGAAGTCGCGAAGATTTTAGAGGAGATCGAGGTGGAGATCGTACGGTCGGACATCATCAAAAAAGGGATGCGCCCGGACGGCCGTGGACTCGACGACATCCGCGATATATCAATAGAACTCTCCGTTCTACCTGGGGCGCATGGTTCGGCTCTTTTCACGAGAGGCCAGACGCAGTCTCTGGGGGTGACAACTTTGGGGACGTCGCGGGACAAGCGGCGGCGGGACGACATTGAAAGCGAAGGCGAAGAGAGATTTCTTTTCCATTACAATTTCCCTCCGTTCTGCGTCGGCGAAGCCCGAGCGATCCGGGGGACGGGGCGGCGCGAGATTGGGCACGGGGCGTTGGCGGGCCGCGCGTTGATGCCGGTTCTTCCTCCCGAGGAGGAATTTCCCTATGTGATCCGGGTCGTATCGGACATTCTCGAATCGAACGGTTCCTCCTCGATGGCCTCCGTCTGCAGCGGGTCCTTATCGATGATGGATGCAGGGGTTCCCATTCGAGCGGCGGTAGCGGGAATCGCGATGGGGCTGATCACGGATTCCGAGGGCGGCGCGGCGATTCTGACGGACATCCAAGGCCTGGAGGATCATTTCGGCGATATGGATTTCAAGGTGGCGGGAACGCGCCGGGGAGTCACGGCGCTTCAGATGGACATCAAGATCTCGGGATTATCGATCGAGTTGATGCGCGAGGCGCTGGAGAAGGCGAAGAAGGCTCGTTTAAAGATCTTGGACTTGATGGATGCGGCGATCGAGAAGCCGCGAAGCGAGTTGGCGGAGCATGCGCCGCGTTTGATCACGATCAAGGTCCCCGAGGAGAAGATCAAGGACGTGATCGGTCCCGGCGGAAAGACGATCCGGCGGATTCAGTCGGAGACGGGAGCCGAACTGGATATGGCCGACGACGGCACGCTGACGATCGCGGCCTGGGACAACGAGTCGGCGCGGCTGGCCAGGGAAATGGTGGAGCAGTTCACGGCCGAGGTCGAGGTGGGGCGTATTTACGAGGGGAAGGTCGTTCGGCTGATGAAGTTCGGCGCTTTCGTCGAATTCCTGCCGGGCCAAGACGGGCTCGTTCACATCTCCCAACTCGACGTCGTGACGCCGAGAAACGTCGAAGATGTCGTCTCGGAAGGGGACGTGATCAAGGTGAAGGTTGTCGAGATCGATTCGATGGGGCGGGTCAATCTTTCCCGAAAGATGGTTTTGCTTGAGGAGCAAGGGTTGTCGGAGTCCGAAATCGAGGAGCGATACCGGGCGGACATGGCGGACCGAGCTCGCCCGCGGCGGGACGACCGCCGGGGGGGACGCGAGAGGAGCCGGGACCGGGGGCACAGCGGACGCCAATTCCGCAGCGCAGGAGGAGGGCGTTCGGACCGGCGCCGGTAAATCCCGACGGCGTTTATTTCCGCCGAATGTTTCGGAACCGGTGTTCCGAGAAAGCGTTTCTTTCCGAGATGAGGGAAGAGGAAGCGGCCCGCGGGAAGAGCGAGCGAAGAGCGAGTTGAAATGAGCGTTGAGGAGTTGGGGCGCGCCGTCCTGTTCGGCGTTGTTCAAGGGATAACCGAATATCTCCCGATCTCCTCGACGGCGCACATACGGCTCGTCTCCGCGTTTCTCGGCTGGAAGGATCCCGGAGCGGCGTTCACGGCCGTGATTCAGCTGGGGACGTTGGCGGCGGTACTTGTTTATTTTTGGAGCGATCTCCGTCAACTTTGCCGCCGCGCCGCAACCCAGGTTCTCGTCGAGAAGCGGTCGGGTCCGGACGCAAGAATGGTGGGAGCGGTATTGGCCGGCACGATCCCGATCGGGGTCTTCGGATTGGTCTTCAAGGATGCGATCGAGACGACGTTGCGCGGCGTTCCGGTCATAGCGATGGCTCTGATCATCGTCGGAGGGCTTCTAGGCCTAGCGGAGATTCTGGGGAAGCGGAATCGGGTCTTTATGCAGTTGGGTTTCTGGGAAATTCAATTCGTTGGATTGGCGCAGGCGTCGGCCTTGATTCCGGGCGTGAGTCGAAGTGGAATCACGTTGGCGGCGGCTCTTTTTCTCGGGCTGAAGAGAAACCACGCCGCTCGGTTCTCCTTTCTGCTCGGCATCCCCGCGATCACCGCGGCGGGGCTCTATGAATTTTACGCGGATTTTCACGGCGCGGGCCTGGGCGGCGGGGAGTGGGCTACTCTCGGCCTGGCGACACTCGTTTCCTTTCTCTCCGGGTATCTCGCCATCTCCTTCCTCCTCTATTTTCTCAGGCGTCACTCCACCTTCACCTTCGTGGCCTACCGCGTCGTGCTCGGATTTCTTCTCTTCGGTCTTCTTCATTCGGGAATGATTTCGAAATAGAGCCGCGACGCGGTCCCGGATAGAATAGGGTTTATGGCTCGAAGAAGGAAAAAGAGATTCTCTCCGGCAACGCTCTGGAGGATCATCCAATCTATTTTTGTTCTCGTCTCGTTCGGTGCGTTGGCGGGCGCGTATCTTCTCTATACCGAGGTCCAGGAGTTGTCGCGTGATCTGCCGTCGCTCGAACCGCTTGAGAGTTATGCTCCCATCTCGGGCCGGGAGGCGCGGTGGAGCCAGGCCACGCAGGTTTTCGCCTCCGACGGGACCTTCCTCGGTGACTTCTTCGAGGAGAACAGAAGGATCATCGGGATCGAGAAGATTCCGAAGGTGATGCGGCAAGCGATCATTGCCGTGGAGGATCGCCGTTTCGACAGGAGCCAACCTTGGGCCTGGATTCGGGACGCGGGGATCGACCCGTTCGGGATTCTTCGCGCGATGCTGGTCAACATTCGTGCGGGGCGAACGGTCCAGGGAGGCTCGACGATCACGCAGCAACTGGCGAAGAATCTCTTTCTGACCCGGGAGAGGACGTTGCGGCGAAAGATCCAGGAGATGATTTTGAGTTATCGGATCGAGAAACGGTTTTCCCGGGATGAAATTCTCGAAAAGTATCTCAACAAGGTCTTCTTCGGAAACCAGGCTTACGGAATTCACGCTGCGGCGAAGCGGTATTTTGGAGTTGATCTCAGCCGTTCCGGCGCCGATCTGACCTTGGGGCAAGCGGCTTTGTTGGCCGGACTGGCGAAGGCTCCGTCGGCGTACTCTCCCTTGCGCCACCCGAAACGTGCCCGCGCCCGCCAACGGATCGTTCTGAATCGGATGGTCGAGTGTGGATATATACGTCCCGAGGATGTCGAGAAGGCGATTGAATCCTACTGGAGAAAGTCGAAGCCGGAGAAAATCGATACGGCGGTCGCGGCCGATACCGCCGAGGAAATTTCGACGCGTGTCGAGCAGGCGGGATTTTTCCTCGATTACGTCCGTTCGATTCTGATTAAGGAATTGGGGAAGGAGGTACTCTATCGGGGCGGGTATCGCATCAAGACAAGCCTCGTTCCCGCCGCTCAGCGGATCGCGGAAGAGGAAGTGGATCGGGGATTGAAGGCGCTTGAGGAGGAGATTCGGCAGCGGTTTCACTACTCGGGAGACAGCCTCGAGGTAGCTCTGGTCACGATCAATCACAAAACCGGGGACATCCTGGCGATGGTGGGAGGGAGAACCTATTCCCGCGAGAATCAATATAACCGTGCCGTTCAGGCCCATCGCCAGCCGGGGTCCGGATTCAAACCGATCGTTTATTTCACCGCGTTGGAGTCAGGGAAGGCGACACTGGGTACGGTTCTGCGTGACGAACTTTTCGAGGTTCCGGGAACCGAGAGTTGGGTTCCTCAGAATTACAGCAAGAAGGAGCACGGGCCGGTGTTGCCTCGGGAAGCCCTGGCTCATTCCTACAATATCGCCGCGGTCCGGATGCTGTTGCGCATCTCACCCGAACGGGTTCTGGAACGAGCCCGCGACGTCTTCGGGATCGACATATCTCGTATGAAACCTTTCCCCTCGTTGGCTTTGGGCGCCTTCGAAGTCACACCGTTGGAGATGGCGGTGGCGTACGGAACGATTGCGAACAACGGGGTGCGGGTTCGTGCGGGGCCTCTGTTGAGCATTCATGATCGGACGGGGAGGACCGTTCGGTCATTTCTTCCCCGTCCGGCTCGAGAGACTGCTCGCCCCGCGCCGATTTTTCTTATTCGTTCTCTCTTGCGCTCGGTCGTTCTTCGGGGAACTGCGGCTTCCGCGGTTGGTCGGGTGATGAAAGAAATCCCGACGGTGGGCAAGACGGGAACGACCGACGATTACGCGGATGCATGGTTTTTTGGTTCCACCCCTGATCTGACGACCGTGATCTGGGTCGGATACGACGAGAGGCGCTCGATGGGAAAGGGAATGACGGGCGCTCACGTGGCGGGCCGGATATGGTCGGCGTATATGCGTCGCCTGTACGATGAACTTTACCCGGAATGGAAGGAGAATACTTTCCCCGATACCCCCGCCGACATTACGACGGCCGTCATTTGTGATCTGACCGGCTTGAGGCCGAGCCCGGACTGTCCCCATCCCATTCGGGAGTATTTCATAGCCGGGACGGCCCCGACGGAAATCTGCTCGGTTCATTCCGACCCCCTCGCGCTGATGCAGTTCGTTTACGGCAATCGCCTTACCGATACAATGTCGCAGAGTTTGTGGCCTGCGTTGATGGGAGGAGGGATTCCGGACACGAGCGGTCTGGATGAGCGGGCGCGCCGTCTTCTGGACGATACACGACGCCATCTGGAGTCTCTTTTGGATTCGAGAGCGGTGGTTCCGGAGGGCGCGACGGAGAAGGTACCGAACGGCTATGAACCACCGTTGCCGACACCGGTCATCGACTTCGAACCCGCCGCGCCGCGGCCGGAGGAATGAGATGTTCGAACGAGAGCCGAAGTTGGGAAGCCGAGAGGAAGGCGGAGCGCGGGGAGAAGACGAAGAAGAAGGGAAGACGAAATGAAGAAGGATGATCGAGACTTCCGCGGGCGGGCGCACATCGCCACCTTCGGGTGCCAGATGAACCATCAGGAATCCGCTGTTATGGCGGAGTTGTTGGCCCGGGCGGGATACTCTCTCGTGAACGATCCTCTGGAGGCCGATCTTCTCGTTCTCGAGACGTGTGCGATCCGCCAGAAGGCCGAGGACAAGGTTTTCTCGTTGCTCGGCCGTTATCGCAAATGGCGGCGCGAAGGGAAGAACCTCAGGATTGTCGTCTGTGGTTGTCTGGTGACGGAGGAGGGGGCGAGAGATTTGGTGACTCGGTACGGGATCGATGCGGTTCTCGGGCCCCGCCGTATCGCCCTTCTTCCGGACGCCGTTCGGCGTTGCGAAGAGGAGCCGGTGATCGAGATCGGGGAGGAGTGGGTGATTCCTCCCGATGACGTGGCGGCGCCCTATATCCCCGGGCTTTCCGCTTATGTCACCGTTATGCAAGGCTGTTCGAACCGGTGCTCCTTTTGCGTGGTTCCCTCGCGGCGCGGGGCGGCGACCTCCCGTCCTATCGAGGCCATCGTCGGGGAAGTAAGAAGACTCGAAGCGGCCGGGTACCGCGAAGTGACATTGTTGGGGCAAAACATCTCGTATTACGGCCGTGACGGCTCCGTCGGCGGGGCGCGGCTGATCGACCTCCTCGAGGCTGTCGATCGGCAAACAACGATGCCGCGCATCCGCTTCGCAACGTCGCATCCGGCGTACATTGATCACCGTTTTCTTCGCGGTTTCACTTCTCTGGAGCGCGTCATGCCCCATCTTCATCTTCCCGTTCAGTCCGGTTCCGACCGGATCCTTAAGGCGATGCGGCGCGGATATTCGGCGCGGCGGTTTCTGGAGATCGTGGAGGAGATCCGTTCGGCGCGGCCTGACATCGCCGTCACAACGGACTTCATCACGGGTTTCGACGGAGAGACGGAGGCGGATTTCCGCGACACGGTCGAACTGGCAAGGAAGGCCGAGTTGGACGGAGCGTATGTCTTTGCCTATTCGGAAAGGCCGGGGACGGAAGCGGTTCGCGCAGGGCTTGGTGATCCCGTTCCTGTGGAGATTCGGAAGGAGCGTTGTCGGGAGTTATTGGCGATTGTCGAGGAGGGGGCGAGAAACCGGCGGCAGCGGGAGAGGGGAACGATAACGGAGGTGCTTGTGGAGGAGCCGGGACGAGGCCGGAATCGGCAGAACATTCCGGTCTTCTTCGAGGGAGGGGTTCCCAAGAGGATTTGCCCGGTTTTCGTCGAGGAGGTGACGCCGTTCGCCTTGAAGGGGAGATTGTGTTTCGAGGAAGGAGCCGGTGGCGGGGAGAGGGCGGCGGAGAGGGGGCCTGAGATGAAGACGGCCGCGGTTTCCTGACGGCGGTTGTGATGCCGAAGAGGATCCGTTGGA
>RFFU01000106.1 GCA_003697085.1 Candidatus Hydrogenedentota bacterium
CCAGCGCGCGCTCCACCTCTTCCTTCTCCGCGGCGCGTCCGGCGATTTCTTCGGCTACTGCAGTCTTCTCCTTCGATAGTGCCTCACGTTCCTGCCGAAGCCGCGCCAGCGTTTCCTCTTCCTCAACGCGCGCTCGATGGGTCTCTTCGAGACGGGCCGCCAGAGAATCAATTTCCGAGCGCCGTTCCTCCAGGACCCCCTTCGTCTCGTCGATTCCCCGGCAGAGATCATCCAGTTCGGACTCGCGACGCAATACCTCCGCGTGAATCTCGGTGCGGCGGGTTTCCAGCGCGGCGAGTTCTTCTTCCAGGGCCGCCGTCTTCTTCTCCAACGAGGCTACCGCCTCCTCAGCGGCGGTGCGACGCTGCTCCACTTCGCGTTCCGCCGCTGCGATCTTTTCCGCCAATTCCTTCTCCAGAGTTTCACGGCGCGAAAGCAATTCTTGACAAGCGGAGGTCGTCTCGTCCCGCTCACGCCGTAGCTCCGCCAACTCCTCCTCCAGCTCTCGGCGGCGGGCCGCAACCTCGGCTTCCCATTCCTCCCTCTTGCGCGCCGTCTCCTCTTCCCAACGCGCCCGCTCCTCCGCCATCCGGTTCCGTTCGCCCTCCCACTCCTGGTACCGTCGCGCGCTCTCTTGCTCGATCTCTTCGAGCCGCCGCGTCGTACGATCGATCTCGCCTTGTAATTCCTCCCGCCGCAAGGCCAGGCTTGCGATCTCTTCCTGGACACGCTGCGTCTCCGCGCGCCGGGCGGCGAGGTCGGATTCGAGTTTCCGCCCCTCCTCCCGCAATTCCTCCAATCGCTTCAATTCGCTTTGCAACTCGTCGCGCCGCGCCGAGAGAGTCTGGACCTGCGCCTCCAACTTCCCCTTCTCGACCGCCAGCGCCACCAAATCCTCGCTCGACACAGCCGGCGTCTCCATCACGACGGGGACCTCGGCCCTCTCTTTCGAGCCCGTCTTTTCCACCGTCGGAGGAGCAGGTTCGGGTTGTGTTTTCTCGACCGGCTCCGGTTCCCCCGGCCTCGCCGGAACCGCCTCGGCCACCGCTGATTCTTCCGGCTCCTCAGGAATCTCGTGCCCGCAGAGGCTGCACCGCCGCGCACCCGCAAGCATATTCGCTCCACATTTCGGGCAGGTCGCCAAATCCGGCTCGTGAAAGAGAACCGTTTGTCGGTCGGAGAGAAGCATCCCGCAGAGGTAACATCGGTCCGCGCCGGGAGAGACCTTTGCTTTGCAGTTCGGGCAACGAAATTCCGATTCTCCGCCTTTCTTCTCCTCTTCCAACTTCTTCTTGTGCTCCCCGACGCCGTGAAGCGACCCGAAGGCTCCGGCCAGATGCTCGCGTTGAAGAGCGACGGCGGATCGAATCGCCTGACTCCGCGTCGCGTAAGCGATGAACTCGCGAGCGGCTCCCATCACTTGAAGTTTTCTGTCGATGACCTTCTCGTCGTCCGAAGCAACCAGGACGACGTGCCCTTCCCTCCGCTTCGCCTTCCGCGCCACGCGCACCAATAATTCTCCGCCATCCGGTGTGAGCTGCTCGGTCTCCGTCAAATCGAGCACAAGGAATATCTCGCCGGTCTTGAGAAGATGCTCGAGCCGCGTCGAGAGAACGGGATAGTCATGATTCTCCATTCTCCCTTTCAATGTTAGAACGGGTATCCCCTCGGTCTCCTCCAACTGGATGTCAAGCATCGCGACACCATTCCTCGTCTCGGAAAAGAGATGCGGCCGCCACCGCCCAGCCGCCCGAAACCCGCATCATGTCAGCCAGAAATAGATGACTTCGAGACGATCGATCGTGCGGCGCAGGCGTTGCGTGACGATTCCCAGGATCCCCTCGAGAAGTTCGTAAGCGACATCGAGCCGGGAGGAGCGGAGTTTCTCGAAGGAGCGCCGGGTCAGGCGCAACACCCGTGCCTCTTCGATGCATCGCGCCGTCGCCGTTCGCGGTCCCCCCGAGAAAAGCGCCACTTCCCCGACTATCTCCCCCGCCCCTAGAACAGCCAGCTCCTTCTCCTTCGAGCGAACCTGTCGGCTGACGCGGATCGTCCCGCCGAGAATAAGGTAGGCGTCGTCCGCTTCCATTTCGCCTTCACGAAAAAGAACCTTCTCGGCGGCATACTCTCGTAACTCCCCAAAAGCATTGAAGACGTCTTCGTGCTTCCGATAAACCTCACATAAATCGACCGCTTCCCCCATTCAGCCTCCCTCCTCCTTCAATGCGGCGACGGCTTCCACCTCGATTCGTACCCCCTTCGGCAAGGCGGCGGCCTGAAGACATGAGCGCGCCGGCGGCGGAACGGAACCAAGCCATTCCTCGTAAAGCCGATTCACGACGCCAAAATCCGAAAGGTCCGAAAGAAAGATGGTGACCTTGAGAAGATTCGAGCGGTGAGAGCCGCCGGCCTCCAGAACGGCATCCAGATTGCGAAACACCTGCCGCGCTTGTTCCTCGATCCCCGGCCCCGCAATTTCACCCGTTTCGGGATCAAGAGGAATCTGGCCGGAAGTGAAGAGAAGTTTCCCAAAGGTGACCGCCTGGGAATAGGGGCCGATCGCCGCCGGAGCCGCCTCACTCTCCACAATACGCCGCATCAGTCGCTCACCACCTCGCCCTCTCCTTTCCCTCCGGAAATTCGTCTCTACAGCCGCAACTCCTTCCGCGCCTTCTTGATGGCACCGTCCATCACATCCACGATCTCATCCGCATCCTTCTTCGTCACGCATAACGGAGGTTTCACGCGGATCGTGTTCCCCGCCATACCGCCCTTGCCCAAAAGAACTCCCGCGTTCTTCGCATGTTCCATGATCGAAAGAACCAGTTCCGGAGCAGGGGCCTTGGAACGCGGGTCCTTGACGAACTCCACCCCCAGCATCAACCCCTTCCCGCGCACGTCGCCGATGACCTTCGCGTGGCGTTTCTGAAGCTCCCTCAACCCGCGAATGAGATGGTTGCCGACGATCCGCGCATTCCGATCGTAGCGGTATTTCCGTATCACATCGATCACCGCTTCCCCTTGCGCCATCGAGACCGGATTCCCTCCGTAGGTATTGAAATGGACCTTCCCGCGCATCGACTCCGCAATCTCCCGCGTCGTGATGATCCCGCCCAACGGAACACCGTTGCCGATCCCCTTCGCCATCGTGATGATGTCCGGCTTCACACCCCAATGCTCGATGCCGAAGAATTTGTCCCCCGTCCTCCCGAACCCCGTCTGCACCTCGTCACTGATGAACACACCACCGTATTTCTTCACCACATCGTAAATCCGCGGGAAATAATCCGGAGGCGGAGTGATGACGCCGCCGAAGCCTTGAATCGGTTCGGCGATAAAGGCCGCGAGTTTTCCGCAGGTCGAGTACTTGATGATCTTCTCGACCTCCTCCGCCGCCCACTTCCCCAGATTCCGCGGCGAAACACCGACAGGACACCGATAGGTGTAACCGGCCGGTGCATGATGAACGCCGAAGACGTACGGGAGCGAGTGCCGCCACAGGCTCTGCCCCGTCAATGTCATCGCCATCAACGTCCGGCCGTGAAAAGAATGCCGGACCGCGATGAATTCATGCGTTCCGGTGTAATTCTTCGCCAAAAGCGCCGCCAACTCGTTCGCCTCACACCCCGAGTTCGTGAAGAAAGATACCTTGAGGTTCGGATTCGCCTTCCGGGCCGATTCCGCCATCTTCTTCGCGTACCGCACGATCGTCGGGTGAAAGTAGAGCGTCGTCATATGCTGGAGCGTCTTCAATTGCTCCACCGTTCGCTCGATGACCTCCGGATGACAATGGCCCACCGAGATCGTCACGACGGCGGAAAAGGCATCGATGTACCGCCGCCCCCGGTCATCGTAAACATATTGCATCTCTCCGCGAACGATGTTCACCGGCTTCTTGTAATAGGTCATCGTCGAAGGAAGGAGATACTCTTCCCGCATCTTCCGAATCTGATCCACGGTCAACGGCTTCCCCTGAGTTCTTTTTGCCATCACAATCCCTGCCTTTCTCTCCCCTGTCTTCCTTTTTTCCGCTCCGGCTCCAGTTTAGCGGAGCCGTCCGAATTCCAAAAGTTTTTTCTCCGCAACAAAGATTCCCCCCGTGAAATCCCTCCGCCCGGTTCCTCCAACGCCTCCCGGCCGCCGTCTTCCGTCCGCCGCCGTTTCCATGCGCGGCCCTTCGCCCTCCCCTCCCTTACGTACTCGTCGGCGTCAACTCCCGTGTGCTCGTATCCACCCCCGCCATCCGCGCCATCAGACTGTAGGAAATCAATGCGATGAAGAAACTGACGAACCAGGCGTAGGTGTAGATCTGATTGAATATCTCCGGGATACTCTTCTTGTCGATCAGATCGACCTGGGCCAAGAATCCGGGAACGTTCGGAATCACCCCCAGAAGAAAAGCGATGATACCGCACCAGTTGAACCCGCGATACTTGCCCTCCGGACGGTAGAGTTCCAAAAGGTCTATGCGCGTCTTCCGCAAAAGATAATAGTCGGCGATCATCACGCCCGCGATTCCGCCCAAAAGAGCCGAGTACCCGATCAGCCACGTGAAGATATAGGACCCCGCCGTGGCAAGAAGTTTCCACGGCATCATCACAATACCGATGATTCCCGTAATGTACCCCCCCATCTTGAATGTGATCTTCTGGGGCCAGAGGTTCGAGAAGCCGACCGCCGGAGCAACGACATTGGCTGCGATGTTCGTCGAGATCGTCGCGAGTGCCAATCCGAACATCGAAACGAGTAGGATGACGGGACTCTTGAACCGGGCCAACAACTGAACCGGATCCCACGGAGCCTGAGCCGCGACGAGAATGTCCGGGAAGACGATCAAGGAAGCACAGGTCGCCAGAATCCCGACGAACGCATATCCCGTCATCGTCGTGGGTAATCCCAGCGCCTGACCGATGAACTGGTCCTTCTGACTCCGGGCGTATCGCGTAAAGTCGGGAATGTTGAGAGAAAGGGTGGCCCAGTATCCCACCATGGCCGTCAAGAGGGGCAAGAAGACGGTCAGCCACCAGTTTCCCAGCGGAGCGGATGCCGGCGTGACCTTCGCAGTGAGCACCGTGGTGTCGCTTCCCCGCCGCAACTCCACCGCGACGTATTTCACCCCCGCGTTCCCCGGCAACACGACTTCGTTCGTCGGGTCCGTCTCCTTCGCCATCGAGAGGATTCTCTTCGCACCCGCCTCGTCTTCTCCGAGGGCAACCTTCATCTTCTCCGTGCGGTACTTTCCGCTGCGATCCTTGAGCAGATCGAGTTTCAACCGAAGGTCTCCCGATGGTTCGCTCAACGCGACCACCGCCGGATGCGTAAAGTGATTCGATTCCTCCAAAACCTCGATCAATCCCCCCCCGGATCGGTAAGCCCAGACCCCCAACGCGATTCCGATCACGATCAGGATCGGAGCGGCCCACGCCTCGACCTTCTTGATCGAGTCCACTCCCGCCCAAACGATGATCATATGAAGCGCCCAGAAGGACAGGAAGGATAAGAACTGCCCGAGATTGATCCCGATCAGATTTTTACAGACACCACCTCCCAATGTCTCGATCCCCGGCCAGGCGACCTTGACCATCACATAGAGCGCAAAACCCCCGATCCACGTCTGGATCCCGAACCATCCGCAGGCGACGAGGGAGCGCAAGATCGCCGGAATATGGGCTCCCGAGATACCAAACGACGTGCGGATCAGAACCGGAAAGGGAATGCCGTACTTCGTTCCGGCGTGAGCGTTGAGGACCATCGGAATGAGCACGATCGCGTTTCCGAAGAGGATCGTCGCGATCGCCTGCTTGTAACTCATCCCGCTCGACATCAGCCCCGCCGCCAACATATACGTCGGAATGCAGACGCTCATCCCCACCCAAAGACAGGCGATGTGCCACCAGTCCCAACTGCGCTCTCTTACGGGAACCGGTACGATATCCTCGTTCGCTACCGGGGAATCCGAAACATCGATCGAGAGCTCGTGCAAGCCCCCGATGCTGCGCTGGACGTTCTCCGCCTCCTCAAACGATACCCGCCTGCCGTTCGCCATCGAAACGTTACCCTCCTCTTCTCTCTCCCTTTCGCGATCCGTTTCCGTCAACCGGAAAACGCCCCGCGCCGCTCGACAGGCCTCCCGCTTCGCTGGACAGCGCTAGGGAAGAAGCCTCACGAGGTCACCGTAGGTCTCGGGACGCCGATCCCGGAAGAACTGCCATACGTTGCGAACCTCGAGGATTTGATCGAGGTCGAGGTCGGCCACGACAACTTCGTCTTTGTCCCGCGAACCTTCCGCGAGAATCTGGCCGCGCGGATCGCAGAAATACGACTGGCCGTAAAATTCGCCGATGTTCCACGGCTCTTCGTAACCGACCCGGTTGATCGCACCGACGAAATACTGGTTCGCCACCGCGTGCGCCGGTTGCTCCAACTTCCAAAGATATTCCGATAGGCCGGCGACCGTCGCCGACGGGTTGAAGACGATCTCCGCTCCGTGAAGCCCCAAGATCCGAGCCCCGTCCGGAAAGTGTCGGTCGTAACAGATGTAAACGCCGATCTTCCCCGCCGCCGTCTCGAAGACCGGATATCCGAGATTGCCCGGCTTGAAATAGAACTTCTCCCAAAATCCAGGATGGCAGTGCGGAATATGAATCTTGCGGAACTTCCCGAGAAAGGTTCCGTCCGCATCGATTACCGCCGCCGTGTTGTAATAGACCCCCGTAAATGTGTGCTCGTAGATCGGTAAGACGACGACCATCTGTTTTTCGCGCGCGAAATCACAGAATTGTGCCGTCGTCGGATATTTCTTCGGATCGGGATTCGCCGTCTTTTCGTCCGGCATCGGCTCCGCTGACTCGTACCACTTGATGTTTTGCTCGGCACAGAAATACGGACCGTAAAAGATCTCCTGCAGGCAAAGGACCCGCGCCCCTTTCTCGGCTGCTTCCTCCGCCAGCTCCAGATGCCGCGCGATCATATTCTTCTTGATCTCCGCAACGGGTGAGTCGGTGGGCGTGTTGTTGGCGCACTGGATCAACGCACCGCGAACGATTCGAGCCATATCTCCTCTCTCCTTCCCTTCCCGAAAATAGCCGCCGTCCCGAGTCTCGTCCTCCTCTCCACGCCCCCCCAATGCTCCAGAACGGCCTTTCACTATAACCGCACCGCGAAAGTGCGACAAGGAAAACTTCCGATTCCTTTGGAAACGCACGGGTCCTCGTTGGGCTACTGGGACTGGAAGGAAACAGGTCAAAAGAAAGAACATGGACAAGGAGGGAAAGAGAAAAATAGAAGAAGAGAAAAGGTGCGTGACAGATTATGCATGGAGCAAATCTCCGTAGGTAAGACCTCCCGGGGAGCGCAGGCATCTCGCCGGCATCCTCGCACGTCTCACGGTGGGGTAGCCAAGTATCGAGGCGCGGGGCGACCAAAGGACACGTGGGTTTCTCCGGTGAAAGGCGCCCATTTTTCGTTGGACACAAAGAAAATCCTCTGGCCGATTTCTTCCCCTTCCTCTATCCTCCCTTCGATGAGTCGGACGATCAGAAATTTCTTCGCGCTCGATCACCTCGGCTCCGATATCAAAACCGAAACCCTCGCGGGTCTGACAACCTTTCTCACAATGAGTTACATTATCGTTGTCAACCCCGCCATTCTTTCTCAATCAGGCCTTCCGGCCAGCGGTGCTCTCACTGCCACCATTCTCGTTTCCGCCCTCTCTTCCATCCTGATGGGCTTGATCGCTAACCTCCCCTTCGCCTTGGCTCCCGGAATGGGGCTCAATGCCTTCTTTACGTACTCCCTCGTCCTTGGACGCGGGCTCCCCTGGCAAAGCGCTCTCGGCGCCGTCGTTCTCTCCGGAATCCTTTTCCTTTTCCTTACACTCTTCAACGTCCGTGAGATGGTCGTCAAGACGATCCCCGGCAACCTCCGGCACGCCCTCGCCTGCGGAATCGGACTCTTTCTCGCTCTCATCGGTCTCGAAAAAGCCGGGTTCGTCGTCGATCATCCCGCCACCCTCGTTACCCACGGCGACTTCACCTCCCCTTCCGTTCTCCTCTTCCTCTTTGGTTTCTTCCTTACCGCCGCTTTGCTCGCGTACCGCTTCCGGGGGGCCATCTTGATCGGGATCATCATCACCACGGCCGCAGCCCTTCCGGCTGGGCAAGCAACACTTCCCCAGCATCTCCTTGCCCGGCCCGATTTCTCGACCGCCTTCCTTCATTTCCGATTCTCGAATCTGTTCGTTCCCGCAATGATCGGTCCTCTCTTCACGCTTCTCTTTACCGATCTCTTCGATTCTCTCTCCACCTTCGTGGGCGTCGCCGAGGCCTCCGATCTCCTCGATTCCGACGGACAACCTCGGAACCTTCGAAAGGCCCTCTTCGTCGACGCTATCGCAACTCTCTCCGCGGGACTCTTCGGGTCGAGTTCCGGAACGACCTACATTGAGAGCGCGGCCGGGGTTCAACAGGGAGGACGCAGCGGGCTTACGGCCGTCGTGGCCGGACTCTGCTTTCTCCCCTTCCTCTTCGCCGCACCGCTGGCCGCCGCCATTCCGGATTGCGCCACCGCCCCCGCCCTCGTGCTCATCGGGATATTTATGTTCCGTAATATCCGCAACATGCATCTCGAAAACTGGGAGGACGGTGTCCCCGCGTTTCTTGCTGTCGTTCTCATCCCGCTTACCTATTCGATCACCCAGGGGATCGTCTGGGGGTTCCTCTCGCATACCCTCATGCGGATCCTTCGCGGCCGCGCGAACGAGATTCCCCCGATGCTGTGGGTCCTCTCGTTTCTTTCGATCCTGGCGCTTTTGTTCTGATTCGGCCGGTGCCTTTCAAAACCCGGCAGGCAGGATGCCTGCGGTCCCGGGGAAGTCTGCGCCGCGGGGCGTTCGTTTTCCGGAAGAGAGTCCCGCTTTTCGGGCAGGGTCTTTCGCGGCATCGGAGGATCGATTCCGGGGGAAGCCTGGATTCGAGGTCGCGGGACTTATAGCGGTCGATCACCCCGACGGCGGCGCGGAGTTTCTCCGCAAGGCCGGGATCAGCGACCGGAAGAAGACCTTCCAACTCGGCGCGACACTCGACCATGCGGCGCATCAAGAAAAGGAGGCGCGCTTTTCGAACCCGCGCGCGCCTCAACGCGATCCAACTGATCCACGCCACCGGCCGCCCCGGCACGGTGATCACACCGGAGCCGTTCTGAGCCGAAAACGACGCAAGCGACTCAGGGAGGAACCACCGAGACACGAGGGAGATAGAGAAATCTCGGTCGGCTCTTTTCCAAACCGCTTTTCCCGGCAATCGTTTTTTGTGGACAACGCCGCTTTTTTTCGGCTAAACTCCGCCCTCATTCCTCCCGTTAGGAAAGTGAAAGGAATAGAAATGACCACAACAGAGACTCTGCCGTTCTACAAACGGCTCTGGAAAGCATGGCTCGATATAGCGCATCGGATCGGCGTCTTCAACAGCCGACTTCTGATGACGATCTTCTATTTTACCGTTGTCCTCCTCTACGCGCCCTTCATTCGTCTCTTCAGCGACCCCCTTCACCTCAGAAAGCGAGTCTCATGGTGGGAGCGGCGAACGAAAGATCTGAATCTAGCGGATGCCAGGAGACAGTTCTGATGGCCAATATCCTCGGCATCTCCTGCTTCTACCACGACTCGGCTGCGTGTCTCGTTATGGACGGACAAGTCGTCGCCGCCGCCGACGAGGAACGCTTCTCGCGGATCAAGCACGACTCCGGCTTTCCGAAACTCGCCAGCGAATTCTGCCTGAAACGAGGCGGAATCGATGTCGATGATCTCGACGCAGTCGTCTTCTATGAAAAACCGTTCAAGAAGTTCCACCGGATTATGATCTCCTCCATGGCCACTTTTCCCCGGTCCTATCGTTTTTTCCGCGAGTCGATGACGACCTGGCTGGGAGAAAAGTTCTGGATGAAGCACGTCATCCACAGGGAACTCGATGTTCCCCTCGAAAAAATTCTCTTTATCGAACATCACCTCTCTCACGCCGCCAGCGCTTACATCCCCTCCCCTTATGATGACGCCGCGATTCTCTCGGTCGATGGAGTCGGGGAGTGGACGACCACCGTTCTCGGTCACGCGCGCACCGTGGCGGGACGAACCACGATCGATCTGACCCACGAAATCCAATTCCCCCACTCGCTCGGTCTCCTCTACAGCGCCTTCACCGCGTGGCTCGGCTTTGAAGTAAACGAAGGCGAATACAAGGTTATGGGAATGGCGCCGTACGGAAAGCCGAAATATCTCGATAAGGTCCACAAAGTAGCTCGGCTCGACGACGACGGCTTCCTTCAACTCGATATGTCCTACTTCAGCCACCATTATCACCTCGAGAAGACCTTCACCCGTAAATTCGAGGATCTCTTCGGAGAACCGAGACCGCGCATCGGGGATGTCGAGCCGGGAAGCGACTACGCCGATGTGGCCGCCTCGATCCAGAAGTTCACCGAGGAGGCCGTCATCCGAATGGCGAAAAAGGCCGCCCGGGATACCGGGGCGAAACGGCTTGTGATGGCGGGCGGAGTCGCGCTCAACTCCGTCGCGAATTATCGAATTCTGCGCGAAACGGATTTCGAGGAAATCTTCGTCCAACCGGCGGCCGGAGACTCCGGCGGAGCCATGGGTGCCGCGCTCTATGCCGACCACGTCCTCTTCGGAAACCCCAGAACCTTCCGGCTCAATCACGCCTACTGGGGAGCGGAGTATGGACAGGGCGAAATCGAATCCTTTCTTCAAACGACTGGAGCACGCTGGGAACGGATCGAGGACGACGAAAAACTCTTCGGCGTTGTCATCGACGCTCTCAAAGAAGGAAAGGTCGTCGGCTGGATGCAGGGGCGGTTCGAATGGGGACCGCGGGCACTGGGGAACCGTTCGATCCTCGCTGATCCGCGCAAGGCGGAGATGAAGGACGTCGTCAACCGGAAGATCAAGTTTCGGGAGCCCTTCCGGCCGTTTGCTCCGAGCATCCTGATGGAGAAGGTTCCCGAGCACTTCGAACTCCAGGACCCCCAAAGGCATCAGCCCTCGCGGTATATGCTCTATGTCGTTCCGATCACGACCGAGGCGATTCCCGCCGTCAAACACGTCGATGGAACCGGGCGCCTCCAAGCCGTCGAGAAGGAGGTCAATCCGCGGTACTATAACCTCATCGAAGCCTTTGGACAGGATACGGGTGTCCCCGTGGTCCTCAATACCTCTTTCAACTTGAAGGGGGAACCGATCGTTAACACCCCCGCCGACACCTTCTCGACCTTCAGCCGTTGCGAGATGGATATGCTTGTCATGCAAAACGCCGTGGTGTATAAATAGATTATGAAGTTCATCGAGAAAATGAAGAGCCGGTTCGGAATCTTCGGGGAATTCATGGGCTTCCTCTGGGAAGAAAAGGTCTGGTGGATGATCCCGATGGTGGTGGTCCTGCTCGTCTTCGGGCTTCTGATCATCTTCGCCCAGTCCAGCCCCGTTGCACCGTTCATCTACACACTCTTCTGACGGAAACGCGCTCTTCCGCGCGGTGGTTTCTCCGCCGCATCGACGGCCGCGAGACTTTATCGGGACCTCGGTTGGGCCCGCGGGTGGGGAAATCCGCGCCGCTTGCAGGATTCTCACGTAAACGAATTCCTCGTTCCCGCACCCGCGCTCCTTCCCCCTCCTTCCCCCTTTCTCCTTCCCGCTTTCAGATGATCTCCCGGTAGATTTCCTCGCGCGGATTCGGAATGATCGTCTGATCGACCAATAACCCTTTGCGGGCGATGACATCCACGGCGGCGCCCACGGCGGCACGAACGTCCGCCAAGGGACCCGTCAACGTCAAATAGGCTTTTCCGCCCAGCGCCATAGCGAGACGGACGTCCACGAGTTCGATCGAGGCTTCCTTGCACGCCGCATCCAATCCCTCGATGAGCGATGAGACGGAGAACGACTCCACCACGCCCATCGCCTCCCGTGTCGTCGGCATCGACGTCCCGCGAATCGCACCCAAAACACCGGGATGCACGTCCGGGATCACGAACGAATCGACCCACGCGTGCGCGGCCACCTCGACCCCCCGAGCCACGCTCGACTCGACCGCGTCCACGTCTCCACAGAAGAGAATCATGAATTTCCCCGAACAGATCGAACGACACATCAGAAGTTCCACGTGCGCTTCCTTCACCAGGAGATCCGCGGTTTCGTAACCGCGGGCGATGGAGGAAAGTTCCACCATTCCCAGCGCCATTCGATTCTCAAAATTCGCCATCGAATCAGTTCCTCCTTATGATCACCGCTCGTTCGTCCGCCGATTCCACGATTCCGTCGATCGAGGCGTGGACGTTGGCTCCCAAGGCTCCCTCCGGAATTCTCCCGACGACCGTTCCGACCGTCACGGAGTCTCCGGCGCCCACCACAGGAACCGCGGCGGCTCCGGCGTGTTGCTTCATCTTCAAGATCACCCGCTCCGGTTTCACCTCGATCGGCTCGAAATGAGCCGGCACATCATACTCCTGCAATGCCAACCGCGCCGTCAACCGCTTCAACGGAATCTTGCGGAATTCGTACATCGGATGCGCCTTCGCGGGGGTCTTCTCGGGACGAAACCCTTTTTCGGCCAAATGCGCCCGAGCATCCCACGAGATCTCATGCGGCGAAAGAAGTTCCGGACAAGCGAAAAGTCCGCACACGCCACAGTGAATGCAGGCCTGCGCCCATTGCGTCTCGATGTCCTTCCCCGGACCGGACAGTCCCAACGAACGCATCACACGATGCGGCTCGATGGGATGCCCGACCAGATACCGGGGACAGAACTCCGTGCAGTACATACATTGGTCACAACAGGACTTCCCGATCTTGTCGTAAATCGGACGCTCTTGAGTCTTTCTTTGGTAGGCGAAGTGGTCCTTGGGCAGAAGGACATATCCCCCTGTCGTCTTGGTGACGACATCATCCAATCCCACGACCGTCGCCATCATAATTCCCCCGGAAAGGATACCGAAATCGGTGCAGGTCGCTCCGCCCGCCGCCGCCAGGCAATCCTTGAAAGGAGTACCGACCGGGACCTTGATTGTCACAGGCTTTCGAACTTCGCCGGCCATCGTCAACCACTTCTCCGTCACCGGCTTCCCTTCGTAAGCATCCCCTATCCACAGGAATGTCTCGACATTCGAGTTCATCGCGCCGACATCGAGCGGAAGGCCGCCGAAGGGAGGAACCTTCCCCGTCACGTCATAAACCAAAAGAACCTCGTCGCCCGCGGGATAATAATCGCCGAGGAGAAAACACTCGATTCCGGAATACTCTTTCGTCTTCTCGCGATAGATTCGTACCGCCTCGAGATTCGCCTTCTTTTCCTTGAACGCCACTACGCCTCGGGACGCGCCCATCGCTTCTTTAACGAGGCGTACTGCCTCCAGGAGCCGGTCCGATTCGAGCCGAAGCAGTTCCTTGTCCTTGTAAAGCAGCGGCTCGCACTCCGCCCCGTTGACGATGACCGTCTCCACCGAGGCGTTGACCTTGACGTGGGTCGGAAATCCGGCCCCGCCGGCTCCCACGACCCCCGCCGCCGCCACTCTCTCGACTAATTCTTCACGCATCATCCACCTTCCGAACGGATCTATTCTATACCGCAGAAATTCCAAGCCCTAAAGAAAAAATCGAACCGGCCGAAACAACCGCAGGCTAAGAGAGCATTAACACTTTGATTTTTTGCCTTCGAGCCAATCTCAACACATATCCATTCTTTCTCCCCAAGCTCCGTCACCTCCGATCTGAAATTAATTTTTTCCCTCTCCCCTTTTTTTTATTGACAAACTGTAAGAGTCCCACCATATTCCGCATCGCTACGATGGTGAGTAGAAAGCAAAAAACGACGATTCCCTCCAAGGCTTCGGCAAAAGCCGGGCGGAAATGGACCGTCATCGACGCCGCAGGAAAGCCGTTGGGTAAGGTTGCGGCTTTGGCGGCGAGCCGTCTGCGCGGAAAACATCGTGCGGACTTTACCCCGCATCTTGACACGGGGGATTTCGTCGTGGTCACAAACGCCGCCGAAGTTCGCCTCTCCGGCAGAAAGGCCGAACAAAAGTTTTATCGGCGTCACAGCGGCCATCCGGGAGGCCTGAAGTCCGTTCCCTATGGGGAACTCCTGCGGGAACGGCCGGAAAAACTCATCGAATTGGCCGTCCGCCGGATGCTCCCCAAAAACCGCCTCGGACGAAGGCTCTTCACGAAATTGAAAGTGTATGCGGGGCCGGACCACCCCCATAAAGCCCAGAAACCGGAACGAGTCGAGGTGACACTCTGATGGCTCTTCTCCGTAAACGCCCGCCGGCGCCCTCGACAGGTCGCCGTAAGGAAGCGGTTGCCCGCGTCATGTTGCGCCCCGGAACGGGTATCATCACGATCAACGGCCGTACGCTCGAGGATTACTTCCCCCGCGTCGACCACCGCTCCGAAGTGACACGGCCTCTCGAACTTGTCAACCTCAAGGATTCCACCGATGCCCGCATCACGGTCCGAGGGGGGGGGATTACGGGCCAGGCACAGGCGATCAAGCTCGGAGTGGCGCGCGCCCTCGTTATTATGAACAGCGAATTCAAAATGCCGCTCAAACGAGCCGGACTTCTCCGCCGTGACCCGCGGAGGGTCGAAAGGAAGAAGTACGGCCAACCCGGAGCACGTAAACGCTTCCAGCACTCCAAACGCTGATCCCTTTCTTCTTTTTCCACGGCAAACTGTATTCGACCGTCAAACCGCGGTGAAGCCCTCCTCATTCCAAGCATTTCTCGAGAGCGGGCACAAGGAACGGCTTCGGGGGAATTTTTCCGGTGCGATCGCCTTCTACGAAAAGGCCCGGACGGCGGCGGGCTCGAATGAAGAACGGGACGAGGCCCTCGCCGGTAAGGCCCTTGCGTTGCGCGGTTTGCAACAATACCCCGGGGCCGTTCGCCTCCTCTCCCGCCTCGTTCGAAACTTCGAAGCCCGTAATGACATAGAGGGCGTCTCCTTTATAGAATACTCCTTGGGAACTTGCTTCCGTTTCCTGGGTAGGTTCCGCGACGCCGAACGCCATCTGAATCGCTCCCTTCAACTCGCTTCGGATCCTGAATCGGTATGTTTCGTCTCAATGGCGGTCGGAGGGCTTCTCCGGATGACCGGTCGCTACAAAGAATCTTTGGCCTCTTATCGCCACGCGTGTCACATCGCACGACGACTCGGGCAAACCTATCCTCTTGCCTATGCGCACTGTGGAATCGGAAACGCCTACCGAATGTTAGACAGACGCCCTCTCGCCCGAAAACACCTCGAAAATGCTTGTCACCTCTATCGGAGGATCCGAGATCGCGTTTCCTATCCTTATACCCTGTGGGCTCTGGCGCTTCTCGACCTTTCGGAAAAGGGGATCGATAAGAAACACCGTCTGGGACACGCGGAACGCCTCTTTCGTAAAACAAAGGATCGACGAGGGCTCGTCCATATTCATCTGGCCCGCGCCGTCGAAGCCCGAGTTCAAGGTCGGAACCCCCGTCCTTCGATCAGACACGCGCGGCGAACCGCGAGAAAACTGGGACTTCGCTTCGAAATCCTCCTGGCCGATTTCCTCGAGATGGATTCGCCGTCCGAAAAGTTGCGAAAGCGTTTCCAACACTTTGGGGCTGATCTTCCCCCCGACCATCTCCGGATTCCCTGAGTCGGAATCCACCGATTCACCTCACCCACGGCCGTACCTCCGCTTCCCTTCCTCCGGCCTCGACCCTCGGAATGTTTGTAAATTTCTAATTCAGATCATAGAACCAAGATTATCGTCCCCAAGGCGATAAAATATCACGCCGTACGAAGAAACCCTTTCCCGCCCGCAAAGAAACACAATCCTCGTTTCTCTTCTTTTCGCAGTTTCTCCGTGTCTCCGTAGTTATCTCTTCACTTCTCTTTTTTCTTTCCTCCGAGGTCCCTCCAAATCTACGGGGCATCTATCCTTCTTCTCTCTTATCTCCTCTCTGTGTTCCCTGTGTCTCTGTGGCTTTCGACTCACATCCGCGATTTCTCTTTTCCTTCCCATTTTTCCAGAATGGCGTAAAATCACCCTCGTGGGAATAAAACGACATCGGATTTTTCTGGGCTTTCTCCTCCTTGGCGCTCTCCTTCTTCCGGGATTTCTCCCGGCCTCGCCCACTCGAGCGGCCGGGGACGGCCCGATCCTTCATGCAACCGTCAACGGCGTCATCAATCCCATCAAGGCCCGCTATCTTCGAAATGTTTTCGAAAAGGCAAACAATACGCAGGCCGTTGCCGTCATCATCAGCGTCAATACTCCAGGAGGGATGGTCGAATCAATGCAAAAAATGGTTACGGCCATCGTCAACTCCCCCGTTCCGGTCGTCACTTTCGTGGAACCGCAGGCTGGAATGGCCACGTCCGCCGGAACCTTCATCGTACTCGCCGGAGATGTCGCGGCGATGGTTCCGGGAACGACGATCGGCTCCGCACATCCGGTCGGCGGACAAGGACAAAAGATCGAAGGCCCCATGGAAGACAAGGTCGTCAACCTCCTCGTCTCGATGGCCAAATCGCTTTCCGAACGCCGTCATCGCAATCCTGTCTTCGCCGAGAAGGCCGTGACTGCTTCGATGAACCTTACGGCCGAAGAGGCCCTCGAGACGGGGGTCATCGATCTCCTCGCCTCGAATCTCCCGGACCTGATAGAAAAACTGGACGGTTTTCCGATTCACCACGAAAACCGCAACGAAACGATGGTTTTGAAAGGGCACCCTGTCCTGGATGTTCCACTTTCCGGGGTCGAATCGTTCCTCGATGCCATCGCGAATCCGTCCGTGGCTTATATTCTGATGAGTCTCGGCGTTATGGGGCTGATCTACGAATTCTCGGCTCCCGGAATCGGCTTGGGCGCCGTCGTCGGCTCGATCTGTTTGCTCCTTGGTCTCGTCTCCCTCTCCGCCCTCCCGATCCATCTCGGAGGAATCCTTCTGCTTCTCCTCGGTTTCATTATGCTCGTGTTGGAATTCAAGATTCCGTCTCACGGCCTTTTGACAGTCGGAGGATTGATTTCGCTCGTTCTTGGATCCTTTATGTTGATCGATTCCTCCGAGTATTACGGGGCCGTCCAGACGATGAAATACGGCGTCGTCATCCCCGTCGTGCTTGGGATCGCGATCTTTGCTCTCTTCGCCGTGCGGCTCGCCGTGCAGGCGCTGACAAGTCCTCCGGCCACCGGCCTCGAATCGCTCGTCGGGATGACGGCGGAGGTCAAGGCGGCGCTGCGCCCTCGAGGGACTGTCTTCGTGGACGGAGCGTTGTGGGATGCCGTTTGCAATGAGGGAGCCGAGGTCGGGGAATACGTCAAGGTTCTTGCCGTGGAGGGCCATCCGCGCTATCTTCGCGTCGAAAGACTCGAGGAACCAGGAAAGCCTTCCCTGTCCGAAGGCGAAGTCACGGGGGGAAGTCGAGAAGCGTCCCGCGACCGTAACCGCGGGCCGATGAAAAAGGAGGAATAGACGGTGGAGTTACTAGCCTTGGGAATCCCGTTACTTGTCGGGATCGCGATTGTTCTTTTTATTCTGGTTCTGATGTGCGTACGACTCGTGTACGACTATGAGCGCGCCGTCGTCTTTCGTCTCGGTCGCGTCATCCGCCGCGGAGCCTTCCCCTTTATGAACTACGAAACCGCCGGCTTGAAACTGATCCTTCCGATGATCGATCGCATGGTGAAGGTCGATATGCGCACGGTCACGCTGGACGTTCCGGCGCAGGAAGTGATCACAAAGGATAATGTGACGATCCGCGTGAATGCCGTGGTCTATTTCAATGTGATGGACGCCGCCGATGCCGTTCTCAAGGTCGCCAACCATTACGTTGCGACCAGCCTCTTCGCTCAAACCACGTTACGGAACGTGCTAGGCCAACATGAATTGGACGAAATCCTCGCCGAGCGAGACAAAATCAGCCAGGCGCTTCAGCAGATCATCGATGAGCAGACGGATGCCTGGGGAGTCAAGGTTTCGGTCGTCGAGATCAAGGACATCGAGTTGCCGGACGAGATGCGGCGCGCGATGGCGCGACAGGCCGAGGCGGAACGGGAGAGGCGAGCCAAGATCATCGCGGCCGAAGGCGAATATTCCGCCTCCCAACGTCTCGCAGATGCCGCCCGCGTTATCGAACAGACCTCTTCGGCGCTTCAGTTGCGGTATCTTCAGACGTTGGTCGAGATCGCCGCCGGAAAAACGAACACGATCATCTTCCCGATGCCCATGGACCTCGTTCGCGCCGCTGTAAGAAAGGATTGATTGGAACAAATTTGCTTTCCCCTCGAAAACGTTCAAGACGCGGTCTCTGTGCCGATCAGCAACTCCCCGCCGATCAGCAACAGCCCCAAAGTTTCTCGTCGATCCTCCGAAGAAATTCCTTCTTCGTCCCGCGGTTTTCCAGAATAATCCGAATCTCGGAAAACCATTCGGGTTCCGGCACACCGCCGCGCCGAATGAGCCAAAGAGCGGCGCGAGCGGCACGTGCGGACTCCAATTCGTCCCTTCGGGAAACCTTGTCCACAACATAACGCCATCTCTGCCGATCAAGGTCGTTTTTCAGCAGGTCGTCCGGACTCAGGATCTTTAACGCATATTTGTCCCTGAGATATTCCGCCGCCGTCGTCGCCCCGCAACCCTCTCCTCCCACAAGCGCGATAATCATACTTTTTTCCTCTCCTCCGGCTTGCTCTACGTTTTTCGCAACGCGTTCTTCAGTTCCTCGGCGATGAAGGACATTGTATCAGGTTCGAGATGAGGACCGACGGGCAGGGTGATCGAATGATCGCTCAGTCTTCTCGCCACAGGAAAATCCGAATCCCTGTACCCGAATCGTTCGCGGTAATACGGCATCAGCGGAACGGGATGGGGATAATAGACGCTGGTTCCCACACCCCTTGCCTTTAATTCCGTTACGATCGCGTCTCGGCGTTTTCCGATCTCCGGTTTGAGAAGGGCCGAAAGAGCATAACAACTCGAACGTTCCACCGGCGCCTCCGCCGCCAACACCTCGATCTCCTCAACCCCCGACAACGCATTCCGCAGAGTCTCCCAGTTCGCCCGTCTCTTCTCGAGAAATTCCGGAAGGCGTCGCATCTGAACCTCGCCGATCGCCGCTCCAATCTCGTTCAGTCTGTAATTGAACCCCAAGTCCACGACCTCATAGATCCCAGGGCGTTTCCGCTCCGCAGGTATATTCCGATCGATCCCAAAAGCGCGAAGGCGACCTACCGTCTCCGCGATCTCTTCCGAACGGGTGATGACCATTCCTCCCTCCGCCGTCGTGATATGTTTAACCGGATAGAAGGAGAACGCTCCGACATCGCCGAGCAATCCCGCATGGACTCCTTCCTCGTTGAAGGTCCCCAGAGCCAGGGCACAATCCTCCACAAGGAAAAGATTCTTCTCCCGGCAGATTTCCACAAGAGCCTCCATCGGGCCGAGTGTTCCGAGGAAATGAACAACGCAGATGGCACGCGTCTTCTCGTTTATCAACGTCTTTACGTGAGTCACATCGATATTCCCGTTGAGCGGATCCACGTCGGCGAACACCGGTGTCGCTCCGGTGTAGGCGACGGCGTGAGCCGTGGCCGTATGTGTCTGCGCAGGAACGATCACTTCGTCCCCCGGACCGAGTCCGAGGTAGAGATACGCGAGATGCAAGGCGGCGGTACAGGAAGACACGGCGAGCGCAAACGGAGCACCCGTGAATGTACGAAAGGATTCTTCGAAGGCCTTCACGCGCGGTCCATGCGTAAGCACGGTTCCCGAGAGCACCTCGAGCACCGCCGCACGCTCCTCCTCCCCCATCACGGGCCTTCCAAAGGGAATGATACCCAACATCTATCTGACCTCCTAATCACACTCTTCGTTTTCTCCGCAACCAAAGGGGACGATTTGGCTGGCCTTTTGAAAATAATTTTCCGGCGCCACCCCCCGGTGGCTGAGAAACTCTCCCGTCCCTTCCGATTGGACCCCGGCGGAATATGGATTACGCGAATAAAGACGATCACGCCTCCGAAGCAAATAAAAAACCCTGCCGTCTCTGCTCCGTTGTGTTTCCCTCCGAGATCCGTTTTGCATACGATACATTATTCAACAACAAAATTCATCCTCTTAAGGCGCGATATTTTTCTCGTACTCTTCGGAATTTAATTGGGGTTTGTTTCGTAGTCGAGAAAAAGGTCCCGTAATTATTGACAACACGAGAAACCAGGACCAATATCAAGCAGAATCCTTCATTTTCCACGCGCTCGGACTAAAGAACTCTTTTCCGCCGCCTCTTGAACCGATATAGTATTCACGAATATGAGCTATTTTTCTTTCCGGGAGTGACCTATGGAACCATGCGCACTTGATACTTCCTATCGTGATGATGGTTGGTATTTAATGGAACGTCTTTTCCCGATCCACCGGACTCTTGTGAATCGGGGATATCTTCAGTCGCTTCAAATTATCAATGAAACACTACCTTTGACCATAAAAGAGTATCCCTCCGGTGATGAAGTATGGGATTGGATTATTCCCAACGCCTGGGATGTAAAAGAGGCTTGGATCAAGGATGAAAACGGAAATAAAGTAATCGATTTTGCCAATAACAATCTTCATCTCGCGGCCTACAGCATTCCTTTTTCTGGAGTTTTGAGTCGAGAGGAACTGCTTCCTCACATCAGTTATCTCGAGGAACTCCCCGATGCGATTCCTTTCGAATATCTTTACTATGGCAAGAACGATTGGCGTTTTTGCATGTCGAAAAACCAGTTAGAGATGTTAAAGGGAAGCCATTTCGAAGTAAAAATCGAGGTCGATTATTACCCCTCGTACCTCCGTATCGGAGAATGTCTTCTCCCTGGGGAAACCGATACCGAAATTCTCGTAACCGCTTATCTTTGCCATCCTTCGATGGCCAACGACAGCCTCTCCGGTGTTGTCGTTGGCACGGAAGTGTTCCGCTTTCTTTCGCGGTTAAAGCATCGGCATTACACCTATCGGTTTATTATTATCCCGGAAACAATTGGCGCTATTACTTTTCTAGCAAAACATGAGGAAATCCTTCCGCGAATCCGTGGCGGCTTCGTTGTGACTTGTTGTGGGGATCCCGGTCCTCTCCGTTATAAGAAAAGTTATTTCGGTGACGCTTTCGTAGACCGGGCCGCAGTTCACGCCCTGGCCCATGAGATGAATGGCGCCGATTTCGTTGTCGAAGATTTTTCCCCCGCCGGTTCCGATGAACGTCAGTTCAATGCGCCGGGAGTCCGCATTCCTTTTGGTTCCTTAATGCGTTCGCGCTATGAAATCTATCCGGAATATCATACTTCGTTGGATAATCTTTCTCTCGTACGCCCGGAATACCTCTTCGAAACAATGCACGCTCTCGTAAAAATGCTCTACGTAATCGACAACAACACGATATTTAAGAACAAATTTCGGGGAGAACCGTTTCTTTCAAAACATGGGCTTCATATCCCGTTTAAAAATGATAAAGGCGCTGGATTCCTCAATCAGATTATAATTCATGAGACCGATGGAACAAAGGATGTCCTTCAGATTGCCGAAAAACATGCCTGCTCCTTCTATTCTCTACTTGAAATCAGTTTGGCTTTTGAAAAGGCGGGTTTGATCGAGAGAAAACCATCCTGATCCAGAAGGAGTATTCCCCACATCCATTTCTAGTTCCGTCGTTGAAACTTGGTTTTTGTGATCCTGCCTGAAAATCATCAGAGTCCGCGTCACTCTCGATCCCAACGATTTTCTTTCCCTCCCACAGGTCCTCTTTGAACGTTCTCCAATCTTTTGGAAACACATCATTCTTTCTTGATTTCTATTTCGCCCTTCACTAACATTTCGACGCAGACTCGAAAAACGGATGTGTCGAGATAAGAGACTCCTGTATGGCCCCTGTCTTGCTGTGGGCCTGAAGTCGCGGATGCGGGTCCGCGGCACGGAAGATCGAAGCTCTCAGATTGAGGAAAAAAATGCCGCTGTTGGAAAAGACGATCAAGGAGGCATGTGGTGAAACAATCGGTTTTAAAACTTGGTACGCTCGTTCTGATACTGCTGTTGGGCGGAATCATCGCTTCCGGTTCCAGAGCGACGGACGTGACGAAAAAGGACTCGGTCCGCGCCGCGCTCGAGGACGCTCTTCGGGAAAATATCGAGCTGCGCACCGAACTCGAACAAGCGCGCCGTGAAATCGAACGTCTCCGAATGACACTCTCCCTTCAGGCATCCGTCGCAACCTCCTCGGCACCATCCGCTGCCCGGACACACGTCGTCACGAAGGGGGAATCACTCGGCCGAATCGCCGCGCATTACTACGGCTCCGTCGACGCCTGGAAAAAGATCTACGAGGCCAATCGCAACACGATCTCCGATCCCAATAAGATTTTCCCCGGCCAAAAACTCGTTATCCCGTAACCTCGGCGTCAACCCGAATTCGTCAATCCCTGATTCCCTTACGTTCCTTGTATTCCTTCCCCGGTAAGAGCCTTCAGGCGCGCCCGAAAAATCGCTTCCGCCACGGGCGCCTCTTCCACCTTTCCACCTTGCCAGTCCATCACCAACGATAAGCAACTTCCGTCTCGAAGAAGCAGCCACTGACGCGAAGATAGCCTCGCGAGCGCTTTCGCTATTTCCTCACTACGCCAACCTTCTCCTCTGAGCCTCTCCTCGAGTCGCTGCTGATGGATCGGCTCGTCCGCCATTATTAAAATCTTCGCCTCAAGACCGGTGATCTCTTCGCCTTGCTCCTCCTCCCCCCCCCTCCCGAATCGCCGGTCCCATATCGTTATTTTCTCCTCCCCATCCCTCTTCTCTGGAATGCCGAAAAGCACACTCCCACCGTGCGCGGCCTCGATCTTCCACCGTTCGATGGCGTCGCGCATCCGCTTCGCGATCTCCCTTGTCTTCCGCCGTTGCGGACTCGCAAGACTCTCCGGAGCAAAATCCGGCTCGAAGAAATACGCCAGACGCTCCAACACTTCCTCGGAAAAAGGAAAGACCGCCGCATATTGCCGCAACGGCCGTATTCGCCCCCAGCCGAACCGCTCCGGCTCCCGGAAAAACGGCGAAAAACGATGGATGCGAACTGGAAAGAGTCCAACCGGGGGCGGGAGGTGTCTCACCGCCTCCAACAACTCGATCATCTCTTCATACTCCGTAAGAGGTTCATGAGGAAACCCGCAGAGCATGTTCCACGTTACGGCGAGGTTTTCCCGAAGAGCGTTCTTGAGAAAGCCGACCGCATCGATTCCTCGGCTTCCTTTCCTCATCCCTCTCAGTATCTCCGTCGAAAAACTTTCAATTCCCGGCTGAACCCGCCTCACACCGGCTCGTCGAAGCGCAGCCATCTCCTCCTTTCTCAATGTCGCCTTGACCTCGAAAAAAAACCTCAACCTTAGGGACGCCTTCTCCACACGAGGCAAAAACTCCCGAATCGCCCTGCGGTCTAGAAGATTGTCGGCCACGAGGACCGAACGCGCCGGATATTGTTCCAGCGATACCAGCTCTTCCACCGCCCGTTCCGGGCTTTTGTGCCGATACACCATCGAAGCACCGTTCAATCCGCAAAAGGTGCAGTGCGAATGCGATCCCCACGAGCATCCTCTCCCATACTCGAATTTCAAAAAGGTTTGACGGGGATCGATGCCGGGAAGCTCTTCTCGCAAGGCACCGTAATAATGGCCGAAATCGGGAAACGGAAGGGCATCCAGGTCAACGAAACCGGACTCTCCCCTTCCTTCTTTTCCGGACAACGTCTTTTCTTCCTTCGGCTTTTCCGTGTTGTTCCTCTTATTCCAGCCCTGCCTCGCTTCGATGGTATTTTCGATCATTTTTGGAAACGAGACTTCCCCCTCTCCGGAACACACTCCATCGAGGTACGGACATATTTCGAGAAGCGTCTCTCCCATCTCGGCTTCGCAATTCGCACCTCCGAAAAAAATCCGCAGTCGCGGCAGCCGTCTCTTCAACCGAACCGCAAGAGCAATCGACGCCGTCGTTTGTTGAAAGGAGGATGTGAATCCAATTACGTCAAAGGTCTCCCATATCGGTTGTGCCGCCAGTTGGTCGAGCCAGACTCCGGCTTCGCTCCGGATTCTTCCCAACTCCGCTATCTCTTCTTCATCGTATCCATAGCGCGGCACAATTTCCCCCAAATAAACCTCATCCTCCAGATCAAAACAGCGGTTCGGAAAGGCCGTCCGGGCGAATATCCATTCCCCCACCAGACTCTCCGCTCTCTCGGCTATCCGTTCATAACGGGAAAGGCCAATGGCCGCGGCAAAAGAGAGCGCGGGATATTTCACCGTGGCATCGTACCCACGCTCCTTCAACACAGACACCAACTGAGAGACACCCAGGAGCGGCCCGCGCGACGAAACAAAGGGCATCACCACGAGCGCTACACGAATCATCGCTGTCCCCGCCGGATTCCACCTTTCTTCCCTCGCCTTCCGCCGCGGCGCTTTGGACCTTTCCACCCGTTCTTCCGCGTTCCTCCGCCCATCGCCTCAATCCTGTCCCGCAAGTACGCCGCCCGCTCGAAATCGAGCGCGTCCGCAGCCGCTTCCATCTCCCGCTCCATCTCCTCCAACACCCGCTCACGCAATTCCGGGGGTATCTCCTCGGCATCGATTTCTTCGAGCACTTCTCTTTCAAAGGGATCAGGTGCGAAGACTTCGAGACTCTCCAAAGGTTTAACGATACTTTGAGGGGTGATCCCATGCGCTTCATTGTATGCCAACTGCTTTTCCCGCCGCCGCCGGGTTTCCTTGATGGCCCGCCGCATCGAACCGGTAACGGAATCGGCATAGAGAATGACCCGTCCGGTCCGATGCCGCGCGGCGCGCCCCATCATCTGCACAAGACTCGTCTCCGAACGCAAAAATCCCTCCCGATCCGCGTCCAGAATCGCGACCAGCGAGACCTCCGGAAGATCCAACCCCTCACGAAGGAGATTGATCCCGACCAGAACATCGATTTCACCGGCTCTCAAAGCCTTCAAGCGTTCAATACGCTCCAGCGTGTGAATCTCCGAATGAAGGTGCGCCACTTTCAACCCTTCGTCTTCGAGATATCGGCTTAATTCCTCCGCAGTCCGCTTGGTCAGAGTCGTCACCAGCGCTCGCTCGTTCCTCTCCGCCGTCGCCCGAAGTTCCCGCACAAGATCGGCGACTTGGCCCGTGGCCGGTCTTACTTCGACGGCGGGATCGACCAGGCCCGTTGGACGAATCAACTGCTCGACGATTCGTGCCGATATCTTCCGCTCGAATTCTCCCGGCGTCGCCGAGACAAAAACGATGCAGGGAACCTTCGAAAAGAATTCTTCCGCCTTCAGGGGGCGATTATCCAAAGCACTCGGCAAGCGAAATCCGAAATTGACTAGCGTCTCCTTTCGACTTCGGTCCGCGTTGTACATCCCGTGCAGTTGTCCCACCGCGACATGCGATTCGTCGATGAAAACCAGAAGGTCCTCCGGGAAATAGTCCAGAAGGGTATACGGCGGCTCCCCCGGAGCCCTCCCCGTAAAGTGCCGGGAATAATTCTCGATTCCCGAACAGTACCCTAGTTCGTGGATCATCTCGAGATCGTAGCGGGTCCGCTGCTCGAGGCGTTCGGCTTCGAGCAGTTTTCCCTCTCCCCGAAGCACCTTCAGTCTTTCTTCCAATTCCTCCTCGATCGATTCCAGCGCACGGTTCAACGTCTGAGCGCTTTGAACGAAATGGCGCGCCGGATAGAGCACGAGCCGTTCCAGATCGGCTGTTACAGTCCCGGTCAGCGGAGAGATGGAATGAAGCGACTCGATCTCATCCCCGAAGAAGACGATCCGGTAGGCGTCTTCCCGATAGGCGCTGTGAATGTCGAGCACCTCGCCGCGCAACCGCATCGTTCCCCGCGCGAGATCTTCGCTTCGCGTGTATTGCATCTCGACCAATTTTCGCAGAAGTTCGCGACGATCGACCGTCTCCCCCCGTCTCAATGACACCGTCATCGCCGCGTATTCCTCGGGGGAACCCAGACCGTAGATGCAGGAGATCGAAGCAACGCAGACGACATCCCTTCTCTCCAAAAGAGCGCTGGTCGCGCTCAACCGCAAACGATCGATCCGGTCGTTGATCATTGCGTCCTTATCGATGTAGGTGTCCGTTTGCGGAATGTAAGCCTCCGGCTGATAGTAGTCGTAATAACTCACAAAATATTCGACGGCGTTCTCCGGAAAGAACGTCTTGAACTCGGCATAGAGTTGCGCCGCCAGGGTTTTGTTGGGAGAAAGAATCAACGCGGGACGGTTCACACGAGCAATGACCCCGGCCATTGTAAAGGTCTTTCCACTGCCCGTTACTCCTAAAAGCGTCAAGCGTTCTTCCCCGGACTGAATTCCCTCCACGAGTTTTTCGATAGCCTCTTCTTGATCGCCTCGGGGTTGCCATTCCGGTGCCAATACAAAACCCATCTCTACCTCTCAACCCAAAATTTTTTTCTCATTCTATACCGATATTCTGAATCGTGTCCCAGAGCGGTTTGCGGACCTGCGCCCCATCCCGTTCCAATTCGGTCTCAAATATCTTGGAAAATTCGTTTCATTCCCTCGGCCGTCACCGGTTCAAGTTCGTCGTCCAATTCCGCGGGAATCTCTCCCTTCTCTCCATCCCACTTCTGAAAGGCCTCCCACGCCTTCAAAAATTCCTCCGCGCTCTGCACAACACGGCATTGCGGCAAGGGATGGCTTGGGAGAGTAGTCAGATCGATTCGCACCCGCGGCCGGACCACACAAACAAAACAGCCGGCAAGCAGCGCCTCCCATACAACACTGCTCGCTCCAGCCACAACGAACCGGGCCTTTTCGAAAATATCTCGAGCGGGTTCCGAAGTCGGCGAAACACGATTCGAACCACAACGCCAATCGCAGCCGCAACGAATCAATACCGAGAACGGAAGTCCAGGATGAGGCTTGAGTAAAACGGCGGGAAGGTCCAAATGAAAAAGGGCATTCCTTAACAACGTTAATATCGTGTATGTATCTTGTAAATCACTACTCAGAAATACCGCGATCTGCTCCTTGCTTCGAACAGTGGCGTCCCCCTTTTTCGGGTTCGTCTCCTCCTTCCTGTAGCGTGACGCGGGGATTACGCGAAATATTAGTTCCCGATCGAAACGAGCAAATTCCTTCGTATTTATTTTCCCAACAACCCACTGCTCTCGATAAGCCAGAAGGTTCTTTCGCTCCTGAGAAGTCGTGTAGAGAGAAAGCCAATTTCTTAGCGGGGGATAGCCCCGAAATCCGATCGTCCGAATCCATGGCCGCAATCGTTGTATTGCCAGGGCCGTTCCCTTGTCCCATTCTTGATTTTCATACCAGTCGAAAAATACATGAATGGCATTCTTATTCTCCAGTAAATTTTTCCACGCGTAATATGCAAACAACCCGACCATTCCGTAACCCAACGATGGAATTTTCGATTCCAAAATGGAATTAGTTACGTCGATGTCACGAAACCACCTCAACCGTGGTCGCGCAACGCCACCTCGAAGAATCCTTCCTACAATCCGAACGAAGTCCGATAGCCCCAAAAAGGCTATCGGAATAATAATTTCATCCTCAAGAAAGACTGTGCTGGAAAAAAAGCGCCGCCATTCGCGAAACTCCCAGCCGAAGGGAAGGATCGCCCAGGAAATCCTCCTGCCCGACTCCTCGGCCGCCTCCTTCCAACCGGGATAGTATCTCTCATAGTAGGACTCCTGTAGTCTCGACATGAAAAACGTCTCCACCAGAAGACGACACCTCGATAACCGTTCCACCATGATTTTTCGTGCGAATCTTGGAATAAAACAGGCCATTCCCGTTAGAGAAAGAAACTGAACGAAGAGAAAACGAATTCCGCTCCAATAACTTCTTACCCTCTGTCTCCCGAATTCGATCCGGCCGCTGATCTTACTTCGCCTTTCCAACATACCGCACAATTTCACGAGATCACGCATCAAAAACGGGGAATCCGTCACGACCACCCCGCCTCCCCGCACCTCAGGGAGTTTCTGTGCGAGAAGCCACAATATCGTTATACGATGAAATAATTTCCGCGTGGAAGGATCTCGGGAATAGGGGGCGAGAACACAATCCAGCCCCCCGTATTCCGAGGCTCCGCGATCCGCCCAAACAACAAATTCGTCCCGTAGGGCCTCCACAGCCTCGTTTCGCTCGGCAATACTGAAGAGCTCCCGGCAGGATCGAGCACGTCTTCGACATTCCTCGTAAATCAGTTCATCATCGTCCGCGTAAATCCACCAAGAATATTCACTCCCCCCCTTTTTCAAAAACTCTTTCGCCGGAACGATCTCAACCGGAATGTCGCTCTCTGAATTCACTTTTTCGTCCTTTCGCCCCCTCAATCTTTACTCCTGAGACCAATCCGATCGTTCCTCCCGCCTCCCCTCTTCCTCCCGCGCTCGATACACCGTTTCCTTTTTCAGCGGGGAAAAGGAATCCCAAAACGGGATGTGGTCCAGCTTCTCGACCTCCTTGTCGTCCGGATCGGCACAAATATCTTCCCACCACGCGGGACGGTACTCTTCCAGTCGCTGAATTCCGGTCGTCTCGATCCCGAGGTGACGCAACTCTCCCCCAAAAGCAAAAAGAAACTCGCTCCAATGCGTCTCTGATGTCGCGCGAACCTTCGGCATGAACGCGATCGCACGGATGCCGGTATCGATGCAAAGTTCTCGGCTCCCGACGCGCTCCGATTGCTCGTTTCCCGGATCCTCCGGGGCCATCAACGCCCGAAAAAGCACGCCGTAAAGATAAGGACGCTGAAGTAAAATGTATTCCGGCGATCCTTCGAATGTGTTCCCCGCAACCCGAATCAGAAACCGAGCGAAAACCGCCCGCGCCGCGTGGAAAAAGAGCTCTCGTTCACCGGTCTTGGCCTCAATGGGGTTTTCCCCGTATCGGTCCAACTCTCTTCGTACCAGCGCGAACTCTTCGGCAAGTTTCTCCCATTTCTCCTTCTCACCCACCCGAGCGACAGGAATGATAAAATGGGGAATGCCATCCTTCGAAATCAACTCTTTAAGAATCTTCACGATCGATTTTTTTTCGTCGATGAGCGCTTCCTCCGCCACCGGCTCCACCGACTCCTTTCCTTTTCGCACCGAAGCCGCCTTCTTCCATTTTAGGAAAGGAACGCGGAGATCCCGAGCAGTTCTGTGCCGCGCCGCCGACCAAAGCGCCCGCAACGCCAGCGAGGAAAGACGCGAAACGTGCCCGGCATTTCCTGTAACACAAAAGAGCCCCCGTAAATGCCCAACGTCTCCTCCCCGCAAAATCGCCTCAAGGTCTCCGGCCAGTTTTATTTGATGCTTCTGTTCCGTCGCCCTGACCCACACTTTGCATCTCTCTCTCCATCTCTCTCTCTCCTCTTCGTTGGCCCCCTCCTCCACGATCTCACGAATGCGAGGCCAATCTTCGCAGCGTTCGAAAATCTCTAACGCTACCCGCCGTTGCTCCGGTTCGTCGATTCTTCTTCCAATCAAAACCGCAACCCTCTCTCGCAAATCCGAAGGGATTCTGATTCGGTGCAGAAGTCTTAGAATTTCCGGACGCCCGATGGACTCCGCTTCCTGCTCGAGAAAAAGCATCATCCCACTCGTCAATTCGTCTGCATCTTCCAGATACTCTCGTACGCCTTCCACTCCCTCCCATAACCGGATGAATTTTATTTCTTCCTTCCCCCCCCTGAAGCGCTCCCTTACCGCTGCCGACAATCGCTTCAGCGTTTTTTCCGCAATCTCCCCCGCCGCGACTCGCTCCTGGAGCCGCCCGAGGAATTCGGCGAGAAACTCCGCCCCCATCACCGGGATTCTCCGCAAGATCTTCTCCACCTCTGACGCTGTCTCGTTGGTGCTCGCACACTCCAAAATTTCCAGGAAACGCCGGTTTCCGGTACCGTGCATTCCTCCAAGCAACCGGATGGCTCGTTGGGAATCATTCCTCTCTGCCAGAAGCGCCGGAACCTCGAGCCATTCCTCCTCAATCGGTCTCTCCTCCGAAAGAAACGCGTTCTCCACAACACCCCCCTGACCGCGGAAGACCAGTTCCTTTAGGAACACCGGTCGGTTCTCGATGGCAAAAGCAACTTCAAGCGCCTGCGCGAATTCTTCCGCACAAACCTCCTTCTCGATCTCGGAACGCAGGTCCTCCTTCGCCAGAAGAACAGCCGCCGTCCGTCCCACAATTACATTGTGCCGTTTCGGCTCCAACTCCGCCAGGCGACCCAGTTTCTCGATCACTTCCTCTTCGCAGCCGCGGGCCAATATCTCCCGTGCCAACTTCTCCGGTTCCCGCAAAAGATCGTACTCCTTCAAGGCCTTCTCGATCTCACCCACTTCGCGACACCGCCGGCAGATCATCCCCTTCAAGGTCACAAAGCCCTCAAAAAATCGAAACTCTTCTCCGCAACGAATGCATTTCTTCATCTCGTTCTACCCCCGCCGCCTTCTCTTCGTTCCGATCTTCCAAACGGTAAAGAGCACATCGTCGTGAGCGTCGCCTATTCGATTCCTCTCCAGATATTCCTTCAGGTCCGCAACGATCATTCCAGGATCCATCCTACCATCTTCCCAGCGCTTTCGCAGAAATTCCTTCAAGGTCGGAAGTCCGACGACACCTTCCGACGTTCGGGTTTCTATCAATCCGTCGGTGTAAAAAAGAATCACGTCACCCGACTCCGGAACCGTGACGGAAGCCTCCACGGGTTCCTCGGGCTCGCTGATTCCCATCGGAAGAAAACCTGCGCGCAATTCCTCAATTGCCCCCGTAGCCGTTCGAACCAAAAGTGCCGGCGGATGGCCGAAATTCACCCATCGGAGCACTCCCTCGCGACAATCATATTCCGCCCAGAAGGCCGTCATCAACATTCCGCTGCCAAAGAAGATTTCCATTGCGCGACGGTTGAGCGCTTCGGCCGCGACCCCGGGCCGCAACCGCTGGCGCATCAGATTCTCGACGAAGGAATCCACCCGGTTCACGAGCAACGCGCCGGGAGCCCCATGCCCCGTCACGTCCGCCAACACCATTGCCGTCCGATCATCGTCCACCGGCAATATCTTGATGTAGTCTCCGCCGAGCATCTGCATTGGTTCGTAAAAAACCCGCGCCTCGACACATTCCGTGATGACGTCTCCCGAAATGATCATCGCGTGGATCCGCGCAGCTGTACGGAGTCCCTGAAGCATATCCTCTTCCGTGCTCCTCGCCTCAGCACTCAAAATGTACTCGATCCGCGCGCCCCGCTCCCGCGCGACTTGAAGCGAGGCCACGACGACGGTCGTAAGAAGAAAGATCAGTATCTCGGGACGCGTCAACCACGCATCGTCTTCCGCGATTCCTCGAACCGAAAGAAAGGCGAATATGGGGAGTAGGGAAACAACCACGGAACCGAAGGGGCTCCACGGATAAACAAATCCGCCGAAAAGCAAAAGAAGAATGTAAAAGGAAGCATCGGGAATTCCGTACTGAAAGAAGAGAAACGCCGGAATCGCAACGGTAGCCCCCGCTAACAACTGAATCGCGCGTAGGGTCCGCACCGACCGCGAAACCACCAAAAGGAGAATCTCCAAAACCGCCATCACCAACACAGGAAACGCCGCTCGCCCTCCCGTCATACCCGGTGCAAGAACGTCGATCAAAAGATAAAGGATCGCCGCCGTCAGAATGGCATTGACGGCGACCATGATTCGACTTCGAAACGTCCGGACTCGCTGCAAAAGATACCCCTCGGCGTGATGCTCCGGTATTGGCACGAACAACGGACGCCGGAGATCACGCATCATCTGGCGCCGCAACACCTCGAGCGATTCGATCGCTTCCCGCAAGCGCTGTTCGTGTCGAGGGCCCTGCTTTCGCCGCTCCGAAATCATCTCGTTGTTTCGTTTGTCTCGTAATACATCTTCCACACGCGAAGGACTTTACCACGAACCCAGGGGAGTTCGTACCGGAGAATCATCACAACTGAGAAAATCGAAAACTCCGGGCCCTCTTGTTCGAACGTAACCGGATACTCCGCGGACGAAACGTATCTCTTTCCGAAGACGTTTAGCCGTCAACGTCTCCGAAGGAAGACGCGGGCCGGAGCACCGTCGGAACCGACCAACTTCAAGGGAAGACAAAGCATATCGTAACTTCCTTGAGACACGTCTCTCAAATTCAACCCTTCTAAGATCCAAAGCCCCGCCGAGAGAAGAATTCGGTGGATTGCCGTTCCATTCTTCCGATACCCTCCCACGGAAAGATAATCAATTCCGACGGTTCGAACACCGCGTTTCACCAGATACTCCCCCGCATCGTTCGCGATATAAACAAAATCTCTCCGAAATCGCTTGGCCCGCGCCATCCACTTGGAATTCGCTGTTTTGAAAAGCAGGCGCTCTCCACGCCGCGGACGATGGCGCTCCAATTCCCTTGCCGTCACCACCTTGGGATCCGTGATTTCAATCACCCGGACGCGCCCGACGATCGCCGCAATCGGTACCGCCTCAGTTCCTTTCCCGCCGCGGAGAAAATGCATCGGAGCATCGATATGCGTTCCGGTATGCACTCCCATCGTCAACCGTGAGACGTTGCAGTTTGCGCCCCGATCCAGGTCCTTCTCGGGAAGCCGCTCGATAACGACGCCGGGATTATCCGGCCAATGCACCATTCCTGTCTTTATCGGGAGGGTGACGTCGATCCACTCCTTGCTTACCGCCCCGCCCCGATTCCTCCTTCGACCCATAACCTCTCCTCCGCTCGCCGAATCCCCCCAAAAGCCTGACGATCCCGCCGGGAAATCGCTATCTCTCTCTCTTCTCCGGACTCGGACCGTTCAGGCTCCAATCGTAATCGAGAAAACGGATCGGTGCATCAGGATGTTTCCGGATCCAGAGGGCGGTCTTCCGGGGAGCGTAGCGAATCAAAAACGCCCTCGCGTCGCCAAAATCCTCCCCGAACCATTTAAAATAACTCGTGACGTAGATCCTTCCGTCTCGAATCTGGAGAAAGGCCGGTCGGGCCAAGGAAAACCGTGTTCGTTCGTCCAAACTTCGATCCAGATTCCTTCCCCGATAAGCAAAAGGGGCCAGCGGGGCGCAGGATCGACTGGCGCAGTTGATCGCAAAGTGGATTCTGGCGTCCTTGAAATAAGGGCGCAGAATACCATGTTCCATCTCATCCAACGTCAGTTTGAAACCGCCCACGATATGCCTTCTCCTCTTCCACACCCCTGGAATCTTCCGGATCGAAGTGACCCCGGGATGATCAAGGATCGATTGGATCGTGTAGGCATTGTAGGCATTGATAAAGAGGGCCTTGAGTTCATTCTTCTCCAGTCGCGCCAGAGGAGCCCTCCGAACGCGGGAGAGGAAATTCTCGAGCTCCGCCCTGTGCGCGGCCGCCACTCGATAATCCACGCCTCCCGACTTCGTTACAACCTTCTTCAAGAACCCATCAAAATCCGAAACCGGGAAGGTATCTCTCCCCTCCTTCAAGGCCTGTTCTACCGCACGTCCGATCTCTCCCTTCAATGCGCCGGGTGCGGGAGCCCCCCGCACCGTTGCGACGAGAAAAAATGCAACGCCGGCAAAAACCACCCCTCCGGCCGTTAGATACTTCCTCATTCTCTTCTCTTCCTTTCCGAATTCTTTCTTCATCTTCCTTTCCTCCCCACTTGTGTTTGGGGCTGCGGTAGGCTCCACGCCTTCGACTCTCTTCCTCTTCGTCGCCCCTTAATCCTCTTCCTTACGGAAGATCTTCCCCGGAAGACTTCGCGCCCAGCATCCTAAAGAAGGGTCCCGCGCTCCCATCACGAGTACAATACCTCCGGCGCGACTAGCAACAAATTCTCGTATACTCTCGGTCGCCTCGATGCGGTCACGAACGCAAAATCCCAAACCCCCAGGCATGTCTTGCAAAATTGCTTCGGAGGAGATTGTTCGATCCGCCGTTCCACCGGCGTCGAAGATGGGAAGCAAAATTACCCGATCCCCCCGTTTCTCATTCAGGAATTTCGAGAAGGTCCGAGCCCAGGCCGCCGAATGACGATGCGTCGGCCCGTAACCGTGCGGTTGAAAAACAACCACTGTTGCCCCATCTCCCCCTTGCACCGCCCGGAGGGCCGCCGCCATCTTCTCCGGATTGTGGGCGAAATCATCCAGTATCTCCCACCTATCGTTCCGGAAAACTCTCTCGAGTCGCCGGTGGACCCCCGGAAAGGAGCGCAATTTCGATCGGATCACATCGCGGGAACCTCCCAGAAACATCTCCACCGCGGAAATCGCCAACGCCTCGTTCGAACGATTGAAATCCCCTCGCAATCCCGACGCAGCCTCTTCCAGTACCGAGGCGACTCGTACGAATCCGCCACCCCGGATTCCCAACTGCTTGAAAGCCGCGCCCGAAAGAACCGCCGTTTCGCACCGAGTCAAAAAACGACGAAACAATTCCCGCACCTCGTTCAAACCCATATGATCCGCCGAGACGCTCGTCAGGACACCGATTGTCCCGGAAAACCGCTCAATTGTTCTATCTGATTCATCTACCTCCGCAACAATAGGTCCCGTTCCGACACGGGCGCCCCAGGGAGCCAGTTCAGATACCCGCCCACCGATGTAAAGAAGCGGATCGAGACCGGCGCGAGCAAGAATCCAACCGATCATCGCCGTTGTCGTGCTCTTTCCGCTGCTGCCAGCGACGAGAATACGGGGGCTGCCGGGAACCTTTTCCGCAAGATACTTCAGAAGTGCCTCCGAACGATGAAGCGGAGGCGAACCTCCGTCCAAAGCGGGATGGCCCTCCTCGATCGCGGTTGAGACGATCAGGCGGCTTCCTCTCGGCACCGGCCCCGATTCCGGATGAAGTTCGATTCCCGCGTCCCGCAAAGCCCCAATCCTTTCGTCGGCGGGATCCCGGTCAAATGCACGGTCGCATCCCGTCACCGAGTATCCGCCTCCCGCATAAAGAAGGGCCAACGGCATCATCCCCGAACCGCCGATCCCAATAAAATCGTACGCAAGACTCCTCTTCGCTCCGCCTGTCATTCCCTACCTTCCTCATCCACCGAGAATAACTCATATCCCACACGATGTCGGAGACGTTCGAGCCTCTCCTTTTCTTTCGAGACGTCCTCCTGTAAGATACTAACCTTATGTGGTCTGTCATAAAAAAGATAGAGTTCTGTTATGGACATCGTTTGATGAACTACGAGGGTAAATGCCGGCATCCGCACGGGCATAATGGGGTCATCGAGATCGTCTGCTCAGCCTCCGACCTTGACGAACGAGGGATGGTCGTCGATTTCGGAGATGTCAAGAATTTCGTCAAATCCTTCGTCGATGAGAACTGGGACCACAGGATGTTGCTTCGTATCGATGATCCTCTTGTCGAAGAATACAAGAAACGAGGAGAACCGTTCTTCCTTTTCGAGGAAAACCCAACGGCGGAAACGTTCGCCCGCTACCTCTTCGATCTCGTCTATGAAAAAGGCTTTCCTGTCACCGAAGTGCGGTTTCAGGAAACCCCGACTTCCGTCGCCGTCTATCGCCGTGATCCGTGACCTCCCCGGAAGACTCTCCCACTCATTCGAAAATAGGACGCCGCAATCACCCTTCGCACCAACAAGGTAACGCGAACGCGCCGGTTTCGCCGATACCTCCCCAACCGATCGTCTTTCTTGACGACTCTTCTGAGCTCGACCCCTTCTTCGAATCCATTCGCCGATCAACCCTTCTGGCCGTCGACACCGAAACCAACGGACTTTTCGCTTACCGCTCCGAAGTCTGCCTCATTCAAATCTCTGACGCCGAAACAATCTGGATCATCGATGCGCTGGCCTTCAAAAAAAAGAATGCCGTGGACGCCCTGGTTCCCCTCTTTCACCTTTTCGAATCGCCTCGCGTTACGAAGATACTCCACGGAGCCAGCCACGACATTGCTTCTCTTAAAGCCGATTTCGGAATCGTCCTCTCCGGGATTTTCGACACACAGGCCGCCGCTACCTTTCTCGGACGGGTTCATACGAGTTTGGCCGCGTTGCTTCTCGAAGAGTTCGGAATCGCGTTGCCAAAAACGCTCCAAAAATCGAATTGGGCGCGGCGACCTCTGCACGCCGAGGATCTCTCTTATCTCGCCAATGATGTGGCCTACCTGCATAAACTCCAGCGGCGTCTCGAGAAAGACTTGCGTCGGGCCGATCTTGTCGAAGAATCCTCTCTTGAATTCGCGCGGATTTGCGAAACCCCCCCGGCGGAACCGGCGTTTTCGCCCGATGATTTTTGGAAGATTCGCGGTGTTCGCCAACGCCTCTCTGACCGTCAACTGGCTCGCCTCCGCCGCTTCTTTCTCCTCAGGGACTCGTTGGCCCGTCATTGGAACCGGCCCCCCTTCAAAGTTCTCTCCAACTCCCTCTTAATCTCCCTTGCGGAAGCCTCCTCCCTCAAATCACTCCGGCGCCACCCGCTCTTTCGAAAACCGAGGTGGAAAAAGCAGTTTCCTCGCTTCGAAAACGCCTTCCGTGCCGCGGCCGAGGACCCGCCGCCGATCCCGCCGGAATCAACCCGTAACACGCTTCCGGAACGGCGCCCTCTCCCGCTTCCCTACCATCATCGTCCCTTCGAAAAACGGAAACAGTTCGAAAAAGTTTTGAAAAATTGGAGAACCGCCGAAGCAAAACGAAAAGGCATCGCAACCAGCGCCGTTCTTCCGGCGGGAGTGCTGGAAATCCTTCTCCTGACACGCCCGAGTTCCCGGCGTGACCTCTCCAGAATTCCCGGTTTCGGTGAAGGTCGAAATCGAAAGTACGGCAAGGCCATCCTCGATATAGTCGCACGATTCTGAACGGCATAAACACCTGCTCCCCCTTCGACCTACCGCGAACGGCTAAACACAACGAAATACCCTCTTCCGCCCCCCTGTTCTTTCCCAATTTCTCCTTCTCGCGACGACAGACTCCTCATCCCTTGCCAAGGACGCCCCTCAACACACGAAAGTGTCAAACTGTAAGAATGACACCTTTTCAGATCGCCGGAAGCCAGAAACGCACGCGCCCTCCCCCGGAACGACGATTCTCCAGGTTCAGCCTGCCCCCGGATCGCTCTACAATCCCGTAGCTGACGGCCAAGCCCAGGCCTGTTCCCTCCGGCTTTGTCGAAAAGAACGGTTCGCAGGCCCGCCGCAAGGTTTCCTCTTCGAACCCCTTCCCAGTGTCCTCAACACTCACCTCCACCCCGTTGCCGACGCGCCGGGCCGAAACGTTCACCTTCCCCACACCCTTTGAATCCAGAATCGAATCGACCGCATTGAGCAGGAGATTCAAGACCACCTGGTGAAACCCTGTCCGCGTGGATCGAACAAGAGGAAGGTTTGATTCGAAATCCGCTTCTATCTCAACATTTCTCAGGCGCCTGTTAAGCTTGACAAGTTTGAGCACGTTTTGTACCTCGTTTCCGACATCCACCGCCTCGATTTCGTCGCGGCTCCGGGCAAAATCCAACACGCGTCGAACGGTCTCATCGATCCTCCCCAGCGCCTCTCGCACCGTCTCCATTCGCTCTTTCAACCGCCCGTCGTCCCCTTTCTTTTGCACGAGTTGGCAGATCGCCGAGATGGAAGAAAGAGGGTTTCCGACCTCGTGCGCCAACCCGGCCGCCAGAGTCCCCAGCGCCGCCATCTTTTCCTGCTGAGCAAACCGATCCCGAATGTTTTCCATCTCCGTGACATCCAGACAGAACGCATAACCTTCTTGGATTCCCCCAATTCCCTTCACGGGGGAGTGCGCCGTGATCATCTTTCGGATATCGCCGGAACCCGTGCGGTAGAGGGACTTGATCGAACCGGACGGCTTTCCCGAGAAGACCGTCTCGAGAATTCCTCGAAATTTTACCTCTTCCTCCCCGTCCAGAATTAACGAACCCAACGGTAACCCGACCGCTTCCTGCCGCCGAATGCCAAAGATCTTTTCGGCCTCCGAATTCCAGTACCGAACGACACCGTTCCGATCATAGGAATAGACGACGACAGGGGCCTGATCGAGGATCGTCTTCCAGCGTCGCGTCGTTTCGTCCAGTTCGCGGATCTGCAATCCCACCTGATAGGATTCGGTCATCAGGATCAGTTCCACGTCCATGGCGCGCGCCAGAGCCAATGCCACATCTTCCCGACGATCCTCCGACACCTTTTCCCGAATTCTTCGCAGCAGGTAACGGCGCAACAGCCCCATTGCCCCGATGATCAGGTGTGTTCCGACGCCTCGCTCCACATGGACCCGCCCGATCTGCATCCTCCGCGTTTGATAATCGAGATTTCGTTCATCGTTGAAGAGTTCGACGGCCCACTGCACGAGAATGACCTTCAGATTGTCGATCTCTTCTTGATTCTTGAATATCTCTCGAGCCCCTTCTTCCTGCGAAAAAAAGTCGTAAAAATCCTCGGCCATCGGACGAAGATCGTCGGCGATCAAGGGATAAACTTCGCGGAGTTTTTCAAGATCGGATTCGGTGAAGCCCATATACCGCTGGGCGCGTTCCAGAGCCAATTCGGTCGTCCGAGAAGTCATCTTCATCCCCCCGGCTCCTTACTCCCCTTGATCACGCGGAGTCGGCTCTTCCGGCGATTTTGCGGCGAGTCCGACGCGAAGACCTCGCCGCGTCAAATCAGCCAAGAAGTTGAAGAAGATTCTGGGAACGAATGTTCGACTGAGCCAGGGCGGCGACACCAGATTGATTCTTGATCTGAGAAATCGCCAGTTTCGTGACCTGATTCGCGAAATCGGCATCCCGTATCCGCGACTGAGCCGCCAAGGTGTTCTCACGAGCCACCCCCACGAACTCCGTCGCCTGCTGAATCCGATTCCTGTCCGCTCCGATCCGCGCTCTCTGCGTCGAAACCCTCTCGATCGCAGTGTCTAATGTGCTCAGGGCATTGGACGCGGCCGATCGCGTGCTGACGTCCAAGCCGTTTACTCCTAACGTCGTTGAGGATACCTCATCGATCGCAACCGAAATTGTCTCACCTTCGTTCGTTCCGGCTTGCACCGTAAAGCCCCCGTTGGCGGCACTGAACTGCCCACTGAGCAACTTCTGACCGTTGAATTCAACCGATGAGGTTGACCGATCGATCTCCTGAACCAACTGATTGACTTCCTGCTGAATAATCTGCCGGTCCGCATCCGTTAAGGTGTCGTTCGCGGCCTGCAAACTCAGCTCACGAATGCGCTGGAGCGTCTCTCCTGTCTGCGAAATTCCGCCCTCCGCAACCTGCAACGCCGAGACGGAATCTTGAAGATTCGCCTGGCTCTGTTCAAATCCACGCGATAACGCCTCAAGTCTTTGCGAAATCGCAAGTCCCGCGGCATCATCCGCCGCCGTATTGATCCGAAAACCCGACGCTAAACGGCGCAAAATCTTGTCCTGTGTCGCTTGCGTCAGATTCAATTGCCGACTGGAAAACAACGCGCTCAGGTTGGTATTGATTCGACCACCCATCAGGTTGGCCCTCCCTTCCGTGTCCTTATGGCCGCGGCAGCACGGCGCACCGCAACCTCCTTCTACTATACATTATCGTCATTTATGCCGTTTTGTCAAGGTTTGAATTCCCTCCATTGACGATTTTTTCAGTTTCTCCCCTTCGTCTCCTGAACAACGTGCATATCCCACTTCCTCCTTGCTCTTCGGCTGAGAAATGACGTTCGATCTCCACTCTTCCCTCATGAACTCTCCTCATTCCCCGTTTTCATTCCTTCCCCCGGATTTCTTGGGCCTCTCTACTACTCGCCGCCTCCTTGAAATGGCCACCGGATCATCTCGACGCTTGTTTTACACGACTCCCGCTTTTTTACGTGAAAATCTCATACACACTCTTACCCACGGCTGATCGACGCGGCCGTCAGATTCGAGAGTTGAGAAGCAAAAAAGTTCGACTGCGAATTCAAGGTCGCCAACAATTGCTCCGCCTGGGTGAACTGCCGCTTCAAGGCCGCATCCTTCGCATCCATGCGCTCGTTGAAGTCCGCAATCTCATCGTCCAATTGCGAAATCTGGTCATCCAGGATATTCACCTGATTGACAATAACCCCGTCCACGGAATCGTTGTAGGAATCAAGGAAAGTATTCATCGAGACCAGGATTCCCGTATCGAACGTCCCGTCTCCATTCGTGTCTTCGCGGAAAAGTTTCTCGACGTCACTTCGATTCGTCGAAAGAATGTCCTCGAAGGCCGCGCGATCAAACTCCAATTTTCCGCTGTTGTCTTCCGAAAGTTTGATAGCGTAATTGCCGTTGGAATCCCGCAACTCGAAGAGCGACCGAAAGACCTGTCCCGTGTCCGGCAACAGCGCCGTGGACTGTGTGTACAACCCCGTCTTCAAAGCCTCGGCAACGGAATTCCCCGCTAGGGTTCCGTCCTCCCCTTCCGGATTGATCTTCGTCAAGTCGTTCAAGAAATCGACAACGGAATTGTACTGGTTGACAAAGGCTTCGACGGCGTCGGTAAGGGATGCGTCATCCCGCGCCACCGCCAAGGTCGTCGAAGCGTAATCCGTGGGAAACGTCGGCCCTGTCGAACTCGAGACCCCCTGTAGATCCAGCGTCACCCCGGAAATCACATCCGTGATCCCCGTGTTCTGCGAACGCGTGACTACCACGCCGTTCACCGAGAAAACCGCGTCCGCCGCGGTTTGCAGATAACCACCCTGCGTGTTGTCGGAAGAGTAGGCGTTCGAGATCGTCGAGTTGTCCACGGGATCCGAAATCAGTATCCCCAGCTGTTCTAGAATCCCATTGTTCGCTTGGTCGTCGATCACCTGAAGGCCGTTCGCCGATCCGACGCTGTTCGACTGGATCACAAGCCGGCCGTCGATCACGGAAGAGGTAAAACTCGCTCCGGAAACGGCGTTGATCGAGGCACTGATATCCGACACCGTCAAATCCGCGCTGTTTCCATCCGAGGCACCGTCGAGATAGACATTGAAATACGAAGCATCCGCGGCCGTTTTGATCTGAAGAGCATTGCTGCTTCCAAAAAGCCCAAGATCGGAGGCTGTCGTGCCGCCGTTTTCCTCGATCCCCAAGGATCGGTTCGTATCTCCCGTGTCAACCCGCAACGCCTTCCCCCCTCCATCCAGTGACGCCGTGACATTCAAACCCGCGCCGTTGATTGCGTTGATGACGTCGTTCACCGTCGTCGCCGTGGAAAGGTCCACGGTCGCGCTCGACGTTCCCAAGTGCAAAACCAGCCCACTGGTCAGATCCGTCACGCCCGAACCTCCGTTGAGCACGGACAAGGGAGTGTCCGTCTGAAGATCGGGATCGAGATCCCCCGAGTCCACCGGTGACGGCACCAAACCCGCTGTCACCACCCCGAATTTCGTCGCCGTTTGTTTTCCATCTCCTCCGTCCGAAATAGAGACGTTACCTGTCCCGGAAGTGAATAGCAAACCGTCTCCCGTTCCATTCAACCCGACCGTCACCTGAGAGCCCCCCGCGGAAAGCTGAGAATTGACCGCAGTGATCAAATCATTCACGGTGCTCGCCGTCGTAATACCTCCCGCCGTCAAATCCACCGTAACATTCGTGACACCATCGTCGATTACCATCTGCCCGAGGTCGGCATCGACGAAGGAGGCCGCGTTGTCCCTCCTGTGCAACGAACCAACCAACGTCGTCGCCGCGTCGATGTCGGCATTCAAATCCGTACCGGCAAAACCCGCCGTAAAGGAACTCACCGTCGCTCCCACCGCCGAAATGACACTCTCCGCCGTCGCCAACTGCTGAACCCGAATATCGTATGTCCCCGATACCGCCGTATCATCCGCGGTCGCCGTAACGACATTCGTATCGCTAGACGTGGCTGTCGTTGCCTTGAAAAGGTCATTGACCTGATCCAATAAAGGCGTGACGGTCCCTAAGAGATTTCCGAGGCGCGAATTGATATCGTTGAAGGCATTCTTCTGGGTTTCATACGTATCTTGCTGGTCAGTTAGTCGAATCAGGGGCCGGCGCTCCACGGCCATCAAAGCTTCCCGCAGGGCATCCCAGTCGATTCCCGAGGAAATTCCCGAAAAAGATATTCCCGCCATAACTTCTCCTCCCTCCATGTCCTTTCGGCGGCACGTCCCTCTCCCTTGAACGCCCGCGAACCCTCCTTGGTCCGATCAGTTCGCTCCGGAACGCCGTCACAATCCTATTGTCACTACTCCCATTAACGCTTATCGGAGAAAATACCAAAAAACTTGAGGAGAGTTTGTGTAAGTTTGCATACTTTTATGTGTCACAACTCCCCTTTTTTCAGAAGCGCAAGCTGACCGTCGCTCGCGCTCAGACTAAAGCCGGCAATAAAAACACGAAAAAAGGTTGTGAAACGTTCCGAAGTCCCTCTTCCCTCTTTGCCAGGTCCCTTTTCCCCTCCTTGGGAAGTTCCATGATCTTTCAGCGGGTTTCTTCTTCGCACGGTCTCCCTAATCCTACCAATAGCGCTAAATCATCGCCCGGAGTCACAACGCCTGAAATTGACAAAATGTAAGAATGACACCTTTTTTATTGGGTCCAGGATTTGAGGCCCTCGAGATCAAAGATTTCCATCATACCACGGCTGCACTTTAGGATTCCGTCGTTTTGAAACTGGGCGATGAATTTCGAGGCGTACTCGCGGCTTGTTCCGACAAGATCAGCCAGTTCCGCGTGAGTGATCTTGAGTTGGATGATCGTTTTCCCGTTCTTTTCCGACCGGACACCAAACCGGTCCGCCAAATACGCGATCGCCGCGGCCACCCGCGCGGGGACTCCCTGAAAAATGATTTCCTCAACGTGTTCATCCAGCCGCCGAAGCCGGCGCACCACCAGCCTCAAGAGCGGCAGAATCGCCTCCCGCTCCGAAAGAATCTCGCGCGTGAAATCTTCCCGCGATATGAAATCGCTCTCGACCGCGGTCACAGTTTCGGCCGTCATCGATCGCGGTTCCTCGTCGATAAGAGCCATCTCGCCGATCACGTCGCCTTCGGAGATGATATCGAAGATCTTCCGATCCCCGTAGGCGGAAAAGGAGTAGAGCATCACGCGGCCCTTGCGGATAATGTAGACGCCGTCTCCCGGGGTTCCCTCGCGAAAGATGATCTCTCCCGGACCGAATTTCCGTTCTATGCGCGCTTTATTTAAGCGATCTCGCAGTTTTTTCGGAAGTTCGGAAAAGATCCCAAGACTCTCTTTCTCGCTCCCACTCATATCTCGATTATAGATTTGAATAGCAAAACGTCAAAGAGGAAAAAAGTCATATTCTTCCCAACTGTACCTTCCCGTCCTGATGAAATAAAATTCTGGAGCCATGAAACGTTTTCTCCTGATTTCGACATTTCTTCTCGGAATACTGATCCTTCTTCTCGGCATCCACGCGATCTGGACCGATACCCGGCGTCTAGAGCGGGCCAACCCGGCCGTCCGTACCCCGGCCGAACTCGTTCCTCCCAGCGCGGACTTTTACGTCGAAATTTCATCGCTAAAGGATTGGAAATTTCTCGCTGAAACCTTCGAGGCCGCACTCGATTCCTCTCTTCCTTTTCCCTCGCCGGCCTTCCTTTCGCCGCACTTCACGGCCGCCGCCCTCGTCTCCCCTCGGAAATATGGAATCGCCCCGGATCGCCCGGTCGGTTTCATATCGACCTGGGGGCCGGAAAGGGGCGATCTCCACGTCTCCTGCCTTCCGCTCAAAGACCCCCTTCGCTTCCTCCAAACGCTCGGTTTCCCCCCGGATGCACTCTCTGTCGCCCGACGTACCTGCCTTCCCTATGCGTCCGATTCTTTTACCATCGCCGGCGACTATCTCCTTGTGGCACGAAACGATCGCATCCTTCGGGATCTTCTCGCACTTGAAACGAAGGGGGTCTCTTTCTCCGAGCAAACTCCTGCCGTCGTCCGCTTCATTATCCTGCCCCCTTTTCTCCGTACCGGACGCGCTCTCCTTCGTTCTCTCGAGAATGAGTTCGATCAACCTTATCCCCGCCTCGGACTTCGCGTCCTTGAAACGTTATTCGGAGAATTCGAACGGGTGGAGCTCGTGCTGGAACAATCTTACGACTCATCCCTCCACGCGCGCGTCACCTTCGCTCTGAAATCCTCGTCTCCGCTCTCCGACCTCTTCCTTCCTCGAGATACCTTTCCCCTCCTTCGCCTCGTTCCGCCCGCCCCCCTCGTCGGAACACTCTCCTTCTCCCCGGAAAACCTTTCCCGCGCACGTGAGACTCTTCTCGAAACAACTTTTGCTGGAAGCGGAATCGAGACGGCTCTGGTCACACTCGGCCGGATTCAATCCTCGATCCTTTCCGGACACGTGGCTCTCGCTCTCTCCCCCTCGCCTGCCAATCTCTCCGCCCCTCGCCGCACCGTCTCTCTCTCCGTGCTGAGAACAACCGACGAGCCGGAAAGACTCCTGGAAAAGATTGCGGAAATTGATTCTCTTCAGAAAAAATCCTGGACTCTCTTGGGCTTTCGTAATTTTTTCTTCACTCCGCGCATCTCTTCCTCGCCCCTTCCTTCGACGAAATACCGTGGTATTCCGGTAACCGGACGCCGCATCACGATCGAGATGAAAGAGATGCTGGATCAGTTGGGCGACTCCCCTCTCCTGAACCGTTTCGTCCCCCCCGTTCCCACGACGACCTATCGTTACACCTCCATCGTCCCTGGCAAACGGCTCGGACTCCCCTCCGAAAAAAATCCTTTTCGAAACCGAGCCTTTCTTGTCAACGGTACCGGAAAGGACGCTTCTTCCTTGATGGATGAAATTGACCTTCTTTTGGACGGGCGATTCTCCGCCGCGGACGATACCTCTTATCGCCGTCTTCTCTCCTCCCTCACCGAACCCGTCGCTGGCATCCTCCTCTTTGATCCACCGCGCCTTCGAAAACCCAATTCCCCGACCTCGGCCCCCGGGCTCGCTTTTCTCACAGAAAAGAACAGGGTTTTGTGCGTGGAGTTCCTTCTTCCATTTCCTTCTCTTCGCGTCGCTCTGCCTGCTCTTTCCCAAAAACATCTTCCCTATCGGAAACCGTCTCTGCCCGAACCGTGAATGTCTTCTCGATCCCTCCCCCCCATACCATGCATGCTGGAGAAGATCGTTCCCTCGTGGTTGTCGTCCCTCCACGTAAACCGTTTCTTTTTTCCGACACGGCCGCGCGTAAGAAGGGCGACCCGGTGACGCGAAATTCGTCCCATCTGATCTCTTCTGCCAACGGTTTCCGGCGATGAAAGTACCTATCGAAGCCAGGGAGTTGACGATGGAACTCGGCTCCTTTCGCCTTGGTCCTCTCTCCCTTCGCCTCCCTTCCACCAGTCTCATCGCCGTTACCGGTCCTTCTGGAGCGGGAAAGAGCACGCTTCTCCTATGTCTTGCCGGCGCGTTCCCACCGACACGCGGTCAAATCCTCTTTCGGAAAATCAATCTCGCCTCGCAAGATGATCAAACCATCGCCCGACTCCGCCGGGAGACCGTCGGATTGCTTCCTCAAGAAACCGCCGTTCTTCAAGAAGAATCTCTTTTCGAGAACCTGCTTCCCTTCGGAAGGAAACCCGCATCGGCGGACGCCGCTCTGCTCCGCCGTTGGCTGGACGCCTTCCGTCTTCCCACCGATCTCCACCGAAAGGCCGGAACGCTTTCAGGCGGGGAACAACGCCGCCTCGATCTCGTTCGCGTCTTCCTCAGCGATGCCCCCGTCCTCATTCTCGATGAACCCTTCGCTATGCTCGACGAGAGCAACGCAGGCCTTGTCCGCGAACGGATCCTCGAACAATCCCGACGCCGGTGCGTCATTTGTTCTCTTCACGACGATCCCCTCCTGCCGCACGCTTCGATGACGATCACCCTCGCCGCCGGAAAAGCCGCAATCCGCGCGGTGGAAACTCCGCCCCCGCTCCGACGATGACACGCACTTCTTCGTCCCGCTTCGCTTCTCTTCTCGGTCGAAGTCCTGTCGAACGACTCGTTGTCTCTTCG
>RFFU01000107.1 GCA_003697085.1 Candidatus Hydrogenedentota bacterium
CTGACCGGAGAGCCGTATGCGGGAGATCCGCACGTACGGTTCGGAGGGGGGAGGGACCGGGAGAACCGGTCCTTCCTACCCCTATCATGCCATGCCTTCATCGCGCTCGATTCCTGCAGGCAGGATGCCCGCGCTACCAGGGATGGCGCTCCTTGCGGATCTTCTCGCAAGCGGAATGCCCGCGCTACCAACGAAGCCTTCCCAAAACCTCCTTCTTCGTGTAAGTTACGTCTTGGAAGGAGAAGGCATGGCGCTGGACCTGGCAATCATTCTCATCGGGGGCCTCTTCTTCGGCCACATTGCCGGCCGTTTGCATATACAAAAGGTGACCGCGTATCTTCTCTGGGGAATTCTTCTCGGGCCGGGAAGCGCGCTTCTTCTTCCGCAACCGATACTTTCACCCTCCGATCTCTCCGCGGTACGGATCGTTTCGGATCTGGCCTTAGGCCTCATTATGTTCGGCCTCGGAGGAGAACTGACGAGCCGGCGGCTCCGAAAGATATCCGGTTCGATGATTCGGCTTTGCCTTCTCCAGGCCGCCGTCGTCTTTCTGATCGTTCTTACCGTCACGTTCGCCCTCGGGGCTCCTGGTTCCGCGGCCTTGCTTCTCGCCTCGATCGCCGTGGCCACCGCTCCGGCCGCCACACTTTTGGTCATCAAGGAATATCGCGCTTCGGGGCATACAACGGATGTGATCCTGAGTCTGACCGCGCTCAACACAATCCTGTCCATCTTTCTTTTCCGCGTAAGTGCAGCGGTTGTCTTGTGGTTCGCATCCGGAACCCTCGACGGCGCGGTTTTGGCGCGGGATTTCTCTTTTGCGGCGTGGTATCTCCTCGGCTCGGTCGCTCTCGGAACCGCTGTCGGGCTCCTGATGAGCGTTCTCGAACAGCGGCGGCGCGAGGGAGGAGACGAGGTGTTTCTGGTCTATTTCGGCTCGGTTCTTCTGGGGCTGGGAGGAGCCCGTTTCCTTGGGGTCTCCCCTCTTCTGACGATGATGTTCTGCGGGATGGTCGTGCTCAACGCGTTTTATGAAGGAGAGGAGGTTTTTTCTCGGCTCAAGGACGTCGGCAAGCCGCTCTACGTCGTCTTTTTCGTCGCGGCGGGAGCGGCGTTGCACTTCGGTGAACTTGCGCACATCGGACTTTTGGGGATCGGATACATTCTGGCGCGCGCCACCGGGAAGATCGCAGGCACCGCGCTCGGGGCCTTCCTGATCCGCGAGAACGAGGACGTCCGTTACTGGGTGGGACCGGCGCTTCTCTGTCACGGTGCCGTCTCGCTCGGCCTCCTCTACGAACTTCAAAACGAATCTCCGCTTCTGGCCTCCCCTATCGCCACGATTATTCTCTCCGCGGTCGCTGTCTTCGAACTGGCCGGACCTCTCCTCGAACGCTTTTCACTGATTCACGTCGGGGAAATCGAATTGGAATCCCTCGTTCACCACAAGGAACTCGGAGTCTATCGGATGCATCTTCTCGAGACCGTGCACTATCTGCTCGGGTCGTTCGGCGCGGAATCCCGGAAAGCCGTCGATACATTGCGCGTACGGGACGTGATGAACAAGCGGTTTTCCGTATTGGCGCCGTCTTCCTCGCTCAAGGAGGTGATTCATATTTTTCAAACGAGCCGGCGCAACGTCCAGCCTGTCCTCGATGCCGACGGGCTCCTGCAAGGCGTGATCGTCTATGACGATATCAGCCACCTGGCTTATTATCCATCGATGAACCAATTGCTTGTTGCCGGTGATCTGATGCGGACCCGGTGGCTCACGACGACACCGGAAACTCCGCTGACCGAGGCGTTAGTGCTCTTTCAAAAACACGACGAAAAGTTTCTGATCGTGACGGAGCCGGAAGCCCCGAGAAAACTTCTGGGGATCCTGGAGGAGATCGACGCCGTTACAGCCGACCGCCGCTCCGGCCGGAAGGAGGGATGAGTCGACAGCGGCGTTTAGAACCCGGGCGGGTGGGGCCCCCTCCAATCCTTCCTTGGTGGGCCGGCGAAGGCCCCGGCGTCGGAGCCGGGACAAAGACGGGCGGAATATGGCCGGATCGATGGAGACCTCTCTAGGAGCCGAGTTCCTTCAATTCCTGAATCAGTTTCATCAGGCTCGCTTTCGCATCCCCGAAGAACATCATCGTTTGCGGCAGGGTATAGAGCGGATTGTCCACGCCGGCGAAGCCCGGTCGCATACTGCGCTTCAGAACGACGATCGTCCGGGCCTTATCGACATCGAGGATAGGCATTCCATAGATCGGACTCGATTTCTCGGTGCGAGCCGCGGGGTTTGTGATGTCGTTCGCTCCCACCACAAGCGCCACATCCGCTTCGGGGAAGTGCGGGTTGACTTGGTCGAGATCCAATAACTCTTCATAAGGAACGTTCGCCTCGGCCAGCAGCACGTTCATATGGCCCGGCATTCTTCCGGCGACGGGATGAATGGCGTACATCACGGTTGTCCCGCGTTCCTTGAGGAGGTCCGCCAGTTCGCGTACGGCGTGTTGAGCCTGGGCGACCGCCATTCCATAACCGGGAACGATAATGACGGTCTGAGCCGCGTCGAAGACGATCGCCACATCCTCGGCGTCGTAGCCCTTCACCGTACCGGTCGCGCCGGCCGCCGCGGCGGTTCCTTCCTCAGGCGCCGAGCCGAAGGCGCTGAAGAGGACATTGGCCAAGGAACGGTTCATCGCCTTGCACATAATCGCCGTGAGGATCACTCCGGAGGCCCCGACGAGCGAGCCGCTGATAATCAGCGCGTTGTTGTTGATCGCGAAGCCGGTCGCGCAGGCGGCCAGCCCCGAGTAGGAATTCAGAAGCGCGATGACAACCGGCATATCCGCGCCCCCGATCGGAATCACCGCGAGCACTCCCAAGACGGCGGAGAGAGCGGAGAGAATCCAGAAGTAACTCACCCGGGTGGGATCACGGACGATGAGAACAGCCAACACGAGCGTCACGGCGGAAAGAATCATATTGAAGATGTTCTGGCCCGGGTAGGTGATGGGGGCCGTTGTCATAATTTCCTGCAACTTCGCGAAGGCGATCAGGCTCCCGGTGAAGGTGACCCATCCGATCAACGCCCCGAGAATGATGGGAACGGTGACGAAGGCGGAAGCGTTCGTGCCGTGCGGAAGGATCTTGAAGAGTTCCGCGGAGGCCACGAGCGCCGAGGCGGCCCCGCCGAAACCGTTGAGCAGAGCAACCATCTGCGGCATCGCGGTCATCTCGATCTTGAGCGCCAAGAGCGCGCCGATAACGGAACCGATGGCCAATCCGGCGAGGATGAGCCCGAGGCTGCCGACACCGGTTTGAACGAGCGTGGCGAGGACGGCCAAGAGCATTCCCACCGCGCCGATCAGATTTCCCTTCACGGCGGTGCGCGGCGAGGAGAGGCGTTTGAGACCGATGATAAAGCAGGAAGCGGAAATGAGATAGGCGACCGTAACGAGCGTCGCCGTGGCGCGAGGCGTCAGGGTCATTCTCCCTTCTCCGTTCTTCCGGCTGCTCCGGCTCCGCGCGGTTTCTTCACGAACATCTTCAGCATCCGGTCGGTAACGAGAAATCCTCCGACGACGTTAATCGTCGCGAGGATGAGCGCGAAGAACCCGAGCCAAACGGTGATCTTCCCAGCGTGAACCTCGCTGCATGCAACCAGGGCTCCCACGATCGTGATACCGGAGATCGCGTTGGAGCCGGACATCAACGGTGTATGCAGCGTCGGTGGAACCTTCGAAATCACTTCGAATCCGATGAAGACGGCCAAGGTGAAGACCGTAAAGGCCGCCAGAAACGTCTCGAGCGTCATTCTTGCAGGATCCTCCCTTCCGCGGTCACAAGCGTGGCCTTGGTAATCTCGTCTTCCCGATTCACGTCGATCTTCCCGTCCGCGAGGAGGTGATTGAGGAAGGCGGCGATATTTCGAGAATACATTTGGCTTGCATTATAGGCGAGACTGGAGGGGACGTTGACCATTCCGACAATCAGAACGTTGTGCTTGACGACCTCCTTCCCCGGTTCCGTCAATTCGCAATTTCCTCCCTGTTCCGCGGCCAGATCGACGACGACCGAACCCGCGCGCATTCCCTTGACCATCTCTTCGGTCACAAGAATCGGTGCCTTGCGTCCGGGAACGAGGGCCGTTGTGATGACGGCATCGGCGGCGGCGACGTGGTGCAGCATCATTTGGCGTTGCTTCTCATAGAAGGCTTCGTCCTGGGCCTTGGCGTATCCGCCCTTGTCCTCCGCCTCCTCCGTCTCCAACTCCAGAACGACGAATTTCGCCCCGAGACTTTCGACCTGTTCCTTGACCGCCGGCCGGATATCGTAGGCCTCGACGTGAGCGCCGAGACGATGGGCGGTAGCGATCGCTTGAAGACCGGCTACGCCCGCGCCGAGAACGAACACTTTGGCCGGGGCGATCGTGCCGGCCGCCGTCATCATCATCGGAAACTGCTTGCTCAAGCGGTCCGCGGCCACGACCGCGGCCTTGTAGCCCGCCAAGGAACTCATCGAGGAGAGCGCATCCATTGTTTGCGCACGCGTGATGCGGGGGATCTTGTCCATCGCGAAGGAAAGAACGTCTCTCTTCGCCAGGATCTCCAGGATCTCCTTGTTGAGATGCGGCCAGAGGAACGCGATCAGGGCCGCTCCTTCTTTCAAGAACCCCGCTTCTTCGGCCGTCGGAGGATTGACCTTGAGGAGAACGTCCGCCCGTGACCAGACCTCCGAAGGATTTTCGGCGATCTCGGCGCCTCGTTTCGTATATTCTTCGTCGGGAAAACCCGCGGCAGCGCCGGCTCCCGCTTCCACAAGAACGGAGTTACCGGCCTTGACGAATCGCGCCACCGTCTCGGGGATCAGAGCGACCCGACGTTCGCCTTCTCCTTTCTCCCGCGGAACCGCAATCAGCATCCGTCTCCTCCTCACTTTTTCCTTCCTCGGACTCGCCCCCCTTTC
>RFFU01000108.1 GCA_003697085.1 Candidatus Hydrogenedentota bacterium
AAAAGGGATACAACACAGAGACACAGAGATCACAGAGGATGAAATGAAAAAAGGAAGAGACCCGAGAAAACCCGCGGATTCAACGCATTCGGGTTTTTCTTTTCCTTTTTTCCGCGCGGGGTAAGCGTTTTTTTCAGGTTTTACGCTTTCAGAAAAGGACGTTCGCCGGTCTCTTCTTCCTTTCTTTCTCCGTCACTTCTCCGTGTCCTCCGTGTTCTCTGTGGTTTCCTCGTATGCGACTTGCAGGAGTCCGGTTACGATTTTGCTTACAATGCCGTGACGTCCATTCCCCGACTCCGCCGAAGACGAGCCGGAGATTCAAGAAGGAGAGGTTCCACGGAAGAGACTGGGAGCGAGAAGGTACGGTACCACCCAAACCCACGACGGCTTTTTCGGGAAACTGCAGGTTGCATTTCTTTTCGAACTCGGGTACATAATAAAGCGGGGTTGTGATGGAAGAAAAATTCAGAGAAAGGAACACCCCTCGCTTCGTGCGGACGGCTTTCGAGGGGGCGGCGGTGATTGCCGTCATTCTGCTCGGAGTTGTCTTCTTTGGTTCCGGAATGAGGACGGAAGGCGAGGAAGCGGTAGTTCACTCCAGCTCCATCGCGATGCAAGACACGGGGACGCAGCTTTTCGAGGATTTCGAGGGGGATTCGACGGGTTGGCTTTCCGAGTCCGTCTCGGCGTTCGTGAAGGTCGATTCCGGTTATTTGGGAGGCCAGGCGGTCTATCTGGCGGATACCACGGCACACCTGGTCTTTTCCGATTCCTGGTGGGCGCCGGGTTTGACGGAGAACTTCCAGGATTCCGGAACGTTGGAATTTTTCATCAAGGCCGAGACGTGGGTCTTTAATAACAATCCCCAGCCGAAGCTCTTCCAGGAGATCGTCACGATCGGCGAGCAGAAACAGCCGCCCCAAGACGGTGATTTTTCGTTGGCCGTCGACGAGGAAGGCGATCTCTATTTCGGGATCGCCGAGAGCGGCTTTTACGAGCCGGACGAAGCACATCCGGCCGGAGTAAGTCTGCGTTTGGGGGAGTGGTACGGCATCGCCGCGATCTGGGGACCCGATTCCGGGATACGCCTCTTCGTCAACGGCATCGAGGTCCAGGAGTCCAACGACGACCGCCCTCTGGCGATCGACACCTTCACCGTCGGAGCGCAGGGAAACATTCCCAACACCCGCGGACACGCCTTCCGCGGCTGGATCGACAATTTTCGGCTTTCGCGCACCGTACGAAACGCCTCGGAAATGCTCGTGCCGATGCACGTCGTCATCGATTCCCCCTCCGCCGGAGACACGGTCGAGAAGCCGTTTCTTGTGAAATACCGTGCGGAATCGAACGTGGACACGCGAACCTTCCTCGTCGATATCTATTGGGACACGGACGGAGCGGATTTCAACGGAACGCTTCTGGCAGCCAATCTCCCCGCCGTCGGCCAGGTATATCTCGGGGCGGACCTTCCCGACTCGTATTACTATCTTTATGCTCTTGCTCATACGGACGGAGAGACTTCGTCCTTCGTAATGAGCGATCCGTTCTACGTCGCAACCCGCGGTTCGCTCAATGTCGGGTCCACGGGAGTCTCGCAATGTCTGCTGGAGCGTCTGTTGGGGCGGGGAGATTGGGAGGTGGTGGTACGCCGTCTTCGTGACGCGGTTTTGGACTCGTTCCTCGGGCGGGCGCTGGCGGTGTGGTATTATCGTCTCGGCGGGGAGGTTTGATCCGCAAGCGCAGTATCGGCACGGCACCCCCGATTTTTCAGCTGCACGAGCGCGGGCAAACCGATAGGGGCCGCCGGATATGCAAACTGCGGAACACTAAACTCGCCCTTGTCATTCCGAGCGAGGCGGCGCGGAGCGACTCCGACGAGGAATTCCCCGAGATTGTTGACAACCGCTTCGTTCTCCCTCACCCCTCTGGGGAGAGGATTGGGGTGAGGGGGGAGTATTGGCCCCCTGTGCGTGATGCCGCGCAGAGGGGATTCCTCGGCGCGAATACGCCTCGGAATGACAATGAAGCGGTTTCATAAGGCTTTCTTTCCCCTTGATATTGCAGGATTTTCGAGGCCGGAGCGGTACTTATGAAACCGCTTCTAATGAAACCGCTTCAATGGCTTCCTGGGTGCGCAGGCATCCTGCCTGCAAAAATGGCGCGCAGGTTCTCTAACCTGCGGTGACACGGGCGGGGGGATCGGCTATGCGCATCGCCCAGCCAACCGGATTTGTAGGGGCGACCGGCGGGTCGCCCATCGCGAATCCGCAGACTGGAGAGTAAGCGCTCCAAATCTTCTGTTTCCTTTTCCTTTTTCCTTTTCCTTCGCCCGTGCCCTCGTCCGCTCTTTCCGTTGCCGATGCCCTCGCCGGCCCCCGGCTTCGACACCGGGGGCTCCATCGACCCTCGGCCTCCGAATTTTACTAAGTGTCACAGTGTCAACCCCGGCCCCCGATTCCTCCAAGTGTAAGAAAACGTACATTGATTTTCGTCTCCTCTTTCGTTAAAATTATCCTGGAGAGGTGTTCGTCGAGGAGAGTCGAGGAGAGGGAAAGACGGCGATGACAAAGGGGGAGGCATCGTGGCGGTTTCGAGGAAGGGAAGACGGCGGATGTGAGAGGAAGAGAGGGGCCGGAAAGAGAGAAAGGATGCGCGGGAGCGGAAATGCGAGATCGTCACCGCTATAGCGAGGAGGGGGCTGGTGCGGGGCGGCTGGGACTGACCTCTTGCTCGTCCCCTCGTGGGGGAGAATGCAGTGTCGCGTGCTGTGGGGGGAGGATCCTTTTTTCCGCCGTTCTCCTATTATTGGTTCTTTCGGGAGTGTCGTTCACGGTGCGCGCGGCCGTGGACGAAAGGACGATCAACACGATCACGACTTCGCCTTGTAATTCCTTCGACAACCAGGCCGGAGGCTCGGTCGATGTTTCGCTCGATCTCTCCGGTGGCGGTGCCGGCGCGGAGAATCCAGACAACCAAGGTGGATATCGTCTTGAATATTACAATGCCTCCGGAGACCTCGTCCGCCGGTCGGCTTCGCTGGAAGTCAACGCGAATCCGACCGCCGCGGTGACGTGGGATGGGACGGACGATTCGGGGAACGTTCTTCCGTATGGTTCCTATACCGTCCGTGCCTACGTCTCGATGAAGGATCCCACCATTACGGCGCAGATCAAGGGAAGCGGCATCACGATCGATCGGCCGGGGGATGTTTATGTCACCGCGAGCGGCATTCTTTCTTGGACGAACGGCGGCGGCCGGCTTTCGTTCTGTCAGGTCTCGCTCGGAGATCCAAACACGGACCCACCGACCTTCCTCCGTCTGGTAGACCTGCCGTTCGGAACGAATAGATCGGACAACCAATATGGGATCGTGATGAACTCGAACAATGAGGTCTTCGTCGTGGACAACACAGGGAAGTCCGCGACGGCGATCGCCAAATATGACATTTCGACCGAGACATGGACGAATCTCAATTGGGCCACACCAGGCGGGCTCGGAATGAATGTCGCCGAATGGTATGGTCTGGGAATCGACGGCTGGGATTCGATCTACGTCGCGTGTCGCGACGGGAACA